>NZ_JACAPN010000009.1:378-259103 GCF_013385665.1 Pseudomonas sp. D4002
GAACCATAAGCGGCCGTTACCGCAGCAACGGATATGTACACAATCAAAACCCTACGTAGCCGGCCGAATCGCCTTGATCAGCGACTGCAACGAATACCCCAACCGCGGCGCCAACGCCTCAGCCCGCGCAGACAACGCCGCCACATCAAGCACCTGATCCAGATCCGCCGGCACCAGCAAAATCACATTCCCCTCCTTCACCGGCAACTCCCAATAATGCCGGTGATACAACCCACGCAACAACGCCGCTCCCAACGGCTTCCCATCATCCGTAGCCCACTGATTAATCACCAACCACCCCCCCGGGTTCAGCTTCTTCTGGCAGTTCTCCAAAAACGTCCAAGCCAGATGCCCAACGCCCGGGCCAACATCCGTATACAGGTCGACAAAAATCAGGTCCGCCGACTCAGCCGAAGGCAGCAATTCCAACGCATCCCCAACGCGGATATACAGCCGAGGATCATCATCCAGCCCCAAGTACTCAATGGCCAGACGCGGCACATCAGGCCGCAGTTCGATGGCCTCAACATCTTCCAAAGGCAAAAACTTCAGACAGGCCTGGGTCAACGTCCCAGCGCCCAAGCCCAGGAACAACGCACTCTCCGGCTGCTCATGGCACAACGCCCCAATCAGCATCGCGCGGGTGTAGTCATACTCCAACCAGCTCGGGTCAGCAGTAAACACACAACTCTGCTCGATGGCATCGCCAAACTCGAGAAAGCGGTAATCGGCCACTTCCAGCACGCGGATCATGCCGAAGTCATCATGGACCTCGGCCAGCAGGCGCTCGACGCGCTCCTCAGACATTGCAACTCCTAACGGCGTGCCAACGGGAAAGCCGGGATTGTGGGCGAACCGGCGGCAGCAGGTCACGTACTAATTGCTGATAACATGACGGCCCGACCGCAAATCACTCGAGTTCATGATGAGCCAACCCTGGAGCCCCGACAGCTGGCGCGCCCTGCCGATCCAGCAACAACCCCAGTACCCTGACGCCGCGCATTTGTCGCAGGTCGAGCAAAACCTGGCGAGCTATCCGCCGCTGGTGTTTGCCGGTGAAGCCCGTGAGTTGCGCCGTCAGTTTGCCGAGGTGACCCAGGGTCGCGCCTTCCTGTTGCAAGGCGGCGATTGCGCCGAGAGTTTTGCCGAGTTCTCGGCGGCAAAAATCCGCGACACCTTCAAGGTGCTGCTGCAGATGGCGATTGTGATGACCTTCGCTGCCGGCTGCCCGGTGGTCAAGGTCGGGCGTATGGCGGGCCAGTTCGCCAAGCCGCGCTCTTCCAACGATGAAACCATCGACGGCATCACCCTGCCCGCCTACCGCGGCGATATCGTCAACGGTATCGGCTTCGACGAAAAAAGCCGCGTGCCCGATCCGGACCGCCTGCTGCAGTCCTACCACCAGTCCACCGCCACCCTGAACCTGCTGCGGGCGTTTGCCCAGGGCGGTTTTGCCGACCTGCACCAGGTGCACAAGTGGAACCTGGACTTCATCGCCAACTCCGCCCTGGCCGAGAAGTACAGCCAACTGGCCGACCGCATCGACGAAACCCTGGCCTTCATGCGTGCCTGTGGCATGGACAGCTCGCCGCAACTGCGCGAGACCAGTTTCTTCACCGCCCACGAAGCGCTGCTGCTCAACTACGAACAAGCCTTCGTGCGCCGCGACAGCCTGACCAACGACTATTACGACTGCTCGGCACACATGCTCTGGATCGGTGATCGCACCCGCCAACTTGACGGTGCCCACGTCGAATTCCTGCGCGGGGTGAACAACCCGATCGGGGTCAAGGTCGGCCCGAGCATGAACCCCGACGACCTGATCCGCCTGATCGACATCCTCAACCCGGACAACGACCCGGGCCGCCTGAACCTGATTGCGCGCATGGGTGCCAACAAGGTCGGCGACCATCTGCCCAACCTGATCCGCGCGGTACAGCGCGAGGGCAAGCAGGTGCTGTGGAGTTCCGACCCGATGCACGGCAACACCATCAAGGCCAGCAGCGGCTACAAGACACGGGACTTCGCGCAGATTCTCAGTGAGGTGAAGGAGTTCTTCCAGGTGCATGAAGCCGAAGGCACTTACGCCGGCGGGATTCATATCGAGATGACCGGGCAGAATGTCACCGAGTGCATCGGTGGCGCACGGCCGATTACCGAAGACGGGTTGTCGGACCGCTACCACACCCACTGCGACCCACGGATGAATGCCGATCAGTCGCTGGAATTGGCATTCCTGATCGCCGAGACGCTAAAACAGGTCAAGCGTTAAAAGCTCTACCCGCAACCGTGCCGCACTGGCCCGCTGGCAATTGAGCTGTATCTGCTCAAGCCCGAGCCAGTCGGCCATCTGCCGCAGATTCAGGGCCAGCGCGCGCATGCCCTCCTCGCCCAGCCCCGGCTCTTCCTCGTGAACGGCATGCACCGCCAGGCGTCCGGCCGCCCGCTCCGCCCGCAGATCCACGCGCGCGGCAATCCGCTCGTTGTGCAGGAACGGCAGCACGTAGTAGCCATATACCCGCTTGTCCTGGGGCGTGTAGATCTCCAGCCGATAGCGGAAATCGAACAACCGCTCGGTACGGCTGCGCTCCCAGATCAGCGAATCAAACGGCGACAACAACGCGCTGGCAGGCACCTTGCGCGGGACTTTCGGCTCGGGCAGGCAATAGGCCGGCTGTTTCCAGCCCTGCACGTCGCAGGTGATCAATTGCCCATCCTCGACCAGCTCCGCCAGGCGCCCACGGCTGTCGGCCGGGTCCAGACGGAAGTAGTCGCGCAGGTCTTTTTCAGTGCCCACCCCCAGCGCCGTGGCGCTGTGCAGCAGCAAACCGCGTTGCGCCTCTGCCTCGCTCAACGGGGCTTGCTGGAGAATGTCGGCCGGGATCACACGCTCCGGCAGGTCATACAAACGCTCAAAACCCCGCCGCCCGGCGACGGTCACCTGGCCGGCGGCGAACAACCATTCCAGCGCATGCTTTTCATCGCTCCAGTCCCACCACGGGCCGGCGCGCTCCTCGCGGGTCGACAAACTGCCCGCACCCAGGGCGCCTTGTTGTTCGACGATGCCCAGCACCCGGGCGATGGTGGCCTGCTGCTCGCGACCAAAACGCGCCATTTGCTGATAGATCCCCTGCCCCCGGGCCGCCCGTTCCATGCGCCAGCGCATCAATGGGTACAACGCCATTGGCAACAACGACGCCTCATGGCCCCAATATTCGAACAGCGAGCGGCGCCGCCCCGAACTCCAGGCGGCCTGCTCTAGAATCAACGGAGAGTAATGCCCCAGACGGGAAAACAGCGGCAGGTAGTGCGAACGCACCACCGCATTTACCGAATCAATCTGCAACACGCCCAAACGCTCAACCAGGCGATTGACCTGCGCCGCCTTGATCAACGCCGGCGGCTGGCGCCCGGAAAAACCCTGGGCGGCCAGCGCCAGGCGTCGCGCCTGCTTGAGGGAAAAGGACAGTTCTGCGGGCATGGGCATCTCCTTGTGTGCTCGCGAACCACCCTACTGCATCCCGAGTCATTTTCGCAGCGGGTCTTCCCAAAAATGCCGGCGGCTTTCCTGCTCGACATCGCCACGGTTGAGCCCGATGTCCTTGAGCGCCTCATCGCTCATGCTCATCAACAGCTGACGCTCACGGTGCACGGCCATCCACCGGGAACCCAGTTGAAGCAGCCCGGAAAACGGCCGCTTCGCCATCAGTACAAAGCCTCTTTGACCTTTCATCATCTCGCCCTCCAGTGGGGATGACTGAAGTCTGTGCCTGGCGCTATGATCAATCCAACGAATGTTTCTTATGCAATACATCTCGGAGATTGATCAATTGTCCAGCTACCCGAGTATCGACACCGAGGTGCTGCGCACCTTCGTCGCCATCGCTGATCAAGGGGGCTTTACCCGCGCCGGCGAGCAGGTCAACCGCACCCAGTCGGCGGTGAGCATGCAGATGAAACGCCTGGAAGAAGATGTGTTGCAGCGCAAGTTGTTCGAGCGCGATGGTCGCCAGGTGCGGCTGACTCCGGAGGGCCAGGTGCTATTGGGCTATGCCCGCAGGATCCTGAAGCTGCACAGCGAGGTGTTCAACACCCTGCGCGAGCCGCACATGGTCGGGTTGGTGCGCATCGGCACCCCGGACGATTACGTGATGCGCTACTTGCCGGGGATTCTCAAGCGCTTCTCCAAGGCTTACCCGCTGATCCAGATTGAAATGCACTGCGAGTCGTCGCCGGTGCTGATGCAGCGCCGGGACCTCGACCTGACCGTTATCAGCCGCGAACCGGGAAATGAAATCGGCGAACTGCTGCGCCATGAACGCATGGTGTGGGTGGCGGCGCCCTGCTTCTGTATGGATGAGCACAGCGCCCTGCCCCTGGCCATTTCCGGCCTCGACAGTTTTTGCACGCAGTGGGCACGCGCCGCGCTGGACGCCCAGGGGCAGGAGTACCGACTGGCGTATCACAGCTCCAACGGGGCCGCGATCCTCGCAGTGGTGGGTGCCGGCCTGGCCGTCACGATCAATATGGAAAGCCTGGTGACCGAAGACCTGCGCATATTGGGCACAGCGGACGGTTTTCCGCCGCTGCCGTCGGTCAACCTGCGGCTGTTGCGCAACCCGCGCACCACCTCGCCGATTACCGAATGCCTCGCCGAATACATCCTCGAAGGCTTCAAACTTTAAACGTCAGCATCACCGCACACACCGCCAGGAACCCGCAGAACAGCCCGCGTAACATGCGCTCAGGCATGGCGTGGGCGACTTTCACGCCCCAACTGATACTGAGCAAACCGCCGACGGCCAAAGGCACGCCGATCAGCCAGTCCACTTCGTGGTGCCAGGCGTAGGTCACCAGGGTCACGCTGGTGCTCGGCAGCGCCAGGGCCAGCGACAGCCCTTGGGCCACCACCTGGCTGGTGCCGAAGATGCTGGTCAGCACCGGCGTGGCAACCACTGCACCGCCCACCCCGAACAAGCCACCCATGGAGCCTGACGCCGCGCCCAACACCCCAAGCCACGGCCAGGAATAACGCATCTGCGCTGACGGCGGTGCATTGTGGGTAAACATTCGCAGCAGGTTGTAGGACGCCAATACCAGCAGAAACGCGATAAAACCCACCCGCATCACGTCAGCATCGATCCCCACCGCCCAGATCGAGCCCAGCCAGGCGAAGGAAAAACCCATCACGCCCAACGGCAGTGCATGACGCAATTCAATCCGGTTGCGCTGGTGATAACGCCACAACGCCAGCATCACATTCGGCACCACCATCACCAGGGCCGTGCCTTGGGCGATCTGCTGGTCGAGGCCGAAAAATACCCCCAGCACGGGAATGGCAATCAGCCCGCCGCCGATGCCGAACAAGCCACCGACCGTGCCCAACGCTACGCCCAGCATTAAATACAACGCTAAATCTGCCACCCGCTCGCTCCTGCTGTTCCCAGGCTTTGCATGCTACGCAGTCCGCTCTGGTGCGGAAACGCACAGCAACGCACAATGGCTGTGCCAATCTCGCACAAGCAGACGCTGATGAACCCCAATACATTGACCGATCAACTGAGCCTGTTTCTCGACGTACTGGAAGCCGGCAGCTTTTCCGCAGCCGCGCGCCGTCACCCGCTCACGCCCTCGGCCGTGGCGCGGCGCATCGACAGCCTGGAAAGCTCGGTGGGTAGCCGGCTGTTTCAACGCAGCACCCATGCGGTGGTGCCGACGCCCGCCGGCCTGGCGTTTGCCGAGCGCGCCCGGCGGATTGTCAGCGAGCTGCAACTGGCGCGGGCCGAGGCGGTGTCGCTGAGTCATGCGCCTGAAGGCTTGATCCGCGTGGACGCACCGGCGGCTTTCGGCAGGCGGCATTTGGCGCCTGCCATCGCTGACTTTCTCAACGTCTATCCGGGACTGGACGTGCACCTGCACTTGATCGACAGCTTTGTCGACATGCAGGGCGAGCATCTGGGCAAGGTCGACCTGGTGCTGCGGGCCGGGCATATCGTCGACACCCGGCTGATTGCCACGCCACTGGCCAGCATCGTGCGTATCGCTTGCGCAAGCCCGGCCTACCTGAAAAGCCGTGGCACGCCGACCCATCCCAGCCAGTTAAGCGAGCATGACGGCCTGGATTGGGAAGGCCTGGCACCGATGTTCGCCTGGCGTTTTGAGCTCGATGGGCGCAAATCCACCTACCGCCCGCAGCGCATTCGCATGAGCGCCAATAACGCCGAAGCCCTGCTTTCAGGCGCGCTGGCCGGACTGGGTGTTGCGCATCTGCCCACCTGGCTCGCCAGTGAATACCTGGTGCGCGGTGAACTGGTCCCGCTGTTCTGCGAGAACGGCCTGCCGACGCCTGAAACCGCGGGCATCTATGCGCTACGCCTAGAGCAACACGCCAACGCCCGCAGCCGCTTGTTGCTGGAATACCTCAAGGCGCGCTTCAGCCCTGTGCCGCCCTGGGACCTGGCACTGCAAAGCGGCCTGGGTTGACCGGCCGGACAGAATTGTCTGGCGCGTTAAAGATTTGCCCGCTAGATTCGAAACCAGACACGTTTTAAGGCACTGCCATGACCAAGCCCCTCGATACCTGCGAATCCTTGTTGCTCGACAACCAACTGTGTTTTGCCCTGCATTCCACCTCGTTGTTGATGACCAAGGTCTACAAACCGCTGCTGCAAGCCCTCGGCCTGACCTATCCGCAGTACCTGGCCATGATGGTGCTGTGGGAAGAGGATGGCTTGACCGTAGGCGAAATCAGCAATCGCCTGCTGACGGATCCCGGCTCCCTGACGCCGCTGCTCAAGCGCCTGGAAGCCGAAGGCCTGCTCAGCCGCACCCGCAGCCGCGAAGACGAGCGCGTGGTGGTGGTTGAATTGACCGAGGCCGGGCGCGCCCTGCGGGACAAAGCCATGGATATTCCACAGTGCATCCTGGGCGCCAGCGGGCTGGACATCGAGCAGTTGCGCAAGCTGCAGGGCGATTTACTGGCACTGCGAAAAAACCTGCAAGTCTCCCTCTAAAGGCACCACGCATCAAAAATGTGGGAGCGGGCTTGCTCGCGAATGCGGTGGATCAGTCAATGCATCTAGTGACTGTCACACCGCATTCGCGAGCAAGCCCGCTCCCACATTTGTTTGTGCAATGCCTGGCTATCAAAGCACGCAAAATATTTTCCAAATATATCTTGCGCACTAACTATTAGCGCGATACATTCAACTCGCCACTTACTTAGCGCGCAAACATTTAGCGCAAAGACTGACGAGGAAATCACCATGCAAGCTCTCTACACCGCAGTAGCCACCGCCACCGGCGGCCGTGATGGTCGTGCTGTTTCCAGCGACAACATCCTCGATGTAAAACTCTCCACGCCAAAAGAACTGGGCGGCGCGGGTGGCCAGGCCACCAACCCGGAACAACTGTTCGCCGCCGGTTACTCCGCCTGCTTCATCGGTGCCCTGAAATTCGTCGCCAGCCAGACCAAACGCAAAATCCCGGATGACGCTTCGATCACTGCCCACGTCGGCATCGGTCAAATCCCCGGCGGTTTCGGCCTGGACATCGACCTGCACGTCAGCTTGCCCGGCCTGGCCCAGGACGACGCGCAAAGCCTGGTCGACGCTGCGCACCAGGTCTGCCCTTACTCCAACGCCACCCGTGGCAACGTCGATGTACGCCTGCACGTAACCGTCTGACCCACGCGGTTTTTTGGAGAAGAACATGAACACATTTGGCAAAGTACTCACCGGCACCCTGCTCGCCTTCTCGATCACCAATGCCTTTGCGGCCAGCGGTGACGTGGAACACAACACCCAGGCGTTTCTCGATGTACTGAACGCCGGCACCGGCAAACCGATGGAGCAACTGACGCCCAGGGAAGCCCGTGCGGTGCTGACAGGTGCACAGTCAGGCGTGAAACTGACGCTGCCCAAGGCCGACGTGAGCCAGAAGACCATTCAAGTCGATGGCCAGCCGCTGAGCCTGACCATCGTGCGTCCGGCCGGGGTCAAGGGCACATTGCCGGTGTTCATGTTCTTCCACGGCGGTGGCTGGGTACTCGGGGATTTCCCGACCCACGAGCGCCTGGTGCGTGACCTGGTGGTGGGGTCGGGAGCGGCGGCGGTGTTCGTCAACTACACGCCATCACCTGAAGCGCACTACCCTGTGGCGATCAACCAGGCGTACGGGGCAACCAAGTGGGTGGCCGAACACGGCAGCGAGATCAACGTCGATGGCAAACGCCTGGCCGTCGCCGGCAACAGCGTCGGCGGCAACATGGCAGCGGTGGTCAGCCTGATGGCCAAGGACAGGGGCACTCCGTCAATCAAGTTCCAACTGCTGTTGTGGCCGGTGACCGACGCCAACTTCGACACCGGGTCCTACAACCAGTTTGCCGAAGGCCACTTCCTGACCCGCAACATGATGAAGTGGTTCTGGGACAACTACACCACCGACACCAACCAGCGCGCCGAGATCTATGCGTCGCCCCTGCGGGCAAGCACCGCGCAGCTCAAGGGTTTGCCACCTGCGTTGATTCAGACCGCAGGCTCGGACGTGCTGCGTGACGAAGGCGAAGCCTATGCCCGCAAGCTGGATGAAGCCGGTGTACCGGTGACCGCCGTGCGCTACAACGGCATGATCCATGACTACGGTTTGCTGAATGTCGTCAGCCAGGTACCGGAGGTTCGTTCGGCGCTGCTGCAGGCGTCCGAGGAACTGAAGCAACACTTGAAGTAAAAACCGGCACCCACAAAAAAGCCCGACTCATGGTCGGGCTTTTTTTATCGTACCGGTGGCGCAAGAATTACTTCTTGGCGCGACCTTTGTACGAACCACCTTCACGGGTGTCGATCTCGATCAGGTCGTCGATTTCGATGAAATCGGCTACTTGCAGTTCGGTACCGTTAGCCAGCTTGGCAGGCTTCATCACCTTGCCCGAAGTGTCGCCGCGAGCGGAACCTTCGGTGTAGGCAACCTTACGCACGATAGTGGTCGGCAGCTCTACGGAAACCAGACGGTCTTCGAAGAAGATAGCTTCGCAGACGTCTTCCATGCCTTCTTCCACGAACGGCAGAACGGCTTCGATGTCTTCAGCGTTCAGCTCGTACATGGTGTAGTCGGTGGTGTCCATGAACGTGTAGGTGTCGCCGCTGATGAAGGACAGGGTCGCTTCTTTGCGGTCGAGGATCACGTCGTCCAGTTTGTCATCGGCGCTGTAGACGATCTCGGTCTTGTAACCGGTCAGCAGGTTCTTCAGCTTGGTCTTCATGATTGCGCTGTTACGACCAGACTTGGTGAACTCAGCTTTCTGAACCAGCCAAGGGTCGTTTTCGAGACGGATCACTGTACCGGGTTTCAGTTCTTTACCAGTTTTCATTGCGAATATCCGAAATTTGGATGGGATTTACAAAAATCAAGGTCGCGTATCATATCCAATTTACATAAAACTGTACCAGCGCCGTCGCAAGATCGGTCCGCGAGCCTTGTTCCAGAGCCCATTTCTCGGCGTTCGCGGTCACTTCCGGCCAGTGTTCCAGCAGCATTTTCCAGCAAAGTGCCATATCGCCATCAGCGTTCCAGGCCTGCCAAAGGCCGACCAACGCGACTTTCGCAGCCGGAGACAGACCTTCGGTATACAGCTCAAGGAACGCATCGAGCTTGTCCAGGTGAATGTCTTCGTCCTGGCGATAGATATGCCACAACAGTGGCCGCCCGGCCCATTGCGCCCGCACGAACGAGTCTTCGCCGCGCACGGCGTTGAAGTCGCAGCACCACAACAGCCGGTCGTATTGCTCCTGGCGCACAAACGGCAGCACTTGCACGGTCAACCCGTCGCGCCGGTGCACATCACCTACTTCCAATGACTCGACCCCCAGCCAGCCCTGCACATCTCCGAGGATCCGCCCTTCCGGCACCAGCAGATGAGTGGCGCGCCCATCGGCCGCCAGCACGTCGAGCCAACTGGCCAGCCCGGCGTTTTCATAGGCGAACAACGACATCATCCGCGCACCGTCCACCGGGAAAACCCCAAGCGCCTGCAGAAACTGCTGCCGGGCGGCGGCGTCTTGCTGGAAGGCATCGCGCTGTTCCAGCAGCCCCGCCTCACGCAATAAACCGCCGGTGCCGGGACGGAATCCGGGAAAGAAGAAGTACTTTTGCACGCCCTTGAATTTCACCGAGGGCAAACCGTGGCAGCCGACCACCCAGTCTTCGGCGCTCAGGTAATCCAGGTTCATCCACAGCGGCGTGCGGTCGCGTGCGGCCATCGCCTCCATGTAGTCAGGCGGCAATTGACAGGCGAACGCAGCGATCACCACGTCTGCCGCGTCGGTCGCCGGCCAGTCGGAGGGCCAGTAGCGCACGTCGACGCCCTCTTGCCATTGCTGGTGCACCTGCACATCAATCTCGGGGCACATGCGTTCGAACGCCCGCAGGTCATCGACCCACAAGCGCACCGCACACCCTTGTTCCGCCACCAATTGCCGGGCCAGGCGCCAGGTCACGCCGATGTCGCCGTAGTTATCGACGACGCTGCAAAAAATATCCCAGCGGGCTTTCATTCCGGGCTCCAACGCTCAAAGGCTCGATTGTCCGTATAAATGCCTCGATACAGAAGGGTTGATCGCGATTATTCTGCGCGCGGCTGTGGGACAATCGGCGCCATGCCGCACGTGCCTGCCAGGAGGCCACCATGTCTGATCGTTCGTTCTCGCTGTTCAAGCTCAGTATCGCCGTGGCCTTCGGCCTGTGGCTGGGGTTTATCGCCATTGTGCTGAGCGTGTGGCTGGCTTCCCGCTACCTGCCCGAGCAAACCGTGGCGCCGGTGGCCCGAGTGGTGCAGCAACTGGGCAAGCCGGAGGTGGTTGCACCGGAGCCGCCGAACCGGATGTTCGAGCAGTACCAGGAGAACCTGCGCAAGCAGGAGCAACAGCAAACCCTGGACCAGGCCCGCAACAACCCGCGTAACCTGTCCAACCCCAAATGCCAGTTCTGGCTGCAACAGGACCAGAACGCCCCCAACGACAAGAGCCGGGCCAACGTCCTGCAATTTTGCGATTGATCACGAAAGCCGCCCATGAATAAACACGCCGTTCACCAGTTGGTTTTGGACAAACTCGCGGTCGATCTCGATATCGCCCAGCGCGCTGCGCAAACCGCGTACGAAACCGCGACCCACGAAGAAAACATCGCCGAGAACAAGTACGACACCCTGGGCCTGGAGGCTTCTTACCTGGCAGCCGGCCAGGCCCGACGCGTCGAGGAGATCCGGCAGGCGCTGACGCTCTGCCAGAACATGCAACTGCGGGCCTACGATGACCAGCGCGGCATCGAAGTGGGCGCATTACTGGGGTTGGCAGATGAAAACGATCGCCAGCAGTGGCTATTCCTGGCGCCGGACGGCGCAGGCTTGAAGGTCGATGTGGTGGGGCAACCGGTGACCGTCATCACCCCACGCTCGCCCTTGGGCAAAAGCCTGTTGGGCAAATTCGAAGGGGATGAGGTGGAGATTCTGGTGGGGGGCGCTCGGCAACAGTTTGCTGTTACCGAGGTGAAGTAAGCCGATCAGTGAACCGGTAGTTCTACGCCGTCGAACAGCTCTTCCAGTTCCTGCTTGTTGTGGCACTGGATGGCCTTGGCCATCACTTCGCGCGTCAGGTGCGGCGCGAATTTTTCAATGAAGTCGCACATGAAACCACGCAGGAAGGTGCCACGACGGAAGCCGATCTTGGTCACGCTGGACTCGAACAGCTCGCTGGCATCGAGCACCACCAGGTCGTTGTCGAGCTTGGTGTCGACCGCCATCTTGGCGACGATACCGACACCCAGGCCCAGGCGCACATAAGTCTTGATGACGTCGGCATCAGCCGCGGTGAACACCACTTTCGGCGTCAGGCCACGATGGCTGAAGGCTTCATCGAGTTTCGAACGGCCGGTGAAACCGAACACGTAAGTCACGATCGGGTATTCAGCCAGGGCTTCCAGGGTCAGCTTCGGCAGCTTGGCCAATGGGTGACCTTGTGGGACCACGACGCAACGGTTCCAGCGGTAGCACGGCATCATCACCAGGTCGCCGAACAATTCCAGCGCTTCGGTGGCAATCGCGAAATCGACGGTGCCGTCGGCGGCCATCTCGGCGATCTGCATCGGCGAGCCCTGGTGCATGTGCAAGGCCACGTCCGGGTACTGCTTGATAAAGCTGCTGATCACCGGCGGCAGCGCATAACGCGCCTGGGTGTGGGTGGTGGCGATCGACAGGGTGCCCTTTTTCTCGTTGGAGAATTCCTGGGCGATCTGCTTGATGCTTTCGACCTTGCGCAGGATCTCGCCGGCGGTGGTGATGATGCGCTCACCGGCCGGGGTGACACGGGTCAGGTGCTTGCCGCTGCGTGCGAACACTTCAACGCCCAACTCATCTTCGAGCAGGCGGATCTGCTTGCTGATACCGGGTTGCGAGGTGTAAAGGCTTTGAGCAGTAGCGGAAACGTTGAGGTCGTGGTGCGCCACTTCCCAGATGTAGCGCAGTTGTTGAAGCTTCATATGTGTCCCTCAAAGCGGATAGACGCCACGGGTATCAGCGACGGTATATAACTATATTAAAGGTTAGACGGATAAATCTAGAACTTTTTATCGTTTTCTACCAATCACACGTCGTCACTGCGTCGACGCTGCAACAGCGGCACCAGGTACACCGGCACCTGGGACAGCTGCAGCACCCGTGCGGCGGTTCTCCCCAGAGGTGTTGCCACCCCGACCGCCTGGCTGTGACTACCTACGATCAACAAATCCACAGAGAGTTTCTGCGACTGGTCGAGAATCACTTCACAAGGATCACCCTGGATCACCCGCACCGAACGGATCAACTTGAGGTCCTGCTCCCCGTCCCCCAGCTCCTCGCGAAAACTGTCGAGCACCCGTTGTTCGATGGTCGCCATCACCGTCGTCAGGCCCTGACTTTGCCATTCACTCAAGGCCTTCTCATCAAGGTAGCTCTGCAACACCGATTCGGCGAACAGCCCGATGGGCTCGACCACGTGAATCACATACAGATCAGCCTTGAACGTTCGCGCCAGCGCCAGGGCATGTTGCATCACATAGGGGGCATACAGACCGAGGTCAGTGGCGTACAGCATCGAACGAATCATAGAACCTCCTGGGCAGCCAGGATGGCGGGGATTGATTCAGCTTAGCAGCGCCTTTGGCAGTGCTCAGCCCTCGGTCTGAATTTTCAACTCGTTACTGATGCCATGGGGTACGTGGCCGGTAGCCACGAACTCCCGGGCCTTCTCGCAATGCCCTTCCTGGTCATCGAAAAACACATCGGCGGCGAAGGCTTCGAGGAACGCCGACTTCTCCAGGCCACCAAGAAACAGCGACTCGTCGAGACGGATATCCCACTCGCGCAGCGTGCGAATCACCCGCTCGTGGGAAGGCGCCGAACGGGCGGTCACCAGCGCAGTGCGGATGGGGCAGGACTCGTCGGGGAACTCGCGCTGCAACAGGTTGAGTGCCGCCAGGAAGCCCTTGAATGGGCCGCCGCGCAACGGCTCGCGGGCGGATTCGCGCTCGCTGGCCTGGAAGGCTTCAAGGCCGCCCGACTGATAAACGCGCTCGGACTCGTCGGAAAACAGCACCGCGTCGCCATCGAAGGCGATCCGCAATTCAGCACTGGAGGCCCGACCTGCGCCGCCCGACAGAATCGTCGCTGCGGCAAACCCGGCATCCAGGGCGCTGCGCACATCCTCGGCATGGGTGGACAGAAACAGGTGGCAGCCAAACGCCGCCAGATAAGGATAAGGGCTGCGCCCGCCGACAAACGCCGCGCGGGAGATGTCGAGCCCGTAATGCTGGATCGAATTGAATACACGCAAGCCGGTGTCGGCACTGTTGCGCGACACCAGCACCACCTCGACCCGGGCGCGGCCGAGGCTGGCGTTGAGGCTCAGGAGTTTCTTCACCAGCGGGAAGGCGTCACCGGGCTCGAGGGTTTCTTCCTCGTGGTCGATCTGGTACTTGCGGTACGCCTCGACGCCTTGGGCCAGGTAGACCTTGTGGCTCTCGCTCAGGTCGAACAGCGCTCGCGAGGAAATCGCCAGCACCAGTTTGTCGCCCAATCCCTTCGCCATGGTGTTCCCCCCAATCAGCGGTTATGCCGATCCATAAAACTCAAGGCCTGATACAGCGCCTGCATGCGTGGCAATTCACAACCCGCCGCGTTGGCCGCGGCCAAGGGGCGCGCGTAGATCGCCGCCAGTTCCAGCGGGCGCTTGTGCACGTAATCGTGATACATGCTGGGCAAGTAGTCATCCATGCTCTCGGTCATGGTGAACATCTGCCCGGCGTAACTGGCGGGAATCTCATGCCCGCAGGCGTGGGCGCCCTGCACCACTTCGGCCATCAGCGCCTGGATCAGTTCGCGGCTGGACTCATCCGCCATCATCGCCGTGGTGCCCGTGCCGAACACTACCGAGAGACCGTTGTAAGGCACGTTCCACACCAGTTTATGCCAGCGCGCCTGGTGCACATTGGCCATGGCCTGGGAATCGATACCGGCCTGGTGAAACAGCGCGGCGCCTTCTTCGACGATGGCTTGCCGACCGTTGTCATCGTTGGCCGCGGGGCCACTGTGGTAACCCAAGTTGACCCGGCCCAGCGCCTGATGCTCGACGATCCCGGGACCGGAACGGTGCACGCCGATGTAGCACAAGCCACCCAGCAGGTGCAGCGACGGCGGCAGGTGTTCACGCAGGCTGTCCTCTACGTCGAGGCCATTTTGCAACAGGATTATCCTGGCGTCCGGGGCGGCAACCTGAGCGATGGTCGGGGCCAGCTCGACATTCCCGGTCGATTTGGTGCCCACCAGCAGCCAGTCGCACGGCGGCATGTCGGCGGCGCGGGCATAAGCCTGTACCGGGTGAAGGTGCACGGTTCCGTGGATCGTGCTGTTGAGTTGCAGGCCGCGCTCGCTGACCGCCGCGTACTCGCTGCGCAGCAGGAAATGCACATCGAAGCCGGCGCGCGCGAGCATCACACCGTAGTAGCCACCAATGGCCCCGGTGCCGATGATCCCGATCCGTGGCGACTGTTTTGTTACTTCGGTCATGGCAACTCCTCTGGTATTCGTTTGAGCGCCTGCTGCACACCTTGAGTCAGGTCGCTGGCGGTCAGACGCGTCAGTGACGCTAATATTCCATGGAATTTCCCGTCACACACCACAAACAACGCCGGCAGGTGAAAGATCTCGTAGCGCTCCACTGCCCCGCCATTGTGACCCGCATCCACCCAGCACACCCGGTCCACCGGCAAGTCCCAACCCGGCAGTTGCTGGTGCAGGAAGCGGCAACGCGAGCAGCCGTCACCGGTAAACACCACCAGGGACGTGCCGGGAAGCCCCAGTAATTGCTGGTCGATATCCAGGTCGGTAAGTTGCAGCTCTTTCACTATACTGCTGCCACCGCCGTCAACTGGACGGTGCTCGGAGTCCGTGTGCATGGGTCGTTTCTTTCCTCACCCTGATGATGTCGCTGTCGAAATAACCCAACGCCCCATTTCCGGCATTTCCCGCCAACGGCTGCACACTATCGGCCTGGGCGGCGTCGCATGCAATTGCCCGCGCGCCTGGCGCCAGGGCGCGGCCATCGAGTTGCACATCCCCTCACTGGGCCAGACGGCCCGCTATCCGGGCTATGTGGCATGGTGCCGCAAGGCCGAAAACGGCTACCGCGTCGACATTGCCTTTACCGATGAGCAGGCCTTGTTCGGTGCGCGGATGGGTGAGCAAGTGTGCCAGATCGAACGGTACTGCCGCCTCCACGAAGGCGTCGAGCCCACACCCGGGCAGAGCGAAGCGCTGGCCCGGGAATGGGTCACGCGCCATGCCGGCGAGTTCTCCCATGAGGCTTTTGTGCTGCCAGCGCTGGATTAAAGCGGACGTTGCCCATTGTCTCGCAGCCTTGTAACGCGCTAAGGTTCCGCTCCCCGCTGCACTTAAATCATGCTGTGCTCCGCCGCACGGGGATCGCTGGCGGCCGGCACCCGTGACCCTGACGAGTAACACGATGGCTGATTTACCGATCAACGACCTTAACGTCGAATCCAACGAGACCCTGATCACGCCCGATCAGCTCAAGCGCGAAATCCCCCTGAGCGACGCTGCCCTGCAGACCGTCACCAAGGGCCGCGAAGTCATCCGTGAGATTCTCGACGGCACCGACCACCGCCTGTTCGTGGTCATCGGGCCGTGCTCGATCCATGACCTCAAGGCTGCCCACGAATACGCCGAGCGCCTGAAGGTGCTGGCGGCGGAAGTGTCCGACACCTTGTACCTGGTGATGCGTGTCTATTTCGAGAAGCCGCGTACCACCGTCGGCTGGAAAGGCTTGATCAACGACCCGTACCTGGACGACTCGTTCAAGATCCAGGATGGCCTGCACATCGGTCGTCAATTGCTGCTGGACCTGGCGGAAATGGGCCTGCCGACGGCAACCGAAGCCCTGGACCCGATTTCCCCGCAGTACCTGCAAGACCTGATCAGTTGGTCGGCAATTGGTGCACGCACCACCGAATCCCAGACTCACCGCGAAATGGCTTCCGGCCTGTCCTCGGCCGTGGGTTTCAAGAACGGTACCGATGGCGGCCTGACCGTGGCGATCAACGCCCTGCAGTCGGTCTCCAGCCCGCACCGCTTCCTGGGCATCAACCAGGAAGGTGGCGTGTCCATCGTCACCACCAAGGGCAACGCCTACGGTCACGTGGTACTGCGTGGCGGCAATGGCAAGCCCAACTATGATTCGGTCAGCGTGGCCTTGTGCGAACAGGCGCTGAACAAGGCGAAGATCAAGCCGAACATCATGGTCGATTGCAGCCACGCCAACTCCAACAAGGACCCGGCCCTGCAACCGCTGGTGATGGAGAACGTGGCCAACCAGATTCTGGAAGGCAACCAGTCGATCATCGGCCTGATGGTCGAAAGCCACCTGAACTGGGGCTGCCAAGCGATTCCAAAGGACCTGGCCGACCTGCAATACGGCGTGTCGATCACCGATGCGTGCATCGACTGGTCTGCCACCGAGACCACCTTGCGCAGCATGCACGCCAAGCTCAAGGACGTGTTGCCCAAGCGCCAGCGCGGCTGAGCACAGACTGCGGACACAAAAACGCCGGGCTAAACCCGGCGTTTTTTTTGATCGTTCCCCCGCCCTGCGTGGGAATGCATCCTGGGATGCTCTGCGTACCGCCCTACTCAATGCTCAAAGCTTCGCGGCATGGCGCTGGTGGCGCTCCATGTAGCGCTCAACGTAGGAGCAGGACGGGATCACCGTATAACCTGCCTCTTCGGCGAACTTCAACGCTTCCTCGGTCAGCGCGGCAGCAATGCCACGGCCGCGCAATGCGTTGGGCACGAAGGTGCGATAGATATCCAGGGTCTGCTTCCCGAGATCCATATAGGTCAGATAGGCACGATGACCGTCCACATTGGTCTCGAACTGATGACCAGCCTGGTCATGGTGGATGGACAACGCCTCGCTCATCACTACTCCTCGCGGGTCTTGGTTTCTGACCCCTACCTTACCGATGTTTTTCCGGCGAAGGAACATCTACGCCACCCGGTGCCGGTTTCGACAACGAGAAAAGCGGCCAGTGCCTTGCACTAGCGCTCACAACCAGCACAGGGAAATAGTAGGCGCCAATCGCACAATTGCTCAAGACGCGCTCGTCTTCCGTTGCGCTGGCGGACATAGAAAGGGCCAATCGAGATTCCTTACGTCGATGGCCTGAACATTGCCGGCAGTTGAAGCTTGAGACGAACACGCGCTCTTAAAGTCACCTCAACATGCACAAAAGATACCGAATGGCGAAAAGACAATCTGAACAATAGTGTCAGGGACGATATATAAAATGACTTATGTTTACATGGCTTAACACATGCCAGCCGGCCCTTTCAGGCTGGATCCAATCCTCGGCCGAGTGCAAAAATCTGCATATTTTTTATACAGACTCTCGAAAGATTAGCCAAAATAGATTGGACGCGAGAATTTTTTTTGCTTCTTGCGCTACGTCAGTTTACTTACTACAAGTAATGGGTAGTATGTACGCCGGCTATTAGCTCACTCTGAGAAAGTAGCCATTTAATAGAAAGTCCTTGAAGGGGAACACGATGAACAACGTTCTGAAATTCTCTGCTCTGGCTCTGGCCGCAGTTCTGGCTACCGGTTGCAGCAGCGTCTCCAAAGAAACCGAAGCTCGTCTGACTGCAACTGAAGACGCAGCAGCACGCTCCCAGGCTCGTGCAGACGAAGCCTACCGTAAAGCTGATGAAGCTCTGGCTGCTGCTCAAAAAGCACAACAGACTGCTGACGAAGCTAACGAGCGCGCTCTGCGCATGCTTGAAAAAGCAAGCCGCAAGTAATAATCCTCCGGGGTTGTTATCAAGCCGATCCATTCTTGGATCGGCTTTTTTTTGCCTGTGATTTGGCTGGATTCCAGACAATAAAAAACCCGTCACCGCGCGAGGCGATAACGGGTTATGGATCGTGCAGGCTTACTGCTGCAGATCGACCGGCGTACTCGACACCATCGGCGCCCCGCCCGGCACACCGATTTCCGTCGGGATACCGTCTTCGGCCGCAACCACGTCACGCACCTGGTCCCAGTTGACCCGCAGGTTGCTGGACAGGTCTTCACGCTTGAGCAAGGCGTTGATGACGGCGGTGTGCTTGTCGACGACCGATGGGGTGCCATCGTCGTTCAGCGGCGTATGGGCTTCCAGATAGACCTTGCCCCCGGCCGCGCCGAACTTGTAGGCGTCGTTGATAATCCGCACCGACGTGCCCACCGGCACCATGTCGGCCATTTCCAGCACGTTGTTGTTGAACATGCGGAAGCAACCGTGGCTGGTACGGGTACCGATGCCGAACTTCATGTTGGAACCGTGGATCAGGTAGCCCGGCGTGCCGAGGGTGAACTTGAACGGCCCCAGCGGGTTGTCCGGGCCGGCCGGCACGACGTTGGGCAACGGGTCGCCATTGGCGGCGTGTTCTGCCTTGATCGAGGCTGGCGGGGTCCAGGTCGGGTTCGGGATCTTGCCCGTGATGGTGGTGTGGGCCACTGGCGAGCCCCAGCCTTCACGGCCAATCCCCAACGGGAACGTGTACACCACGTTCTGGCCCTTGGGGTAGTAGTAGAGCCGGTACTCCGCCAGGTTGATCACGATGCCTTCACGCGGGCCGGGCGGCAGGATGAAGCGCGTCGGCAACACGATCTCGGTACCCGCTCCCGGCAGCCAGGCATCCACGCCCGGGTTGGCCGCGACCATCTCCGAATAACCCAGGTCGTAGGTGGTGCCGAGGTCCGCGAAGGTATCTTCGTACTTGGCCTTGATCACCTGGACCTGGCCAACGATATCTTCACCCGGTGGCGGCAAAGGCAACTGCAAGGCTGCAGCAGAACCGGCCGCGCAGAGCGCAGCGAGAGACAGGCAGCAGGTGACGGCGGAAAGGCGCGACAACATCCGGGAATTCCTTCGCAGATCGACGGGTAGTAGAAAATGGATTGTACACGGCTGCCCGGCGGGCACCCATATTCAAAGCTCGAAGCGCAGCTCTGGCCAGATCGGCGGTGTGCCGCGTTTTTGCGACTCGAGGATCGCCCGGCACAGGGGGCACAAACGCTGGTCCTGGAAGATCGAGCGATCCACCGATGACCAGCGCGGCTGGGCAGGCAACAACGTGCCGCAGAGGGTGCGGTCGATGGACCCGCCCAACTCCAATTGACGCGTCACCAGATGCACCCGGACTTCCTGGCAGGCGAACAGATCCAGCTGTTCGTCAGGCTCGATCAGTTGGTAGGCAAACAGTGACCAGGCAGGACGCGACATCGGGGGCTCCAAATCGGGGGGGCGCCACCTTAGCCGAAAGACCGCTGCTAGAAAAGCGTCATAGCAGTGGTTTTAGCGTTGGCCAGACATTTTCCAGCAACTTGCCCTGCGCGCCAACCGCCGGGTGCAATTGGTCAGCCTGCATCAGGTCCGGATGACCACCGACGCCTTCAAGGAAAAACGGCACCAGCGGGACGCTTTTTTCCTTGGCCAGGGCCGGGTAGACATTAGCAAACGCGGTGGTGTATTTCGGCCCGTAATTAGGCGGCAACTGCATGCCCAGCAGCAGCACCTTGGCACCGCTGGCCTTGGACTGTTCAATCATCGATGCAAGATTTTGTTTCAATTGCTCGGGTGGCTGCCCGCGCAGGCCGTCATTGCCGCCCAGCTCGATGATCACCAGGTCCGGCTTATGCTCTGCAAGCGCCGCCGGCAGCCGCGCCCGGCCTCCGGCACTGGTGTCGCCGCTGATAGAGGCGTTGACCACTTTATCGTCGAAACCTTCGCTCTTGAGCCGTTGTCCCAACAACGCTACCCACCCTTTGCTGGTATCCAGCCCGAAACCGGCACTGATACTATCGCCAACGATCAGGACTGTACCCGCCGCTGCGTTCTGGGCCATGCACATCAAGGCCAGGCCAGCACTCAAAAACCACATTCGCATTGGATTCTCCATGGGCGCAAGCATTCTCACCGCGCGAAACCTTAGCAAAGTGGTTCCCAGCGCGGAAGGTGAACTGACTATCCTGCACGAACTGAGCCTGGAACTGAACAAGGGCGATAGCCTGGCTATCGTCGGCGCCTCCGGTTCCGGCAAATCCACCCTCCTCGGCCTGCTGGCCGGCCTCGACCTGCCCAGCAGTGGCGAAGTCACCCTCGCCGGCCAGGCCCTGAGTACGCTCGACGAAGACCAGCGTGCACGCATCCGCGCCGAGCACGTGGGGTTTGTGTTCCAGTCCTTCCAGTTGCTCGACAGCCTCAACGCGCTGGAAAACGTGATGCTGCCCCTGGAGCTGGACGGCCGCAAGGACGCCCGCGAGCGCGCCAAACACCTGCTGGAGCGTGTCGGCCTGGGCCAGCGTCTCACCCACTCGCCGCGCCAACTCTCGGGGGGTGAGCAGCAACGGGTAGCGATTGCCCGGGCGTTTGCTGCCGAACCGGACGTGCTGTTTGCCGATGAACCCACCGGCAACCTCGACAGCCATACCGGCGAGCGCATCAGCGACCTGCTGTTCGAACTCAACAAAGAGAGCGGCACGACCCTGGTGCTGGTGACCCATGACGAGCGCCTGGCCCACCGTTGCCGTCGCCTGATCCGTCTTGAAGCCGGCCTGATGGTCGCGCCCCTGGAGCCTTGATGGCACGCTTGCCCTTGTTGCGCCTGTTCAGCCTTGCCCTTCGCCAGTTGCTGCGCGATGCCCGCGCCGGCGAACTGCGTGTGCTGTTCTTCGCCCTGCTGGTGGCCGTGGCCGCCAGCACCGCCATCGGTTACTTCGGTGCCCGCCTGAACGGCGCGATGATGTTGCGCGCCACCGAGTTCCTGGCGGCCGACCTGGTGCTGGAAGGCAGTTCACCCGCCCGCACCGAGCAAATCCAGAGTGGCACCGAGCTGGGCCTGCAGCACGCCAGAGTGGTGGAATTCTCCAGCGTGATTGCCACTGACGCTGGCATCCAGCTGTCCAGCATCAAGGCGGTCAACGAGGCGTATCCGTTGCGCGGCGAGCTGAAGAGCGCCGCCGAACCCTTCGCCGAAGAAACTGCCGGAGGTGGCCCCAAACCCGGTGAAGCCTGGGTGGAAGCACGGCTGTTGACGGCACTGAACCTGAAAATCGGCGACAGCATCGACGTCGGCATGAAGACCCTGCGCCTTTCCCGCGTGCTGACCTATGAGCCGGATCGCGCCGGCAACTTCTATAGCCTGACGCCCAGGGTGATGATCAACCTGGCCGACCTTGACGCCACCGGCGTGGTGCAGCCCGGCAGTCGCGTGAGTTATCGCGACCTGTGGCGAGCGCCACAGGGCGGCACCGTGCTGCAAACCTATCGCGACCTGGTCAAGCCCGGCCTGGCTGCCAACCAGCGGCTGCAGGATGCGCGCGACGGCAACCAGCAGATCGGCGGCGCGCTGGGCAAGGCCGAACGTTACTTGAACATGGCCAGCCTGGTGGCGGTGCTGCTCTCCGGCGTGGCCGTGGCGCTCTCGGCCAATCGCTTCGCCAGCCGACGCTTTGATGCCAGCGCCTTGCTGCGCTGCCTCGGGTTGTCGCGACGCGAAACCATGTTGCTGTTCAGCCTGCAATTGGCCGTGCTGGGGTTGCTGGCCAGCCTGACCGGCGCCCTGCTCGGCTGGCTGGCGCAATTGGGCCTGTTTGCGCTGTTGCATGACCTGCTGCCGGCGGACGTTCCACCCGGCGGGCTGCTGCCGGCCGTTGCCGGGATTGGCACCGGGCTGGTAGCCCTCGCCGGTTTCGCCCTGCCGCCGCTGGCCGCCCTGGGGCGGGTGCCGCCACTGCGGGTATTGCGCCGCGACTTGCTGCCAATCCCTTCCAGCACCTGGATGGTCTACGGCGCCGCACTCTTCGCCCTGGGCCTGATCATGTGGCGCTTGAGCCTCGACCTGGTGCTGACCTTCGCCCTGCTGGGCGGCGGCGTGATTGCCGCGCTGGTTCTCGGCGGCCTGCTGCTCCTGTTGCTGCAAAGCCTGCGACGCCTGCTGGCCCGGGCCTCCCTGCCATGGCGCCTGGGGCTGGGCCAGTTGCTGCGTCATCCCCTGGCGGCCGCGGGGCAGTCACTGGCGTTCGGGCTGATCCTGTTATCCATGGGCTTGATCGCGTTGTTGCGCGGCGAATTGCTGGATACCTGGCAGAACCAGTTGCCCAAGGACGCCCCCAACTATTTCGCCCTGAACATCCTGCCCGCCGACAAAGACACCTTCGGCGCACGCCTGCTGGAATTACAGGCGCAATCGGCTCCGTTGTATCCGGTGGTACCGGGACGACTGATCAGCATCAATGGCGCGCCAGTGCAGGAGATTGTCAGCAAGGACTCCAGCGGCGATCGTGCAGTACAGCGAGACTTGAGCCTGACCTGGGCCGCCGACCTGCCACCGGGCAACAAGCTGACGGCGGGCTCCTGGTGGACGGCGCAACCGACCGACGAGATTCCAGGCGTCTCGGTGGAGGCCAAGGTCGCCGACAGCCTGAAACTCAAGCTCAACGATCACCTGGTGTTTACCGTCGGCGGGGAAAACCGCGAAGCGCGGGTCACCAGCCTGCGGGAAATCAACTGGGACAACTTCCAGCCCAACTTCTTCATGATCTTCCAGCCCGGCACCCTGAAGGACCTGCCGGCCACCTACCTGACCAGCTTCTACCTCGCACCCGGCCATGACCAACAGATCGTCGACCTGTCCCGGGCCTTCCCGGCGGTGACCATCCTGCAGGTGGAGGCACTGCTGGAACAACTGCGCAGCATCCTGGCCCAGGTCACCCTGGCGGTGGAGTACGTGCTGTTGTTTGTCCTGGCAGCGGGGATGGCCGTGTTGTTCTCCGGGCTCCAGGCAACCCTCGATGAGCGGATTCGCCAGGGCGCCCTGCTGCGGGCGCTGGGGGCTGAGCGCAAGTTGCTGGTCAAGGCCCGGCGTATCGAGTTCGGGTTGTTGGGCGCAGTCAGCGGGCTGTTGGCAGCGCTGGGCACTGAACTGGTGACACTGGTGCTGTACCGCTACGCGTTCGACCTGACCTGGCACCCGCATCCGTGGCTATTGCTGCTGCCGGTGATCGGCGCCGTGCTGATCGGCGGTGCCGGCGTGTTCGGCACCCGCCGCGCACTGAATGCCAGCCCGTTGACGGTGCTGCGCGAGGGCTGAAAACGCAAATGGCCCGCACGCGTTCATGCGTACGGGCCATCCGTTGTCACTTCACATATTCGATAGCGGTGATCCACCAGCACACTTCGCCACTCGGGGTCTGCACGAGCGCCTCGTCATCCACTTCCTTGCGCAACAGTGCCCGGGCCATGGGTGAGTCGATGGAGATGTAGTCCATACGCTCATAGATCTCGTCGTACCCCACGATGCGAAACCGCTTGGTCTCGCCCTGTTCGTTTTCAATCTCCACCCAGGCGCCGAAAAACACCTTCCCTTCCTGCTCGGGCATGTACTCGACCACGCGCATGTCTTCCAGGCGCTTGCGTAAATAACGCACCCGACGATCAATTTCCCGCAGCAGCTTCTTGTTGTACTGGTAGTCGGCGTTTTCGCTCCTGTCCCCCAGGGAGGCCGCCCACGTCACTTTGCGGGTGGTATCAGGGCGCTTTTCTCGCCACAGGTAATCAAGCTCCTTTTTCAGGGCCTCATGACCTTCTTTGGTAATCAGCTTGGTGCTCAAAAGCTCTACATCCCCTGGAAGTTTGCATTTTTCAGACCCGCTGCCGCATCAGGCACAACGCATTTAACGCCCGATGTCGGCTGTGGGGGTCGATGATAAATGAACTCGGGAAAGTAGCCAGACCCACCGGCGGATTCCGGCAACGACGCGTATCAGTCAGCCTCCGTCTGGGTCGGGCCGCATTCAGGCTGGCCGCGCCCGTTCTCGCCAAGCCATGCAAGTGACTCATCCAGGGATTGAAGCGTAACCCTCAGGTTGTCCCGCAGGACAGGCAACTGGAACAGCGCAGCCGTCAGCTGTTGCTCCTTGAGGCGCACCGCAAGGTCACGGTCATGCAACTGGGCTTCCTGGCTCTCCAGGTAGCGCGCACGCTCGTCCATTCGACGCTGCTCTGTCTGGTTCAGCGCCGAGCTGCCAGCCAGATGTTCCTCCCGGAGGGCCAGCGTGCGGGCCAACTGTTCCAGGGACGTTTCCTTTTCGGCAATCCTGTCGGCACTCCGCTGACTCTCCTGCTCAAGGTCAGCCTTTTCCTGGCGCAGTTCGAGACGCAACTGATCAAGCGCTTCTTCCTGCTTGAGCACGCTGAGCTTTTGCTGCGTCAGCTCCTGTGACAATCGGGAAAGATTGGCCAGCGTATCGTCCACTTCAAACAACGAGGCTGACTCATTCCGGGCAGGCATGGGCGGCGGCGCCTGGGGGACCGGTTCAGGTTGTTGGACTATGGGCGCCGGCACTGGCGCAGCGACAGCAGGCGCCTCGATCGGTGCCTGTAGTGGCGCCTCAACGAGCGGCTCGGATATCTCGAGCTCAGCCTCGGGCGCCTGCGCCACCGGCTCGGGCAATGACCGCGCAGGCTCTGAAGGATCGGGGGACCTGGGAGCAGACACCATTCTTGAGGAGAAACGAATCGACGGCACGATCAACGTATTGCTTTCAATGGCGGGCAAACCGGGCGCCGACGTTCCCAGGGTAATCACCTTCATCACCAGGGATTTCTTGATCGTCAACGAGTGATGATCTTCAGGCCTGGCCGGGGGCAATTTGCAGCCTTTCAAATCAACAAAATGAAAGGGAATCTGAGTTTCGCCGCCGCTTGCAGATTTTGCCCCGGGAGCAGCCGCGAGCGTCAGGATTTGCTTGAAGACATGGGTCGCTATTTGCAGGTCTTCCTTGGAGTCTATCGCCCCCAGAAAGTAACGTTCGGACTTTTTGCGCAACGCTGCGATGTACACCCGTGAACTACCGGGCTCTGTTTCTTCATCCAGACTGTAGGCAAGAAAGTTTGAAGAGATCTGCGCCACCGCAAAACCACAAAGCAGTGCACCATTGACCGGTGCATCATGCCCGGACTGTTCAAGAACAAGGGTACGTAGAAGCAGCATGACATCAGGCTCCATTTCAAATTGGCATAAACTTTAAATAAACACCAAATAAACAACGACTGTAATTAAATCATCAAAACCAAAACAATTGTTTCAGCGAGTCATAGTCTGGCATGTAGGACTTATCTTATTCAGCCCCCTCAGCATTTCCAAGAGCGTTTATTGAACGTACCATTTTTTAACAGTGCGACACCGGAAAAGCTTCAACATAAAAAGATTTCAAGCATTGAATTTCGAACATTCACAACCTGCTGTTCACCCAGGTTAATCCAGCCTTGCCATATCCATTCAGTAGAAAAGCATAATGATCGAGATAACGAGCCTGACAAAAACCATGGGCGGAAAAAACATTATTCATGACTTCTCATTCAACGCCCAACCCCAGGAATGCCTCGGGCTGTTTGGAAATGATGGTGCGGGAAAAACAACTATTATCAAAATGATCTCAGGCTCGACTACACCCTCTTCAGGCCATATAAAAATATTCGGTAACGATATCGCCCTGAACGCATTCCAGGCAAAGAAAGTCACCGGCTACCAGCCAGAGCGACTCTTGAGCCATGGTGCAATGAGTGTAAAGGCCTTTCTCGGTTTCATTGCCGAAATACGCGGATTCCGCGGCGCGGAAAAACGCAAGATGATTGACCGGGCAGTTGCACGGCTTGAGTTGTGGCGGATACTCAAAAGCCCGGTGGAAACCCTCACGGACGGGTTGAAACGCAAGGTAGCCATCGCCCAGGCAATCCTGCATGACCCCAGCCTGCTGTTGCTCGATGAGCCAACAGAAGGTCTGAATGCCGACCAGAAACACAAAGTCAGAATGCTCATCAAGTCGCTCAGCGACGAGATGACGGTCATTGTCGCGTCCCGTGCGCCGGAAGAACTGACCGGTATTTGTACCCGCGCACTGGTGATAGCCGACGGCCGATTGGTGGCAGACACTTCGGTGCCCGAACTGCAGCGCAGCTCCCGTCATCACCAGGCGGTCACCCTTGCAGCCGACACACCGCTGGACCTGTTGGCCCTGGCGGTATTGCCCGGGGTCGCCGGCATCGAGGAAGACCGCGAGACTCCCGGCACAGTGACCGTACTCGCCCTGCCGGGGCAAATCATCTACCCCCACATCAATGCACTGGTCACCCAGCGCCGCTGGAAGCTCAATGCCCTGAACCTGGAAGCCGGGCGCCTGGATGACGTTGTGCACCATATGAGCCAGGAGGCATCGATTTGAAACTTCTCCCGGTCATATTCAAGCGTCAACTGGTCAGTTATCTTTCGGCTCCCCTCACTTACCTGAGCACTGCGGTTTTCCTGACCGCCGCTGCTGTATTTGGCTTCCATGCAACCCGGTTACTGGAAGTCGGCAGTGCCGACTTGCAGGGCTTCTTCCAGTTGCACCCCTGGCTCTACTTACTGTTGACACCTGTTCTATGCACTCGGCTTTGGGCCGACGAGCCCACCACCGGTTCCATGGAGTTCCTGAAAACCCTGCCCGTCACACGTTTCGAGATAGTGGTCGGAAAGTTTCTGGCGGCCTGGATTGTTTCCGGCGTGGCCCTGCTGTTGACCTTCCCGATAGTCATCACCGTCAACTATTTTGGCAATCCGGACAATACAGTCATTGCGTCACAATACCTGGGAAGTTGGGTATTGGCCGGATGTTATCTATCCGTGGGTTGTTTTATCTGCGCACTGACACACCATCGCGCGATTATATTCACCGTAACCCTGTGCTTGCTGCTGACCGCCAGTGGCCTGTCATCCATTCTTGATGCAATTGAACATCAAGTTCCGGTATGGCTGATTGACCGCCTTCTTTCCCTGAGCCCATCTGCGCGTTTTGACGCCATTGACCAAGGGGTACTGGCTCTTCAAGACAGTTTGTACTTCATCAGTATGATCATCGCCTTTCTTGGCGCGACGGTCATTGTCCTGAATGTAAGAAACGGTTGAGAGGGACACATCACGATGAAAACGCGACTAAGTGCCAGCCTCACAATTATTACGCTCCTGTTACTGTTTCTCGCTTTTAACCTGGTCTGGGCACTGAAACTTCCAAATCCACGGCTGGATTTTTCGGAACAGAACATCCATACACTTTCCGATCCTGTACAGACTATGCTCGGTTCACTGGAAAGACCGGTGGATCTGTACTTCTTCAATTCAAGCAACCGTGCACACAAAGCCAACGCCGTTGAAAGCTACGCTAAACGGGTAGAGCTGTTGCTCAAGGAATATGAAAAAGCGGCAAAGGGCAAAATCAACCTGCACCTCATCGACCCCACCCCTTTTTCTGAAGATGAATACAAAGCCAGGTTACTGGGACTTGACGAACAACACGGATTCTTCGGCCTGGTGGGTACCAGCGCGGGCCATGCGCCCCATAGCATCCCGTCATTCAGCCCGGACAGGGAGTCACTGCTGGAGTATGAAATCAGCCATTTGATTCATAAGGTGATCCACCCCGAGCAACCCATTGTGGGCGTGATCTCCCGGCTGCCAATAAACGGTGAGCGAGATGAACGCAACGGCGTTAATACGCCTCCCTGGCAGGTGTTGCAGGAGATCCGTCGCCAGTTCAACGTGGTGAGCCTGGAGCCGGGTATCGCGCAAATTCCTGAACACGTCAAAACCCTGATGGTGATTCATCCCGGCAACCTGCCTGACCAAACCCTCTACGCAATAGACCAGTTTGTATTGGGCGCAGGCAAGTTGATGATGTTTATCGACCCGCTTGTCGGGCTGGACACCAGCGTCACGGCCCCGGAAAACCCCAAGCTGGAAGCATTGCTGTCCGCCTGGGGCATCCAGATGCCCGCGAACAAGGTGATTGCCGATCGCGACTATGCCACTTCGGTGATCCTGACCACGGGCCAGCCGCCTGTGCGCCATCCCGCGGCACTGACCTTGCCCCGCCAGGCGATGGCACAGGATGACATCAGCGCCTGGAAACTTCACAACGTCAACGTCTTGAGCAGCGGCGCCCTGGCCCCTGCCAAGAGAAGCCGCATGACCTTCACCCCGTTGCTGCAAAGCTCCGCGCACGCCGCGCTGTTTGAGACAGAGCACTTTGTCCTGCCAGCGCAGCTCAATTCACTGATCAATGAAACAGCCACTCGCGCTCAACAACAGGTGATCGCCGCCCGCGTCGAAGGGCCCGCCTATTCCGCCTTTCCTGACGGCATCAGTGGGCGTAACACCGGCTTGCAAAAGGCTGCGAACATCCATGTGGTCGTGGTCGCCGACACTGACCTGCTCAGCGATCGTGTGTCTGGAATGCTCCAGAAGCATCGCGCGGCGGGTAGCCCGTTGTCAGATAACGCGATGTTTGTATTGAACACCCTGGACAACCTGGCGGCGCCCGATGCACTGATGAACATTCGCCCCCGCGCAGGCGGTGCTCGATCACTGCAGGTGCTGCAGGCAATGCGCGAAGACGCGGCACTGGCCTACGGTGAGAAGTCCGCCGAACTGGCGCAACGCCTGGAACAAACGGAAAAGGAATGGCAACTGCTCAACCCCCCGACAATTTCCCCGGGCCCTCAGGCTGCAACCTCCAACACACTGCTGCAAGCGCTCAACAAGGAGCGGTTGCGAATCCCCATGGAAATTCACGCGCTGAAGGTCCAGTCATACGCCGAGGTTCACGCCCTGGAACGCAAAGTGAAGCTGCTCAATATCGTGCCTGTACCGCTGATACTGTGCCTGATTGCGGGGGGTATTTTCCTGTTGCGTCGCCGTCACCGGCACCTGCCTTCAGCAGCGTTCTACTGAGGGCTCAACGCCGGGCGATCAGCCCTTGCCGGGCAATGCGGGTCAGTTGGCGTATCACTTCGCCCGCGTCGCTGGCGCTGGGTGCCTGAATGACGGCCAGGTCGAAGCTGTTGGACGCAAAGCGCGCAAGGGAGTCGCCGTCTTCGACAAACTGGATCAGAAAGGCCGAAGGCCGCCCCGTGCGGCGCGGCCAGCCATCCAGATAGCGCAGCAACGTCGGCTGATGCTTGCCGCCCAAGAGGATTTTAGGATTGCGTTGGGTAAGGTCCGCGGTGATCGGGGCCAGGCGTATGAGGGGGCGTAGTGCATTCATTGTGTCGTGTCTCTGCCTCAAAAGTCTGCGGGCAGGTGAGAGGCAACACCGAACCAGCGCTTTAGCGGAATTTCGAAGCTGGCCCATGGCTCTGGCTTCTGTCGGGACTGTGATCAGTCACCCGTGGCGCCCCGCAATTAGCTGTTTAAATCGGCGCATGGGCAACATCCTAGAGAAGCCTGTAGGGCGGTGTCAAGAATCCCGAGCAACGAAAAGGCCCGCACTGGGCGGGCCTTTTAAGGGGGGGGGCGCGGTATCAGTGAGTGATGGCGCGGTCTGCGGACAATTTGCCCGCACCTTCCAACAACACGGCAAGCGTACCGCCCAGCAGCGCCAGGGCGAACTCGTAGCCGTTGTTGGCCATGAACAAACCGTTATGGATATGCACCGAGAAAATCGCCACCAGGGAAATGATCGACAGGCCGAGTGCCGCTGGCCGCGCCAGCAAGCCAATGATCAGCGCCAGCCCGGCGAAGAACTCGGTACCACCGGACAACACCGCCATCAGGGTACCTGGGGCCAGGCCGATACTTTCCATCCACTGGGCAGTGCCCGCCAGGCCGCCGCCGCCAAACCAGCCAAAGAGCTTTTGCGAACCGTGGGCGGCGAAGATGATCCCGACAAAAATCCGCAGGACAGTCAGGCCGTAGCCGGCGCGGGTGGAGAGGACGCGGGTGATCAATGGGCTCATGCTGATAATCCTTTTCAAGGTAGGGGTTGGGTTGGCCACTATATTAATCAGTTTAAGCAATGATAAAAGCCGATAAAGCGGCTAATTATGATCGAATTAATAGATTATTTCCGTGAGGCAACCTGTGGCGCTGCCGGCTCCAACGACTCCCGCTCACGATCAAACGCCAGGTAATACTTGTTCACGCTATTAACATAGCTGACGCCGCTCATTCCCACCTGCTCCATGGCAATTCGCTCGACCTGGAAAAACCATTGGTTTGGGTTAAGCCCCCGCCGCCGCGCCTCGGCACGCATTCCCTGGACCCGCTCGGGCCCCATGTTGTAGGCCGCCAGCACAAACGCCATGCGCTCGCGCTCGTTGAGCTTGGGGCTTGAGAAGAACTTGCGCCGGATCATCGCCAGGTACCGCGCGCCCGCCTGCACATTGTTGTCCAGGCTTTCGATGTTGTTCACCCCGACCCGCTGCGCCGCCGATGGCGTGATCTGCATCAGCCCGGTGGGGCCGCCGCTGCTGCGAGCGCCAGGGTCCAGGGCAGACTCCTTGAACGCCAGCGCGGCCAGGTTCAGCCAGTCCATGCCCTGCTCGCGGGCATGCTTTTGCAGCACCGGGCGCAGTTTTTCCAGGCGCTGGCGGTCGACGCGAGCCAGTGGATAACGTACCTGGTAGAGGCGGCGGTAGATGCGCTGGAACGCCACATCCTGATCGGACGGCGTGCGGTAGGTCTTGAGGAAGCGATCAATACTGGCCCGCAGCATCGAGGCATCCTGGCGCACAAACCAATACTCTTCGCCCGGCTCGCTGATGGTCACTTGCCGGTCGAAACGCAGCTTGGGCAGGATCTTCGCCCAGCGTTCGGCAATCGGCCGCTCGACAATGGTCAGGTGGAAAATCCCGGCCTGTACCATCTCCAGCACGTCCTCTACCGCGAGGCTCGGATCCACCCATTCCACCTTCACCGGCGGCAATTTGTGCAGCGCCAGCTTCTGGTTGACCTGGCTGATCGCGTCCGACGCGGCACTGCCCGTGGTCAAGGCCAGCGTGCGCCCGGACAGTTGCTCCAGCCGGGTAAACCGCCGCTCGCCCTTCAGCCCCACCAGCCATAACGGCACGTCGCTGGCGATCGGGTCGCTGGTGGCAATCTTGTGGGCGGCCTTCACATCCAGCAATTCGCCGGGTGCCACCAGGTCGCCCTCGCCACGGGCCAATGCGCCAATCAGCTGATCCTTGGCCTTGGGAATAATCTTGAGGTTGATTTCCTCGCCGTCACGGGCGTGACCGTTGAGGTATTGCTCGAAAGCGCGCAGGCGATGGTATTCAACACCGATGGCCTGGCCCTGGACTTCGCCGGAACTGTTGCGGCTCTGGTTGACCAATACCCGCAAGGTGCGGCTGCTGCGGATTTCAGCAAGGTCGCGGACCTTGCCGGGCCGGGTCACTTCCAGCGGCCCGTCCAGACGCGCAACCGCCGCCATGGGCAGCAGTAACGTCAGGCACAACACAAGCAACGCCGAGGGTCGGATCATCCGCTCTCCGGAAGAAAGAATACTGCCCATTGCTTCGCGAAAAACGAGGCGTTGGGGGACAGAAACAGAGCGCCATGAGCGCAGGCTTTGGGCGCAAGGGTGGCACGGCAGATGGCGACAAACCAAACACGGTGTTACTTGCGACTTTCAAAGACAGCTTTAACTCGTTGTAGTTCTTGGCTTTTCTTATAAATCTACAGCTCTGATATGCTTTCCGACCGCAGGCGGAGGTAGCACCATGCAACTCATTGATATCGGCGTCAACCTGACCAACCCAAGTTTCGACGAAAAGCACCAGGCCGTTCTCGACCGTGCCTACGCCGCCGGGGTGAGCCAATTGGTGCTCACCGGTACCAGTGTCGATGGCAGCGAACAGGCCCTGGAGCTGTGCCAGCAACTGGACGAAAGTGGCCAACGCCTGTTCGCCACCGCCGGCATTCACCCCCACTCTGCCAGTGACTGGAACGCCGAAAGCGCCAGGCGCCTGCGCGGCCTGCTCAAGGAAAGTCGCGTGCGTGCGGTGGGTGAATGCGGGCTGGATTTCAACCGGGATTTCTCGCCGCGCCCCCAGCAGGAAAAAGTCCTCGAAGAACACCTGGCCCTGGCCGTGGAGTTGAAGCTCCCGGTATTCCTCCACGAACGTGACGCCAACCAGCGCCTGCTGGAAATCCTGCGGGACTACCGCGATCACCTGTCGGCCGCCGTGGTGCACTGCTTCACCGGCGAGCAGCGGGCGCTGTTCAGCTACCTCGACCTGGACCTGCATATCGGTATCACCGGCTGGATCTGTGACGAGCGCCGTGGGACGCACCTGCATCCGCTGGTCAGGGAAATTCCCCGGGGCCGTCTGATGCTGGAAAGCGACGCGCCCTACCTGCTGCCTCGCACCCTGCGGCCCAAGCCGAAAAACGGTCGCAACGAACCCGCCTATTTACCGGAAGTCCTACGGGAGGTCGCGTTGCACCGCGAAGAAACCGTGGAAGACCTGGCGCAACACAGCACCGCCTGTGCCCGCGCCTTTTTTGGATTGCCTGTGCCGGATTGACGCGGCGCATTGACCCATATCAAAACCCGGCATCCCGATAGCGGCAAAATAATGGCACCTTGCCAATGCTGTTTCCGCTATCAGAGAAAACCTTCCATGGGTGCCTGGCTTAGCAACATCTCGCTGAAGTACAAATTCTGGGCCGTGAACGCGGTCGCCTTCATCACCACCCTGCTGCTGGTGTTGTACGCCGTGCAGCTCGAACAACAGGTCCGCAGCCAGGCCTCACAGGCGTCGGCGCAAGCCCAGGGGCGCTTGCTCGGTGCCTGGCCCGCCGGCCAGCCACTGCCCAAGGGCGAGCACTGGCTGACGTTTGCCAGGGGCAAAGTCCCACAACTGGGCGACGAAGATCTGTCAGCCCTGGCCAACGCCAGTGGCTGGGTGGATTTCAATCACATGCCACTGCTCGGCGAAAACCCGCTGATGGGCGCCGAAGTAATCAGCCGTGCCGACGGTCAACAGGTCGCCGTGCTGGCCTACGGGCCCAGCTTGAGCCAAGTGTTCGAAGAACGCTTCGCCAACTACGCCGTAGCGGTGATGATTCTGATGCTGGCCATGCTCGGCGCCTCACAGCTGCTGATCCGCTTTCTCCTCAGCCAGCTCAACACCTTGAAAGACGTGATGCTGCACGTCGAGAAAACCGGCGACCTCTCGGCCCGCGTCCCCCTGGCCTGCAAGGATGAAGTCGGGCAGATGGCCAGCGCGTTCAACGCGATGCAGGCGGGTTATCAACGGGTGGTCAACACGGTTGCGCGCACCGCCAGGCAACTGGACGACGGCGCCGCACGCCTGGCCAGCAGCATGAACGAGGTGCAGCACGGCATGCTCGGCCAGCAAAGCGAAACCGACCAGGCCGCCACGGCGATCAACGAGATGACCGCCACCGTCTACCACATCGCCCAGCACGCCGGCGCCACCCGCGACCTGTCCCAGACGGCCGACACTCTCGCCGGCAGCGGTCAGGAAGTGGTCAGCCGGGTACAGCGCTCGATTGCCGGGCTGTCCACCGGCGTGCAGCAGACCGCCGAAATGATCCAGAAGCTGGCCGAGGACAGCCAGAAAATCAATGGCGTGGTCGGGGTGATTCACAGCATCGCCGAACAGACCAACCTGCTGGCCCTCAACGCCGCCATCGAAGCCGCCCGCGCCGGCGAAATGGGCCGGGGTTTTGCCGTGGTCGCCGACGAAGTGCGCAACCTGGCCAAGCGGGTGCAAAGCTCCACCGATGAAATCACCCGCATGGTGTCCGCCCTGCAAGCCGGCACCCGGGACGCGGTGGATTTCATGCAGGAAAGCTCGTTCAAGGCCGACGACTGTGTGCAACAGGCTCAAGAAGCCGGGATTGCCCTCGCCGAGATCACCGGCGCGGTGGCGCAGATGCGCGAGAGCAACACGCAGATTGCCGTGGCTGCCGAGCAGCAAAGCCATGTGGCCGAGGAAATGAACCGAGCGGTGGTGAGCATTCGGGACGTCACCGAAAACACCGTGCAGCAGACAGTAGACTCGGCGACCACCAGCAATGAGCTGGCGACCCTGGCCGGGGAACTGAGCAAAGCCATCGGCCAGTTGCGGCTCTAAACCCTGAAGGGGTGGCTATGGCCCCCATAGCCATCCTTGATTCGCGGCCCCACCCTGCCCGACCTAAACTCTGCTCAAGATGTTTCAACGGACAGAGGAATCACGATCATGGGCAAACGTCATCCGAATATCCCCGCCTGGCAATGGCGCACCCACCCGCAAAATCACCAGCACGGGACCAATCAAGTGTTGCAGCTGATTGCGCTGCCACTCCTGGTCATCGGTTTTCTGTTGATGGCATCGGGCGTGTTCAGCGAGAACCTGGCGAGTGCCGCCATCGGTATCGTCGGCATTCTGGCAGCCCTTGCATTGCAGCATCACGGTCGCCGCCTGGAGGCACGCGGCAGCGACGCCTCCAGCGATCAACACTTGCTGGTCTGAGGACTCAGGCGAACACCACCACCGACTGGCGGCTGATAGCGATCAACTGGCCGTCGGGGCTCCACAACTGCGCAGCCGCATGGCCATAGCCATCGCGGGCGTGCTCGATGTGGACCAGGTATTGGCACCAGTCCAGGGTGCTCAGGTTTTGCAGCGGTTGGACAAATTCGATGGTCCAGGTCAGGGTGCTGCCGGCCGCCGGTTGTTTCAGGTGCGGCAACACCGACGGTGGCCACGCATCCACCAGCGCGAGGATGTGCGCTTCGGTCAGCGGCTCTTCCTTTACATCGCCACGCAAGCGCACCCAGCCGCCCATCTCCCGGGATGTATTGCCGGTGAACGGCAGGCCACCGACGCTCCAGCGCATCGCCAGGTGGCGCATGAACTCCGGCGTCACGCCTTTGATGTAGGGCAACTCCTGGCATTCATCCCAATGCTTGAAGGTGGGCGCCGGTTCGGCGGCGACGTCAATCTGCGAAGGCCGTGATGCGCCAAAACTGGCCTGCACTAGGGTCATCGTTTCACCGTTCTGCACCACACGTCCCAGCACTTGGCTGACGGCCTTGCCTTCGCGCAACACTTCGACCTCGTAGCGGGCCGGCACATCCGGCGCCACCGGCCCCACAAAGGTGATCGCCAGTGAGCGCAACGGGCGATCCGCCGGGACTTTCGCCCGCAAGGCCTCGTACTCCAACGCCGCAACCAGCCCGCCAAAGCTGGCGCGGCCCTGGGCCCATTCGGCCGGGATCGAAACGTCCAACGGGTGGCTGCGGGCAGCGTCGAGCAAATCACTAAAGCGCATGGCGGTCTCAACTTGAAAAAGGAGTTGAGGGATCTTAACCAGCCGGCCTACACCATGCAGCGCCTATTCCGGCCAAAATCCCGGACAGATAGGTCGCAGGGTCAAGCGAAGCAGTCGGCGTTCAACTTATCCAAAACCCGATCCGCCTGCCCTTCCGCCTCGGCCATGGTGCGGTGCCAACCAGGCACGCACGCCTGCAAATCGGGCTCGTGCCCGGCTTGCGCCAGCCATTGCCAGCAATCGTGCCAATCACCCAGGGCGCCCTGGGCCGCCTTGAGACGCGATATGGCTTTGGGCGGTAGCTTGTTCAGCTCGGGATAAGCCTCGGCCGCATAACGCACGCGCTTGATCAACAGGCGCAGGCGATGACGGTCGTGGTTGGGGTCGTGCAGCGCTTCGCCGAGCTTCTTCCATTGCTTGGCCAGGCGTTTTTCAATGCGCGTGCGCAGGCCCTTGAGCAATTTCTGCCGTTGGGAGGCGCGGATAAAGCGGGGGAATGCTTCGAGGATCAACAGCAGTTGCGCCAGATCAGGCCCTTGTGCAACCGAGCGGTAGGTGGCCGGCTGCTGCCGGATACGCCGCTCGGCCGCCTCATGATGGCCGTGTTGGTGGAGGTACGCCGCCAGCACTTCGCGGTCGCGAAATGGCGTGGTCAGTTGGCCGACGGCACTGGCGGCCGCCTCGAGCTGCTCGACACCGGGCAACCCGCGCAATGGCCGCAACAGGCTGCGCAAGCGCCGCACCGTGGTGCGCAGATCATGCAGGGCCTCGTCGTCCGTGACGGCGGCGAGGCGCGCCTGGCAGCTCAGTAACCCAACTTCCAGGCCGATGACCTGAGCGACTAGCTGATCGACCAAGGCTGACATCCTTTCCTCCTCAATGATTAAACCTTCGGGCTTGAGGCCGCCGACGCAACCTCGTTGCACTCGACAACTGCTACGCGGGGTTAGCGCCCTGCGCGCGACTCACGAATATAGAAGCGGGCTTTCTCGGCCTTGGTCGAGCAGCCTTCGAAGGCTTCGAACTGCTGCTGGGTCTTGGCGCCAGTCAACAACGACAGAGCCTTGGAGTAACTCACGGTGCCGGCGAAACCTTCGGCCTTGGCCAGGTCCAGCTCGTGCCACGCAGCATCCAGTTGCGTGCCGCAGCTGTCGCGATAAGCGGTTTTCCCGGCACAACCGGCCAGGGCCAACACGATCACAGGCACACACATCCAGGCTTTCATCAAATGACACCTCAAGAAAAGAAAAAACAGTCACAGGTGTAGACGTTGCCTACACCGAAAAGTGCCTTATCCGACTGCCTGAATCCGCAGTCCCGATTGCCAGAGCATACCCGAGCGTGGTGGCCCGCTCGCGAAAATAATCGGTTGTGACAGTGATGATTGAAGCGCGCCCCTCGATGGGTGCATTGTGGTCACCTGTTTTGCGAAGGATCAGGTCATGAAGAAACGTGTTGCATTGGTGCTGGGCTCCGGCGGCGCCCGGGGCTACGCCCATATCGGCGTGATCGAGGAAATCGAAAAACGCGGCTACGACATCGCCTGCATTGCCGGTTGCTCCATGGGCGCCGTGGTGGGTGGGATCTATGCCGCGGGCAAGCTGGAAGAGTACCGAAACTGGATCGAAAGCCTCGACTACCTGGACGTACTGCGCCTGGTAGACGTGAGCTTTCGCCTGGGGGCGATCCGTGGCGAGAAGGTGTTCGGGCAGATCCGCAAGATCGTCGGCGAGATCAATATCGAAGACCTGCGCATTCCCTACACCGCCGTGGCCACGGACCTGACCAACCAGCAGGAAATCTGGTTCCAGGAAGGCTGCCTGCACCAGGCCATGCGGGCCTCGGCGGCGATTCCCAGCCTGTTCACCCCGGTGATGCAGGGCAATCGCATGCTGGTGGACGGCGGCTTGCTGAACCCTCTGCCGATCGTGCCGGTGGTGTCGAGCCACTGCGACCTGATCATTGCGGTCAACCTCAACTCCACCAACCAGAAGCACTACAAGCTTCCGGTGATCCAGCGTCCGCCGGCGTTCAGGAGCCGCTTCGACAACCTGGTGCGTTCACTGGGTTCGCACTTGCCGTTTCGGCGCAAGCAGGCCGAGCAGTTGTTGATGCTGGAACAGGAAGCGCTGCTGGCCCAGGCTGCCGACATCAACCCGTGGCTGGACTCTGCCGAACCCGAGGCGCAACAACCGGCGGCGGCACCGGAAAAGGCCGGGGCGCCAAAGTCGGCGACCGGCTCGTTCATCATCGATAACGTGGGGCCTGCATCGCTGCTGGATTTGATCAACCAGAGCTTTGAGGTGATGCAGACGTCATTGGCGCAGTACAAGATCGCCGGGTATCCGCCGGATATTCTGATCAACGTGCCGAAGCGCGTGTGCCGGTTTTTCGAGTTTTACAAAGCGCCGGAGTTGATCGCGCTGGGGCGGGAGATCGCGAGCGATACGCTGGATCGTTACGAGAGCGAGCAACACTGAGGTTTGATAAGCAGGGCTTGTGTGGCGAGGGAGCTTGCTCCCGCTGGAGTGCGAAGCGCTCCCAGGATTCTGGGGCTACTGCGCAGCCCAGCGGGAGCAAGCTCCCTCGCCACAGGTGAGCTAACGCTTCAGGCTTCGGTGTTCAATAGCCGATACCCAACACCGGCCTCAGTCACGATAAACCGTGGTCGGGTCGGATCATCCGCCAGTTTCTGGCGCAGATGCCCCACCACAATCCGCAGGTAATGGCTGTCTTCGGTATGGGTCGGGCCCCAGATATCCTTGAGCAGTTGCTGCTGGGTGATCACCCGCCCGGGATGCCGCGCCAGTTGCGCCAGTACCGCGTATTCCTTGCGGGTCAGCGCCACTTCGACACCGTCCAGCAGCACCCGCCGATAAGCCAGGTCTACCGTCAGCGGGCCAAAACGTAGTGCCGCTTCCTGGGCCTCCCCCGCCGGTGCCTGGCGCAACAACGCCCGCACCCGTGCAAGAAACTCCTGGATGCCAAATGGCTTGGTCACATAGTCATTGGCGCCGTTGTCCAGCGCCTCGACTTTTTGCACTTCACTGGCTCGCACCGACAACACCAGTACCGGTACCGTGGACCACTCACGAAACTCGCGCAGCACCTGCTGGCCGTCCATGTCCGGCAGGCCGAGGTCGAGCACCAGCAGGTCCGGTTTACTCAAGGCGGCCTGCGCCAGGCCTTCGTTGCCGGTGCCGGCCTCGATCACTTTGTAGCCCTGGGAGGCCAGGCTGATACGCAAGAACTTGCGGATCTGCGGTTCGTCGTCAATGACCAAAATCGTCGCAGTCTGGCTCATGGTGTCCAATCAAAATCCGTGAAGAAAAGAGGGTAGCTCAAGGTTCGCTTTCCAGGCCAGGCTGGGCCTGCAATGGCAGGAATAAAGTGATGCAGGTGCCACGGCCCTCAATGCCGTCGGCCACGCTGATATGCCCGCCGTGGGCGCCGACCATGCCCTGGCAGATCGCCAGGCCGAGCCCGGTGCCCTGCCCGCCGCGATCCCCCCTGGCGGCGGTGTAGAACATATCGAAAATCTTCGCCCGCTCCTCCTCGGGAATCCCCGGTCCCTCATCGGCAACAGCAAAAAACAACTGGTTATCCTGCACGCCCGCGCTGAGTTTCAGCCGGCCTTGTGGCGGCGAGAAGCGTGCGGCATTTTCCAGTACGTTGACCAGTGCTTGCTCGATCAACGCGGCATGCACGTAGAGCAGCGGCAGCTCGGGCGGCACGTCGGTGATCACCTGCAGCGGCGCCAATACCGCACGCAAGCGGCCCAGGGAGCTGCCGACGATATCGCCGGGTGACACCCAGTCCCGCGCCAGCTTCAGGGCGCCGTGGCCCAGGCGAGTCATGTCCAGCAGGTTCTGGATGTAGCGATCCAGGCGCTCAGCCTCATCGCGAGTGCCTTCCAGCAGCTCCCGGCGATCTTCCAGGGGAATCGCCTCGCCGAGGGCCAGCAGGCTGTCGATGCTGCCACGCATGGAGGTCAGCGGTGTGCGCAAATCGTGAGACACCGAAGCCAGCAAGGCGCTGCGCAATTGCTCGGTTTCGCCGTGCAGGCGCGCGGCTTCCAGCTCCTGGCCGAGTTGTGCACGGGCCAGGGCTTGAGCCAAGGGCTGGCTCAAGGCCGTGAGCAGGCGACGGCGCTGGCCGCTCAGTTCAAGCCCGGCCTTCGGGCTGACCCCCAGCAGACCCAACGGGCCTTCTTCGCTGGACAACGGCCACCACCACCAGCGCCCGAACGGCAAGGTGCCGGTGCCCATGCCGGCCGGCTGATCGTGCTGCCAGGCCCAGTCGGCGGCGGCGCGTTCGGCTTCAGTAAAGGTGATCGGGCCACCGGTCTCGACCTTCCAGTCGCCCTGCCCGTCGCGGTTGAGCAGGCACAATTGCAGGTCGCTCCAGCCTTCCAGATGATGCGCGGCGGCACTGATCACTGCCTGGCGATCGGTGGCGGCGGTGAGTTTGCGGGACAGGTCGAGCAGCTCGGTGGTTTCTTCCTGGGTATCGCGCAGCGCCTGCAACTGCCGGCGCTGGCGTGCAGCGAGATTACCGGTGAGCGCCGCCATCAGCAGGAAGAACAACAGCGTCAGCACGTCTTCTTCACGCTGGATCGCGAAGGAGAAATTCGGCGGGATGAACAGGAAGTCGTAGCTCAGGAATGACAGCGCCGCACACGCCAACGCCGGCCCCAGGCTACTGCGCACCGCCACCAGCAATACGGCGGCGAGGAACACCAGCGAGATATTCGGCAACGGCAAGGCACTGGCGACACCCCATGCGACTGCGGCCGCGATCACGGTCGCCACCACCGCCAGGGCATAGTCAAACCACACCAGCCCACGCACATCCGGCAGGCGCGGAGGGGCCGGAACTTCGTCGCTGTCGAGGACGTTGATTTCCAGGCCCCGTGCATTGCGCAGCAGGCGTGCCGCCAAGCCGCCACCAAACAGATTGCGCCGCCAGCGCGGCCGGGACTGCCCCACCAGAATCAAGCTGGCGCGACGCTCGGCGGCGTGCTGGATCAGGGTCTTGGCCACCTCCCCCGCTCGCAGCAACACCACTTCACCGCCAAGACGCTCGGCCAGTTGCTGGGCGTTTTGCAGACGCAGGCGCGATTGTTCATCCCGCACCCGGCCGTTATCCACATGCACCAGGCTCCACGGCAAATGCCGACGCTGGGCTACGCGGCTGGCATGACGCACCAGGCGTTCGGCCTGGGCATCGCCGTCCACGCCCACCAGCAAGCGGCCACGCACAGCCGGTGCGGCCTGGCCCAATTGGCGATAACCCTGGGCCAGGTCATCGTCGACATGGGCCGCCGCGGTTTGCATCGCCAGCTCGCGCAGGGCCATGAGGTTGGTCTGGGTGAAGAAGGCATCGATGGCAGCACGGGCCTGTTCCGGCACGTACACCTTGCCGTCCCGCAGGCGCTCCAGCAGTTCCCGGGATGGCAGGTCGATCAGCAGCAGTTCATCGGCTTCCTGCAAGACCCAGTCGGGCAAGGTCTCGCGCACTTGCACGCCGGTAATGCCGCGCACCTGGTCGTTGAGGCTTTCCAGGTGCTGGACGTTGACCGTGGTGAAGACGTTGATGCCCGCCGAGAGCAATTCCTGAATGTCTTGCCAGCGTTTTTCGTGGCGGCTGCCGGGGGCGTTGCTGTGGGCCAGTTCGTCCACCAGCACCAGTTTGGGCTTGGCGGCGAGCAGGCCGTCGAGGTCCATTTCCTCCAGCATCACGCCGCGGTATTCGGAACGCAGCAGCGGCTGTTGTGGCAAGCCGCTGAGCAAGGCTTCGGTCTCGGCGCGGCCGTGGGTTTCCACCACGCCGGCGATCAGCCGCACGCCCTGGCGCAGCTGGGTGTGGGCAGCCTGGAGCATGGCGTAGGTCTTGCCCACGCCGGGCGCGGCGCCGAGGAAGACTTTGAGCCGGCCACGGCCGTCCCGGGGTAGATCGGCTAACAGGGCATCGGCGCGGCCGGAGTCGCTCATGCGGGCGGTCTTCCTTCAGGTGTTGATGTGGGTTTCTTGAGTCCGCCTTCGCGAGCAAGCCCGCTCCCACATTCGACTGAGTTTCACCTTTGGAATGCGGTCAAATGTGGGAGCGGGCTTGCTCGCGAAAGCGGCGCCACGGCTTACAGTTTTTCCAAGGCCATGTTCAACGCCAGCACGTTCACCACCGGCGGCCCCACCAGCGGGCTTTCGATGTGCTCGTCCATCAAGCGCTGCAGGGTCGCCACCGGCAGATTACGCGCGGCAGCTACCCGGGCCAGTTGATAGGCAATTGCCTGCGGTGGCAAGTGTGGATCAAGACCGCTGCCGGAGGTAGTCAGCAATGCCATCGGCACCGGTCCCTGGTCTGGCACCAGCATTTTCCTGGCATCGTCAAATACACGAGTGGCCAGTGCGGGGTTGCTTGGGCCGAGGTTGCTGGCGCTGCTGGAAACCGTAGCAAACGCACCGGCAGATGGCCGTGGGTGGAACCAGCCGTCACCGGTGAAATCCTGGGCAATCAGGCTCGAACCACGCACCTTGCCGCTGGCATCGTGCACCAGGCTGCCGTTGGCCTGGTCAGGGAACGCGACTTGCGCCACACCGGTGACAACCAGGGGATAGGCCACGCCGGTGATCAGGCTCATCAACACCAGCAGGCTCAGGGCCGGGCGGATAATGTTGGACATTTCAAATTCCTCAATTCGGTCATTGCAACCTGCAGGCACCGGTTTGCCGGTACCTGCGGGCATCGAGTCAAACCAGGTGCAGCGCGGTCAACAGCATGTCGATCGCCTTGATGCCCACGAACGGCACCACGATCCCGCCCAGGCCGTAGATCAGCAGGTTGCGACGCAGCAATGCCGCCGCACTCGCCGCCTGTACGCGCACACCGCGCAGCGCCAGGGGGATCAGCACCACGATGATCAGCGCGTTGAACACGATGGCCGAGAGGATCGCGCTCTGCGGGCTTTGCAGGTGCATCACGTTGAGCACACCCAGTTGCGGGTAGATCGAGGCGAACAGCGCCGGCAGGATCGCGAAGTACTTGGCCACGTCGTTGGCGATGGAAAAGGTGGTCAGCGCACCACGGGTCACCAGCAATTCCTTGCCGATCTGCACCACGTCCAGCAGCTTGGTCGGGTCGCTGTCGAGGTCGACCATGTTGGCCGCTTCACGGGCGGCTTGCGTGCCGTCGTTCATTGCCATGCCGACGTCAGCCTGGGCCAGCGCCGGGGCGTCGTTGGCGCCGTCGCCGCACATCGCAACCAGGCGACCATCGTTCTGTTCGTGACGAATGCGCGCGAGTTTTTTCTCTGGGGTGGCTTCGGCGAGCACGTCATCCACACCGGCTTCAGCGGCAATCGCAGCAGCGGTCAGCGGGTTGTCGCCGGTCACCATCACGGTGCGGATCCCCAGCTTGCGCAGCTCGGCAAACCGTTCGCGGATGCCGGGCTTGACCACGTCCTTGAGGTGAATCGCGCCGAGCAATTTGCCGTCGGCACACACCAGCAATGGTGTGCCGCCGCTCTGGGCGATCTTGTCGATTTCCCGCGACAGCGCCGGTTGCAGGTCGCGGCGTTGCAGGCCAATGAACGCCAGCAGCGAATCCACGGCACCCTTACGGAACACACGGCCCTGGTAGTCGACGCCGGACAGGCGGGTTTCCGCGCTGAACGGTACCGAGGTCAGCTCATCCGTCGACGGCTCGGCTTGCGGGTGCTGGCCGCGCAGGTATTCGACGATGGACTTACCTTCGGCCGTGTCGTCCGCCAGGGATGCCAGCAGCGCGCCCTCGGCCAATTCCTTGCCGCTGACACCCGGCGCGGCGATCACGTTGGTGCAACGACGGTTACCGAAAGTGATGGTGCCGGTCTTGTCCAGCAACAGCACGTGCACGTCCCCCGCCGCTTCCACCGCGCGACCGGATTTGGCGATCACGTTGAGGCGCACCAGGCGGTCCATGCCGGCAATACCGATGGCCGACAACAGGCCGCCGATGGTGGTCGGAATCAGCGTCACCAGCAGCGCCACCAGAAACACCAGCGGCAGGTTGCCATTGGCGAAGTGGGCGAACGGCTGCAGGGTCACCACCACCAGCAGGAAGATCAGCGTCAGTCCGATCAGCAGGATGTCCAGCGCGATTTCGTTGGGGGTTTTCTGGCGCTTGGCGCCTTCCACCAGGGCGATCATGCGGTCCAGGGTCGACTCGCCCGGGTTGGCGGTGATGCGAATCATCAACCAGTCCGAGACCAGGCGGGTGTTGCCGGTGACGGCCGAGCGGTCGCCGCCGGATTCACGGATAACCGGGGCCGATTCACCGGTGATGGCCGCTTCGTTGACCGCGGCAATCCCTTCGATGACTTCGCCGTCACCCGGGATCATTTCCCCGGCGACCACGCGTACCACATCACCTTTGCGCAGGCTGGTGGCCGGCACGACCTTGAAGCTGCCGTCGGCTTCCTTGCGGCGGGCGCTGAGGCCCTCGCTGCCGGCCTTGAGGCTGTCGGCGCGGGCCTTGCCGCGGCCTTCAGCCAAGGCTTCGGCGAAGTTGGCAAACAGCACGGTGAACCACAGCCACACGGCGATTTGCACGGAGACGTAGGTCGGTACGGCCACCTCCGGCACGAAGCACAGGATGGTGGTGAGGATCGCGGTCAGTTCGACCACCAGCATCACCGGCGAGCGTTGCAGCTGGCGCGGGTCCAGCTTGACGAACGCCTGGACCAGCGCCGGGCGCCACAGGGCCGACATTGCGGTCTTGGCTGGCTCCTGGGTTTTCACCGGAGCCGCGTTTTTTGCAGGCATATTCATTTTCATATCCCCTTAGAAGCCCATGCTCAGATGTTCAGCGATAGGCCCAAGTGCCAGCGTCGGCAGGAAGGTCAGGCCGCCCACCAGCAAAATGGTCACGGTCAACAGGGTCACGAACAGCGGGCCGTGGGTCGGGAAGCTATTCTGGCCAATCGGTGCGGTCTTCTTCATCGCCAGGCTGCCGGCCAGGGCCAGTACCGGGAGGATGTAACCGAAGCGGCCAAGCAACATCGACAGGCTCAACATCAGGTTGTGGAACGCGGTGTTGGCACTGAAGCCGCCGAACGCCGAACCGTTGTTGGCACTGGCCGAGGTGTAGGCGTACAGCAACTGGCTGAAACCGTGGGGGCCAGGGTTACTGATGGCACCGGCCGGGCCAGGCAGGCTGGCGGCGATGGCACCGAGTACCAGGGTGCCGACCGGCATGACCAGCAAGGTCACCACCAGCAACTGCACTTCCTTGGCCTGGAGTTTCTTGCCGAGGTATTCCGGTGTACGGCCAATCATCAAACCGGCGAGGAACACCGCGATCAACACGTTGAGCAACATGCCGTACATGCCGGCACCGACGCCGCCGAAGATCACTTCGCCGACCATCATGTTGACCAGCGACACCATCCCGCTCAGGGGGTTGAGGCTGTCTTGCATACCGTTGACCGAACCGTTGGACGCGGCGGTGGTAGCCACCGACCACAACACGGTGCCAGTGGTGCCGAAGCGCGCTTCCTTACCTTCCTGCGGCGCGGCCTGTTCAACCGCCGGGTTGTTCAGCGCCGGGTTGGGCTGGTATTCGGCCCACATCGCGGTAGCACCGCCGATGATGAACAGGGCCAGCATGCAACCGAGGATCGCCCGGCTCTGACGCAGGTCTTTCACGTAGTGGCCAAAGGTGAACACCAGCGCCACCGGAATCAGGATGATCGCGCCCAGCTCAAACAGGTTGGCCCAGGCAGTCGGGTCTTCGAACGGATGCGCCGAGTTGACACCGAAGAAACCACCACCGTTGGTGCCCAGTTGCTTGATCGCAATCTGGCTGGCAGCCGGGCCCAGTGGGATGACCTGGTCAACGCCCTGCATGGTGACCGCGTTCACATAGTGAGCGAAGGTTTGTGGCACGCCCTGCCAGACCAGGAACAACGCGAACACCAGGCACAACGGCAACAGGCCGTAGAGCGTGGCGCGAGTCATGTCGACCCAGAAGTTGCCCAAAGTCTTGGTGGATTTGCGACCGATCCCACGGCACAACGCGACCAGTACGGCGAGGCCGGTGGCGGCACTGACGAAGTTCTGCACGGTGAGGCCGATCATCTGACTGAGGTAGCTCAGGGACGCTTCACCGCTGTAGTTCTGCCAGTTGGTGTTGGTCATGAAACTGATGGCGGTGTTGAACGCCAGGGTCCATTCCTGACCCGGCAATTTCTGCGGGTTCAGCGGCAGGTATTCCTGGAACAGCAGGATCGCGAACAGCAGCACGAAACCGGCAAGGTTGAACGCCAGCAACGCCAGCGCGTATTTCTGCCAGCTCTGTTCCTGGTCTGCATCGACCCCCGAAAGGCGATAGCACACGCGCTCGACCGGGCCGAACACCGGCGTGAGCCAGGTTCGCTGCCCTTCCATTACCTTGTAGTAGAACCGCCCCAGGGCCGGTGCCGGAATCAGCACCAAGGCAAAGAAGGCGATGATCAGCCAATAGTCATAACTGTGCATAGCCTGCTCCTAGTTCCGATCCGCGCGTAACAGCGCAACCAGCAGATAAATGAACAGCGCCACAGCCAACAGCAGTGACACCCCGTCCAGAACGCTCATGGAAGTTTCTCCGTCGTGCGGCGACTGCCGCGTGTAGGAGGATTGTCCGCAGGAGTGGCGTAAAGGAACGAGAGCGACGGTATGGGTGGGGCGTAAAGACGGCGTAAAGAGTGGGTTTATGCGGGGTTTACGGGGGTATGCACTTCAAATGTGGGAGCCGGGCTTGCCCGCGATAGCGTCAGACCAGACACCAACGCCCTCATCTGGTGCAGCGCTTGAAATGATTCAAACGCCAAACCGTTCCCTTGGCGACAGTTCGGCGCCTTTACGACACCGCATTGGCTAATGGCATGTCCGCTGCAATGCCCTGAAACATTCCAAACCGTTCAGGGAGAGCTACACGATGAACACACAACTCAAACCCACCTTGGGCACTCTGCATTTGTGGGGCATCGCGGTCGGGCTGGTGATTTCCGGAGAGTATTTCGGCTGGAGCTATGGCTGGGGCGTGGCGGGAACATTGGGCTTCCTGGTGACCTCGTTGATGGTCGCCGCCATGTACACCTGCTTTATATTCAGTTTCACCGAGCTGACCACCGCGATTCCTCATGCTGGCGGCCCGTTTGCCTACAGCCGCCGGGCGTTCGGCGAGAAAGGTGGCTTGATTGCCGGGCTGGCGACGCTGATCGAGTTCGTCTTCGCCCCACCCGCGATCGCCCTGGCCATCGGCGCATACCTGAACGTGCAGTTTCCGGCCCTCGATCCGAAACATGCGGCCGTCGGCGCCTACATTGTGTTCATGGGCCTGAACATCCTCGGGGTGAAGCTCGCGGCCACCTTTGAATTGGTGGTCTGCGTGCTTGCCGTGGCCGAGTTGCTGGTGTTCATGGGCGTGGTCGCTCCCGCCTTCAGCTTCAGCAACTTCGCCCTCAACGGCTGGGCCGGCTCCGACACCTTCGGCGCACCGGCGATCGCCGGAATGTTTGCGGCCATACCCTTTGCCATCTGGTTCTTCCTCGCCATCGAAGGCGCCGCCATGGCGGCCGAAGAGGCGAAAGATCCCAAGCGCACTATTCCAAAGGCCTACATCAGCGGCATCCTCACCCTGGTGATTCTGGCCATGGGCGTGATGTTCTTTGCCGGTGGCGTGGGTGACTGGCGCACCCTGTCGAACATCAACGACCCGCTGCCCCAGGCGATGAAAACCGTGGTCGGCGACAGCTCGGGCTGGCTGCACATGCTGGTGTGGATCGGCCTGTTCGGCCTGGTGGCCAGCTTCCACGGGATCATCCTGGGTTACTCCCGCCAATTCTTCGCCCTGGCGCGCGCGGGCTACCTGCCCTCCTTCCTCGCCAAACTGTCGCGCTTCCAGACGCCGCACCGGGCAATCATCGCCGGCGGCATCGTCGGCATCGCCGCCATCTACAGCGACGGGCTGATCAACCTGGGCGGCATGACCCTGACCGCCGCGATGATCACCATGGCGGTGTTCGGTGCCATCGTCATGTACATCATGAGCATGCTCAGCCTGTTCAAACTGCGCAAGACCGAACCGCTGCTGGAGCGGACCTTCCGCGCCCCGGGCTATCCAATCGTGCCGGGGATTGCGCTGGTACTGGCCGTGGTCTGCCTGGTGGCGATGGCGTGGTTCAACGCGCTGATCGGGCTGATCTTCCTGGGCTTCATGGTGGTGGGTTTTGTGTACTTCCAACTGACCGCGCAAGACCGCGCCGATGCACCGGCGGACGCTATGTTGACCGGGCTGTAAGGCTACCGGGGCAGAACGGGCCTACAATGAACTACTAAGAAAGCCCGTTACTCAAAGCAGTCATTACCGTGGGAAATTTCCCCACGGTTTGCTGCCTCAAGGAGAGCCCTATGCCGTGGTATGCCTGGTTGATTTTAGTGGTCGCGATCGGTTCGATCGTCGGTGGTTTGTTGATGCTGCGAGACAGCGCCAACAAGGTTGAATTGACTGATGAACAACGTAAGCGCGTGGCAGAACGCAATGCCCAAGCGGACGCCAAGGATGCGCAGGATCGCTGAGACTGAAGCGGCTCCCCGTTGAGCCGCACAATTTTGTAAACACCCGCGTATGCCCAGCGAAGCTTGGTTAATATGGCCTGATGTTTCGGAGGCCTTCCCATGCGCTATTCACAAGACCACAAAGCTCAAACCCACCAGCGCATCATCAAGGAGGCCTCGGTACGCTTTCGCCGCGACGGCATTGGTGCGACCGGCCTGCAGCCGCTGATGAAGTCGCTGAACCTGACGCATGGCGGGTTTTACGCGCACTTCAGGTCAAAGGACGAGTTGGTGGAAAAGGCGTTGCAAGAGGCCGCAGCTCAACTGGATGAACATTGCAAAAAGCTGTTCAGCCAACAGCGACCGTTGGACGCGTTCATTGATAGCTACCTGTCGCAATGGCATCAGACATCACCTCATGAGGGGTGCCCGCTGCCCACGATGTCTTCCGAGCTGGGGTTGCGCGGGCAGAACAGCAGGACGACGGATGAGGTGCTTAACGCCCGGCTCAAGCAGGTCGAAGCGGCCCTTGATAGCCCGAATGCCCGCGAACAGGGCCTTGTGCTGATGTCGACGCTGGTGGGAGCGTTGGTGTTGGCAAGAAGTGTGGAGAGCGCCGAATTGGCCACGCGGATTCTTGATGTGGTGCGGGGGAGCTTGAAAGCGGGGTTCTGCGGCCAGAAGAAAGCCGGTCAATGACCGGCCTCCTCGCCTGCTTTTCAGATGTTCAATTGACCTCAAGCCTGTCGCGGTTCTTCTCCAGCAATGCCTTGCCGATACCTTTTACTTCCAGCAACTCATCTATCGCAGTGAAGGGCCCGTTGGTTTCGCGGTAAGCGACGATGGCCTTGGCTTTGGCTGCGCCAATGCCGAAGAGGTCCCGGCGCAGGGTTTCGGCGTCTGCGGAGTTGAGGCTGACCTTGGTGGTGTGGTCGACCTTGGTCATTTGTGTGGAAATGGAGGTTGGCGTTTCGGGTTTGGTGGAAGGTGCGGCAGTAGTGGCTAGGGAGAGGCTGGCAAGAAAGGCAAAGACAAAGGATGAGAAATAAGCTTTACGCATAGGTGACACTCCATGACATCGATAAGGGAAAAGCAGCTTTTCCGAAGCTGCTTTTCAAACTTAGGCGATGTTTGGGGAGAGTCAAAAATGGGTGAGTTACAGGGTGTGAGCTCAGGGCTCAAGACGACGCTGCTGGTAGATCCAGTCGACGATTTCACCGTCCGGGGAATAGCCGCTGACCGTTTCGCGCAGCAACTGACGCACACGCGTGTAGTCATCCTGTTCCACGGCGCTGAGCAGCTCCGTTAATCGGCCCTTCAACACCTCCCAGGGCAAGTAGTCTTCATTGGCACTCATAATCATCGGGTGCGGCGTCGTGACTACGTTGTCGCCGATCAACAGTTCCTCATAAAGTTTTTCGCCGGGACGCAGCCCCGTAAACTCAATGGAGATGTCACCTTGAAGATTTTTATCAGAGCGAATACTCAAGCCGGAAAGGTGCACCATCTTCTCGGCCAGCTCGACGATTTTCACCGGCTCGCCCATATCCAGAACAAATACGTCACCGCCCAGCCCCATGGAGCCCGCCTGGATAACCAATTGAGCGGCTTCAGGGATGCTCATGAAATACCGGGTAATCTTGGGGTGCGTAACCGTCAGCGGGCCACCGGATTTGATTTGCTTGTGGAACAACGGGATCACTGATCCTGATGAGCCCAGCACATTGCCGAACCGCACCATGGTAAAGCGCGTCTTGTTCACACGGGAAACATTCGAAGTCTCACCGAAAAGCACCGGAGCAATTTCACTGCTGAGCGCCTGCAGTGTCATTTCTGCGAGACGCTTGGTGCTTCCCATTACATTGGTGGGACGCACTGCCTTATCAGTAGAAATCAGCACGAAGTTCGCCACATTGGCGCGTAAAGAGGCTTGCGCGGCGCTCAGCGTGCCCATCACATTATTCAGCACGCCTTCAGCAATATTATGCTCGACCATCGGTACATGCTTGTAAGCCGCCGCATGGTAGACCGTGTTCACGCGCCAGGTTTTCATGACGTCAAAGAGCTTTTCCTGATTGCGCACAGAACCCAGGATTGGCAATAACTTAACTGAAAGCGACTCACGCACGATTCGCTGCTCAAGTTCTTGCAGGATGCTGTAGAGATTGAACTCGCTATGCTCATACAACAGCAGTGTCGTGGGTTGCAGCGTGAGAATCTGCCGGCAAAGCTCAGACCCGATTGAACCGCCCGCCCCGGTTATAAGAACCGACTGCTCCTTGATGCAATGTTCAAGCAGCTCGTCCTGAGGAGGGACAGAGTCACGGCCCAACAAGTCAGCAATATCAACTTCCTGGATATCATCGACTTTCACTCGCCCGCTGGCCAAATCCATAAAACCGGGCACGCTTTGCACATGGAGTGCGAACCCCTCCAGGAAGGTCAATATCTCCCGGCGGCGCCCACGATTGGCAGACGGAATGGCGAGAAGAATCTGCTGGGCACCGGTGACGTCAACCATCTGCTGGATATGCTTTGGCTTATAGACATGCAAGCCTGAAATCACACGATCGGCAATGCTGCTGTCATCATCAATAAAGGCGACAGGACGCAACAGCCTCCCCATGCGCAATGCAGCAACCAATTGATTACCGGCTGCCCCCGCACCATAGATGGCCACCTTCGGCAGTCCATCATCTCGATTGGTAAAAGGAACATGTTGCGCAGCCGCGAACCAATCTCCCAGGAAATACTGGCGCATCGCGAGGCGTAGCCCCCCGATCATGACCATGCTCAACCACCAGTAATTGAAGATGACCGAGCGTGGAACAAACAACTGATGGTTGCCGCTCCAGTAAACAACCAGCGCGAGAATCAACGATGACAGGCTGACGGCCTTGATAATTGCGATCAGCGCATCGTTTCCAAAATAGCGCATGACTGCACGGTACATACCAAACCGTACAAACAGCGGAATAGCGATGACCGTGGCGCTCAGGAATAGCCATAGGTATTCAGTGAAAGGATTGATCAGCTCATCAATCCCCAAACGAACGACAAAGGCCATCCAAAGGGCAAACCAGACAAGAAAAACGTCGGTCACTACCTGGAAGGCACGTTTCTGCCGCCGCGTTAAACCCAGTAATAAGGTTCTCAACTTATCCATAACGCCTTGAAACACCTCTGTTACTCCTAAAGTACATCCGCCACCACCATGGATGATTCCAAGGGACTTCATACCATGATGATGGAAAATTCCATTTGACTGGCCCGCAGCTCAAATCCTTCTGCGTTGCAAACAAAGACGGGCATTCCTGACTGTCTAACTGATTACTCTTCGGTAGCCAACTGCATAACGGTCTTGAGCACCGAGCATGTCTTGTCGATCTCATGCTGCGTCAACGTCGGGTGCACGAGAAACATTACACTTGTCTCGCCGAGCTCCCGTGCTACCGGCAACCGGCTCGCCGGACGCCAGCCAGTATTGTCAAACGCCTTCTCCAGATAGACCTCGGAGCAGGAACCGGAAAATACCGGAACGTCTCGTGCCGAAATCTCCGCCAGAATACGATCACGATCCCATCCGGCCTTGAGAGCCTGAGGCTCGACAAACACGTAGCACTTATACGCCGCGTGAACACTGCCCTCAGGCATGATTGGCACACGCAAGCCTTTGAGTTGGCTGGCGCACTCCCATATCTGCCCGGCATTCGCCAGCCGGCTGGCCTGCCAGTCGGTCATGCGCTTGAGCTGAATCCGACCGATGACGGCCTGAACCTCGAGCATTCTCCAGTTCGTACCGAAGCTTTCATGCAACCAGCGAAAACCAGGAGGATGGTTACGTTCGTAGACAGCTTCCCAGCTTTTGCCATGATCCTTGAACGACCACATGTCCGACCACAACTTACGATCGTTGGTTGTGACCATTCCGCCCTCGCCACCTGTGGTCATGATCTTGTCCTGACAAAAGGACCAGGCAGAGATATGGCCAATTGACCCCACCGGGCGCCCCTTGTAACGGGCGCCATGGGCCTGGGCACAATCTTCGATCACTTTAAGGTCGAATTCCTCGGCCAGGGCCATGATCGGATCCATATCGCAAGGCCAGCCAGCCAAATGCACACAGATTACGGCCCGGGTGCGAGGAGTCAGTACAGCGCGGATAGTCTGCGCGCTGAAGTTTTGCGAATCGCGATCCACATCGGCGAAAATCGGAACAGCCCCGGCATTCACAATGCTCGAGACGGAAGCAAGAAACGTGCGTGAGGTGACAATCACTTCATCGCCAGCACCGATACCCAACGCCTTCAAGGCAAGGTCCAGGGCAACCGTTCCGTTGGCCAGGCCGATGGCGTATTCGGTGCCCGCCCATGCAGCGAACTCCTTCTCAAACTCACGCCCCTGTGTACCGGTCCAGTAGTTGACCTTATTGGACAGAATCACATCACGTACGGCGTCAGCTTCCTCTTCAGTAAAAGAAGGCCAAGGAGAAAATGGTGAATTCAACACAACCAGTACCCGTCAGTTTTCATTCGAAAATATGAAAGACTCGTCACTACGAGCCCCGTTGCAATTCGCTCAATCCGCTGTTCGCGCGGCGACGACTTTTCAAGAGCCGTCCAATAACCTGGCCGGCACTCCGGCGACCGTAACCTTGTCTGGCACGTCTCTGACAACTACGGCACCCGCACCAACCATGACCTGTGAACCGATGCTCACAAGTTGTCGTATGCAGGCACCTATGCCAATCCAGCTCAGATCCTGTACGCAGACGCCCCCTGCAAGCCGGGCGCCGGGGCTGATGTGCACACACGATCCCAATAGACAATCGTGGTCGACACTGCTGCCCGTATTGAGAATAGCGCCCCTGCCAACTTTGGCATCGGCGTTTACCACCGCGCCAGCAAACACCACCGACCCCTCACCAAGCGTGGCATACCGGCTGACGGTTGAATCCGGATGGCGCAGCGTTACCAGCGTAGCGCCTGCCGCCTTCAGCTGGTCCAGTTTTGCCTGGCGAACCCGATTATTGCCGATCGCCACCAACACACCGTCATATTCATGCACAGCCGCCAACAGTCTCTCGGTGTTGCCTACAACGCTCCAGGCACCATTTCGAAGCAAACCGGGCCAGGCGTCATCAAAGAATTCAATCGTGTCCCAACCGCAGCATTCGGCCGTATCCGCGACGACTTTGCCATGGCCGCTTGCACCCAGCACCGCAAGGCGGCTCATGGCTTGGAGCCCGTGAACTTCGATGCTGTAGCTTCGCCTTCGGCACTGATACCGTCACGCACCAGAACTTTCTTGATCGTCAGGAAAATCACCTTCATATCCAGCCAAAAAGACTGATTATCGACATACCAGGTGTCCAGCTTGAACTTTTCTTCCCAGCCTATTGCGTTGCGCCCGTTGACCTGTGCCCAGCCGCTGACGCCAGGGCGAACCTCATGGCGACGATATTGTTCGGCGCTGTAGAGAGGCAGGTATTCCATCAGCAACGGTCGCGGGCCCACCAGGCTCATATCGCCCTTGACCACATTCCACAACTCGGGCAATTCATCCAGGCTGCTGGATCGCAGAAAACTGCCAAAGGCTGTCATGCGCTGGGAGTCTGGCAAAGGCTCACCGTTTGCGTCATGAGCATCACGCATCGTACGGAACTTGATCATTTCGAACGATTTGCCATTCCGACCTGGTCGAACCTGACGAAACAGAACGGGAGATCCCAATTTCTTGCGAATGTTCCAGGCAATTACTGCTATGACCGGAGAAAGCAGAATTAGTCCAAGCAACGACGCAAATAAATCAAAACCACGCTTGATCATCTGGCAACACCCTCCAGCCAATCCACAAACCGGTCAGCCAATTTACGTCGGTCAAACTCTCTGACCGCCAATTCTCTGCCTCGTGCGCCCTTCGCCCGCAGCTCGTCACGATCATCTGCCGCCTGTATCAACGCATCTGCGAAAAGCGCAGCATCATCTGGAGGTACGACAAAACCGCAGTTCTCGGTGGAAATCATCTCGGCGAGCCAGCCCGGGTAGTTATTTAAAACAGGCAACCCTGACGCGATATAGTCGAAAAACTTGTTAGGCGACGTTCCGTAGTAAAAGGCCGGTACGTTTGCCAATATCTGCAGCCCCAGGTCCGCGCTGGCCATCAAACCGGACAACCGGGCCTTGTTCACCGGATCATGAAATATCACATTGTCCAGCTGCTCTTCCGCTGCACGCTTCTGAAGCGCGGGCTTGAGCTTGCCCTGCCCGATCAAAACCAGCCGGATATCATCGCGCTTACGCAGTTTAAGCTCTCGAGCCGCATCGAGCACCGCGTCCAGCTTGTTGGCCACTCCATGAGTACCCGCGAAGACCGCTACCAGATGGCTTTTATCCACTCCAGCCGGCAACCATGGCTCAGCAGGCGTGTTGAAAATATCAAGGTCACAACCGTTTGGGATCATTTCGATTCGATCACGCGCCACACCGCGGTGCGCAATTCCATCCACAATACCTGGAGACAATCCAATGACCCGGTGAGCCGAGCGATAACTTGCCCACTCAAGAAAAGACATGGCGGCAAGGATTACCGGATTACGAATGACGCCCATCGCTTTCGGCAGCTCGGGCCAGAGATCCCGGACCTCAAATACAAACGGCTTATTGCGAAACCACCGGGCGAATATCCCGGGGATACCGGCTGTCAACGGCGTCGTGGTCGCAAAGACCAGGTCGTAACGCTCGGTTAGCGCAATACCGATACTGCGCACTGCAAACTTTAAAAAGCTGAGCGCTCGAACGAACAGGCCATCGCTGTTGGAGTACGCCAGGTCAAATTCGATGATCTCGATACCGTCGACGGTACCTTTGCGTTTTCCACCAACGAAAGGGCTTTCCAGCCCCGTTTGGCCACCACCGTAGCTGCCGCAGACCATCGTCACCTGATGCCCCCTGGCAACCAGGCGGCGGGCCATCTCATAGGACCGGATACCGGTCGCTCCTTTCGGAGTAGAAAAATGCTGATGAAAATAAAGGACTTTCATGTCTACCAGTGATACTCCGTAGTCAAAACGCCCGCCGAAGTCACCTCAACCTCAAGCACCGGCACTTCAGTTTTTTGTAAGTAGTAACGAGACTCCCAACCCTGGACGAGCGCTCGTCGCACGATAGGCATGCTGCCTGCAACCGACAATCGATGGGAGCCGTTGGTCAGGACGTCGCCCTCAAGCCGCCAGTCCCCCGGCTGCAAACGCCAGCGTAGAACTGCACGATCCTTGAATCCGCTAAATTCATCCCTGACCAGCATGCCGGTGTCGCTCAGGCTCACATGCCGCTTATGACGGACGCCGTTACCGTCGATATACGTGGCGCCGCAGGCGCTTGTTCCAGCCTGCTCAACCAGGCTTTCGACCTGGCGCGTACGCAACCACTCCCCGAACAGAAACCGGCTGAGCCTCGGCATCTGGTCTCGCCCATCAAATTGAAGGGTGTTGTGGCTGGCGGTACCCGGAAAATAACTCAGCCACTGGGCAGAGGTGTTGTAACTGAAGGTACCTGCATCCCGGAGCAGGTTAATGCCTGCACGCCATAGATCCACATGCAGGGCATCGGCCTGGCTGGGGCGAAACCGGAAGCGCGGGTAGCGCAATACAGCGAAGGTTTGTTCACGCCGTAACAATGCATAACCACCCTGATCAAACAGCTGGCTACCTGGACGCTCCGCTACCGCCGATGGGCCGGGCAGCAGCAGCCATTGCAGTGGCAAATCCCATTCACCTGCCGCCTCATAGGCTCTCTTTCCGGCAAACAACGCCATGGACAACTGGACCGAAGGCCTGAAGTCGCGATAGTCCGTATCCGTCAGTGGCAGCAGCCGGGCACCATCATTTGCGCCAATGTTCGGAGCATCTCCAGTGTGCTCGTCGACCAACGAAAATAACCAATGCGCCGCTGTGCGAGCCCTGAGTTGGAACGTGGCGGAGAACGCCGGGAGCCCCAGCTTGTTTCTCCAGATTTCAACCATGGAAAATGTGTCGAGCATCACCCGATGATAATTGACGGAGTACTGGCTGAAACTGCCATCTTGCTCGATCAGCCGAGCGGCCCGGTTTTCAAGCCATTTGCGCCCCAATCGCTGCCAGCGTTCGCCCTCGGGGCAACCGCTTGAGGTCAACCAACTGCCGCCGACAAAAAGTGCAGCCGCCTCGGAAGTCCCGTGGTTATTGTCCTGAGCCATCGCATAGCTCAGCGTCGGCTCGATACGCTTGAGGTGCAGTCGGACCAGATCCACAAGCCCCGGCAACGGGTTGGCAAACTGTTCGACAATGACCGAACTCATCGCCAGGTGCAGGACACGAATGGACGCCTCCTGACCGCACTTCCAGTTCGGACCGCAATAGGGAGGATTGTTGACACACCAATCCGTCAACCAACCGTTTAACTGCGCCGTCCCTGAAGACCCGCCAACACAGGACTTCTGGGCAAAGACCAACGTCCAGTCAAATCGCGAAGCTTCCCAGATATTCTTGATATCACCGACAGCGGCATCAAAATCAGGAATCCGCCACCATTCCCGGCCGGGATCAGGCACTCGAACTCCATTCAGCGGATTCAAATGCCAGTCAGGGGGTGCGTCCGATACCGGGCACTCCCAGAACCCGAAATACCGGACCTGGGAATCCCATTGGGACGCACATGGCAACGAGCCGGCCTGCCTCGCACTTTCCGCAAAAAACGGGCCTTGAGGAATTTCAGCCCGAAGGCGTCGGACCGGGTTCAAGCCAGTCTTGACCCCGAGCCGATACGTCAATGCACGCGCCAGATTGCCAAAACCGAGAGCTATCGCAGTTTTGGCTTTAACAAGAAGAAGGCTCATTGCTCGCGCAGAATCCGGGCAACTTCAATGCTCACGCGCGCCACTTCGAAAATCTCATCGGAAGTGATCGGCGTGACCGCCCCGTTTTGCACCGCTGCCAGGAAAGCTGCAGCGCACTCGCTTTGCCCCTTGTTCTGTTTCCAGAGATTCAGCTTGCTGAAGCCCGGCCAGCCGAACCCCTTCAACTTGCGGAAGTTATCCAGTTGCAGGACGCGTCCGGCAGCGAAAACTTCAACTCGCTCTTTTGGAAAGCTTGAAGCGCCATTGGCCAGATAGAGGATGGTGCCGAAAGAGCCATCCTCAAACCCCAGGGTGATCGCCGCTTTGTCTTCCGTAATGGCAACAGCAGGCGTATCGCCCATTCTGCGGGCCTGGATCGAAACAATCTTGCTGCCCGCGAGAAAACGCATCAGGTCGATGAAATGACACGCTTCGCCAATAATGCGCCCGCCGCCGACTGACGGGTCCTGGGTCCAGTGATTTGCGGGAATCGCTCCGGCATTCATCGTCATGATGAAAGACTTGGGCTCTTTTACAGCCGAGAGCAACGCCTTCATCTTTTGCACCTGCGGCGAAAAGCGTCGATTGAACCCCACCATCAAATGTGGCTTGAGCCCTTGTTCGACAGCCTTTCGATAGGCCTCTTCAACCGTTGCCAGATCCTGGGCTTCAATTGCCAATGGCTTTTCGACGAACACATGTTTACCCGCCTCCAGCGCTTGCGCGACAAAACGGGCATGGCTGTCGTGCCGGGTGACAATTGCAACAGTGTTGATCGTGCTCTCGCCAAGCATCGCACTGATATCAGTCGAGGCTTGTGCAAATCCGGCCTTGCTGCCGTGTATTACACCGTTGATGCCACCGGCAGTCACAATCGTATGGAACTGAGCCCCTGCGGCCTTGAATGCCGGTATCAGCATTCTTGATGCATAGTTTCCTGCACCGATGAAGCCCACCACGGGTTTGACCGGGTCGAAACTGGCTACCGCACCAGGTGCCAGCACCACTTCCTTGATGTTTCGCTCGGTCTCTTCCGAGGTGTACTGAAGAATGATGCCCAGCGCCGAATTATCCGTCGTAAGCGTCTGATAGGCATCCGCGGCGTCTTCGAATGCAACCCGATGGGAGATCAACGAGTTGACCTCCAATTGGCCGCTGGCGAGCATGTCCAGGACGGCTTCGAAGTTGCGCTGCTCAGTCCAGCGAACGAAACCTATCGGGAAGTCGTTGCCTTGATCTTCGTAACTCGGATCGTAGCGCCCGGGCCCGTAAGAACATGAAACCTGGAATGTCAGTTCCTTCTCATAGAAGTCGGCTCGACTCAACTCAAGCCCGGTTACCCCTACCAGAACAATGCGCCCACGTTTACGGCACATGTGTGCCGCCTGGGTGACCGGGTCGGACGACTTGGTCGACGCCGTAATGATGACGCCATCCACCCCTCTTCCGCGGCTGAATGTCATTCCCGCCGAAACAACATCTTCGCCCTTGCCGGGGTTGCAGGTTTCGGCGCCATAACTGCGAGCCAATGCCAGCTTTTGCTCATCGAAGTCAACGGCAAGTACCCGGCAGCCTTGAGCCCGCAGGAGCTGGACCGTCATCAGTCCGATCAGGCCTACGCCGGTGACTACAAAGGTTTCACCCAATGTCGGCTGAGCCAGACGAATGCCCTGCAAGCCGATGCTGGCAAGCACGGTAAACGAAGCGGCTTCGTCGCTGACCGAGTCCGGAATCAAGGCACACAGATTCTTGGGAACAACAACGATATCGGCATGAGGACCATTGGAAACCACACGGTCGCCCGGCTTGAACCCGGACACATCATTGCCCACGGCACCCACAACACCCACGTTGCAGTATCCAAGCGGCAACGGCTGCGCAAGCTTCGAGCGAACGGCTTCCACCGTTGTCGCCAAGCCATCGGTCTGGACCTTTTGCAGAACCATGCGGACCTTGTCAGGTTGCTGGCGAGCTTTTTCCAACCAGTTAGCACGGCCAAACCCTACCAGCATGCGTTCCGTGCCAGCAGAAATCAGCGTATTGGTTGTATGGATCTTTAGCGTGCCACTACGAACGGCGGGAGCGGGTGCATTAACCAATGACGTCTCACCGCTAGCCATGTTCTGAACAACCTGCTTCATGCATTCACACCAATAAAGTTAAAAATTCACTCATCACTGAGAAACTTGTATAGAGCTATGTATCCTACCATCGGATAAGGCCGTGGCGTCGCCGCCCACTCAACCGTCGAGGGCGAAATCGCCGTCCAGATACTGTTTGCACCAGAGTTCCATGCAAACGATGCCGAACAACGTATAAGCAGCGTCTATCCGGCCTGAACGATCTGCTTCGATCAGATGCGCCACCGCCTTGGGATCGAATATCCCCCTTTTCAGCAGGGATGCAGGAGAAAGCACCTCATCGACCAAAGGCTTCAGGCGTCCTTGCAACCAGTTGCGAAGCGGTACGCCGAAGCCCGTCTTGGGCCGGTAGATGACGTCGTGAGGCAGATAGGGTTCCATGGCCTTCTTGAAAATCCATTTCCCTTCCCGGCCTTTTTGCTTGATATCCGATGGCAGTGAGCCAGCCAGGCGGACCAGGTCAAGATCCAGCAGCGGCACACGCACTTCAACGCCCGTCGCCATACCCATCTTGTCGGTGTAGTTGAGATTGTGATCGGTGAGAAAATGCTTGCACTCCAGGGTGAGCATTTTATCAAGGGGCGTGGCATCCGAAGGCAGCCGCGAAAGTGTTTCTCGCATCGGCGCAAACAGATCATCAGCCGCCAGCTGGCGTCGCAAGTCTGGCGCCAACAGGCCATACGCCTGTTCAGGTTCAAGCCAGAGGAAATAACTGATCAAGCGATCATCAGCAGGCAAGTCCGCATAGCGAAAAGCCTTCCCGAGACGACGAGACAGCGGAGAGGATGCAGGAAGCAGGTTTGAACTGCTGGCCAAAACCGAACGCAGCGGTCGAGGCATTCCGCCCCACCAACGCTCTTGCGCCAACGCGAAATGACGACGATAGCCCGTGAAAATGTCATCTCCCCCGGCACCCGACAGCAGAACCTTGATGCCGTTCTGGCTTGCCAGTTCCGAGATGAACAACGCATTCAGCGCCGCCGGATCCGGCGTAGGTTCATCGAGCAGATAAACCATTTCAGGCAGACGATCCATCATCTCATCGCCGACGCCTACGACATGCAGGTCGACATCCAGATGCTTGGCAACGCGCTGTGCGTACGGAAGGTCATCGGCGAACCCCTCGTTCGCAGTGGAGCCGTTGTCTACTCGGATACTGAAGCACTGCAACCGCCCCTTATCACGCATTTCCTGCGCTGCAAACGCGACGATGGCACTGGAGTCCAAGCCGCCTGACAAGAATGAGCCCAAGGGTACGTCGGACACCAACTGACGCTGGACGGCAGTCCTGACGGCATCGGCGACATCAACAGCGACATCAGCAACCGTTTTTGTCAGGGGTTTCTCGGAAATCGGCAGTTCGTAGTAAAACCAGCTCTTCTCGATACGCCCATTACGGACGCATAACGCTTGGCCAGGTAAAACCTTTTTGATATCCCGCACGATCGTCCGATCACCCGGCGACCAGAGAAAACCAAGGTGCGCGAGTACGGCTTGCGGGTCGATTTCAGTTTTACTGAAGCCGCCTCGGATCAAGCCCTTCATTTCACTTGAAAATGCAAAACAACCATCACTGGAATGGATATAGAGGGGTTTGACGCCCATCTGATCTCGAGCCACCCAAAGCGTTTCGGTGTCGCGTTCCCAGAATACGACCGCGAAAATCCCGTTCAAACGGTTTAAACACTCAATCCCATAACGACAGAACAGTGCGAGCAATACTTCGGAGTCGGACTGGCTGGAAAAATGATCCCCCGCCGCTTCGAGATGAGCCCTTAACTCCCGAAAGTTATAGATTTCACCGTTAAACACCATGACCACTCGCCCATCGGCAGAGACCATGGGTTGGTGACCGGCGGAAGTGGTATCGAGAATGGAAAGGCGCACCTGGCCCAACCATACACCAACGTCGGTATCGGCCCAGACGCCTTGATCATCAGGCCCACGACGTCGAATAAACGAAAGCGCTGAAGAGAAGTCAATAGATTCCCGCGTTCCGTTGTGAATGTAGCCCAAAATTCCGCACATATCAGTTTCTCTAGATTGGGTTATTGACTGGCTCTTCGCGCTTTGAGCTCAAGAATAAAAAAGGAAGCCATATAGACGCTATGAGAAGAGCGACCGACGCCAATTCCCCTCGAAAAAGGTGAAGCAGGGAGGCGATCGCCAATGCATAAAGACCTAACGCTCGGTCGCTTTGAGGGTTATAGACAACTGCGCCATAAAGCCGCCCACCTATAACGCCAAGAAGAAAACCGCCGAATAGTACGCCCAGCGTGCCAAAGTTCATATAAAGCTCACCAAAAATACCTGGCGGCAATGTCGTACCTTCCATGAGCCATTTATCTGGCCAAAAGGCACCTGTAAACACCCCGGCTGCGGTAAGTGGCTTATTCGGGAAAAGACCCGAAGGTATTAAAATCAATACAACCATCAGCAGCGTCGTGCCATTCTGCCATTCCAGCCTCTCGGGCATAGCATCTATGAGCACAGTCATGGTCTGCAACTGCATTAGATTACCCGTAAACTGAGTCGCCAAAAAATGAATGAACGACAGGAAAACACCTTGATCTTCGTTAATGAAAAAGAATCTACCTGTCGCGAGAAACTCCTGCTTAAACAGGTGATAGGTCATCAGCGAAACAAACATCACCACCCCAAGCACCGCTCCTTTTACAAGACTGACACGCTTAACGCGGTAATGCCGAACTATAATCAGCGACAATACGATAATAAAAATTGTCGATTTCTGACCCTGGAGAGCGCAAATAAACAAACCGCCCAAAAAATATAACCAGAAGCAAAACCGCTCGGAAAGTGACTTCTTCCCGGCACGGGTCAACCGTATATACCAGGCCAGCGAGACAGAGAGCAGCAAGTTCTCCAAGAGGAACAAGCCGTTCAAACCTGCAAACGCCCTTATCCTGTCACTGGCACCTTGAAGCAACCCCGAGACCCCGCCTAGGATTACAAGAATAGTTGTAAACGCCAGCAGCGCCACTAACGAAAAACCTAAGGCTCGTTGCGAAAAAATCCTTGGACTTACTATGTAGCGTATCCCGACGGGAAAATTAAAATGCGTTTTCCGTCCTAACCAACACCCCATCAAAACAAAAATCAAAGCCCCGGCATACAGCAAAATGGCATAGTCAATAGAACTCTGCTTATCGAAAAAGGCAAACTCCCAAAACTGACTAAACCCATCAAACCCCATGATAAAGGGATATAATGGGACAATAACGCCTGCAAACCAGATCACCAAAAAGAAAAAGCCAACGCCAAAACAATCAAACGCTTTTTTTTCAAGCGGGACTCGCAAGTGCTCAGGCCCTAAATATTTTTCTTCCAAGGTATCAACCTCTTGGGTCATAAATCAGCGAGGCGGACTCTCACCGCAATCAGAAGCAGCACGGCGGACAAAACAGCACCAACCACATACCCCAAAACGCCAGCCCAAGCATCCAAAACAGGGATACCGACGTATAGAATTAAAAGAACAAGCAAGCCCTCTACAATATTGGTTTTAAGGCTTAAACTAAAAACACGCAATGCGACCAGTATTGTACCGCAAGCAAGAGCCATAGCCTTCAGGGGCAAAGTCAACGCCAACACAATGATATACATGGCCGTCTGCTTATAAACACCGCCCACACACACCAACCATATACAAGAGCAAAGGATCAACAGCAAAGCAACCGTGGATGAGATCTTTAACATGCTTTTTGAGAATGCATGATACCTTTCGCGCAACTCGCTTTTATCATGGATGACCTCGACCAACTCAGGAAGGGCCCTTTGTGCAATGATTGCCAATGGCAGCAAGCCAAGAATAAGGCTCAATATAGCAATACCAAAAAAACCGATCTCGTCGGTTTTCACATGATAAGCAGTCAACATCAGGACAGGCAGACTATCCACCAACAGACGAACAAACAGGCTGGCATTGACAATGACACCGGACTTGGCCGTTGTCATTAATTCGCGCCCGTTCACCTGGCGAAAATCAAGCGCCAGAAAGATATGCGCTCGCAGTTTCCACCAAACGGCAGCGAGACAAAAGAACTCACCAAGATAACGAGCGGCCATCCAGCCCTGGATACCATACAACTTCGTCAATACAACATGCAGAATAACGCCCGCCCCGGTAACCAGCATCAGAACGAAGTAGATCTCGCGTATCGCCTTCGCCCCCTGAGCAAAGCCAGTCGTTACACGAAGCAAATTAGTCAACAGCACCAAGCCACAGGTTGTAAAAACATAAGAACTAATCGCAGAGGTCAGCACAAACTCATGCGCGACGTATATACCAGCAATCACGACACCTGAAGCGATCCCGACCAACAAAAACACTTGCCGAAGCACTTCACTTTGACGAGAAGTACCATGACTCGCCGCCGTATCGCGAATCGCGATGCTTTGCATGCCCAAACTTCCTGCCAGTACGACAAGAGCAATAATTGTTTCCAGCGAGCGCACCACACCGACGACCGACGGATCAACCCAAGGCGTGATCAAAAACTGACTTATTATTACCCCACCTTGAATACAGGCAGTAATAACAATCAGCTGTAACAGCTTCGAACTTTCAAACATGCTGATCAGACGATTCAACACACGCTACCACCATGAATCTTTATAAACACTATCAACGAAGCTCTCCTTTATTTCACCAGCGACAAGGAATCCAGGACATTTTTAAGCGCCACACGACGAGCTGCGATGGAATAATTGGAAGAAATCCACTGATGCCTGGCTTTGGCATCTTCAGCGCAAGTCGGCGTGGCGACAACCGTCTCCATGGCCGCAGCAATTTCTTCCTGGCTATCTGGTTGAACCCAGTAAGCGAAGTTACCCGCGACCTCAGGCACCGCGCCCCGAGGCGACGTGATCACTCGCGCGCCACACGCCAGCGCTTCGCCGATCGCATGCCCGAAACCTTCATAGAGCGTTGGTTGAACATAGGCCAGGCAATTGCGGTAGTGGTGCAGCTTTTCTTCATCGGAAATCATCCCGACAAACTCCACCTTGTCTGCCACACCCAGGCGCTGCGCCAGGTCTTTTAGTTCCTGCAGGTAGTCACCATGTTTGCCAGCAACAACCAGGCGAAGATGACTTGCGTTAGCCGAAACCTTTGCAAACGCCTCAATCGTCGGAATCAGCCCTTTACGAATGGCGTTCGTACGACTGGTCCAGGTCACCGTAAAAAAGTAATTCGATCCAACCGCCGGAAGCTCGCCAGGAGAATAGTAATCTGTATCAATCGCCAGCGTTGCGTACACGGGGTTTCTCACCGGCAGGTTGGTTGTGACTTCCTCACACTCCGATCTTGAGATGAACAGGTTTCGATCGGCTAATAACAGCGAGGTACGCAGCACTGCCTTCTGCCATAGCGGACGGTCCAGATAACACAGACCCGGGATTTCTTTCCGGCAGGTGGAGTAGTCAAAGGCCCCAGTTACAATTACCGGCCGACGACGGAGTTTTCCGGCGAGCAACGGAAGCGGCGAATGCCCCCACCACCAACAAAAATAGAGATCCGCTTTCCAATCTAATGTGCCCGGCGTCCCGGACAGAACGACTTCGTGTCCGAGCTCCTTGAGAATTCGAATATCAACCCGATAAAACTCAACTTTATCAAACATCTCGCGCCAATTAGCGTGAGCGGACATATTAGCAAAAAAACATATACGCACAGTGCACCAACCCGTTACTTGCCAACCGTATTAAACACGTGCCTTCTGCTGATACATTGACAGCAATGTATCGTGCAAACTAGGCACATTAATTTCACCTACCACATCAAAGAGCTTGGCCGGACTACCATAAAGCTCTTTAACTTCATCTTCCCTGACAAAGGCAGGATCAACTGTTATCGTTGGCCGATAACCTGCAATCTGTTCCATTTCATCAATCACGCTCAGTAAGGAAATGCTGCGCCCCGAGCAGATATTTATAAACTCACCACGTTGATTGGACGTCAACAGCCTTGAATAGGCCTCCACCACAAAACCGACATCAGACAAGTCGCGGGATACATCCAGATTGCCCAATCTGAGCTCCTTTTCTCCACGGGCAAATGCGCCCACGATCTTGGAGAAAACGAATGACTCCGACTGGCCGGGTCCAGTGTAATTGAATGGCCGTACCACCAATATAGGCATACGAGAAAACCACTTGCGGACAAGGGCCTCCATCGTCAGCTTGCTCAGTGCGTAATGATTAACGGGCTGCGGTTCACTGCTTTCTGAAATGGGCGATGAAATAGCGTTCCCGTAAATGTTTGCACTGCTCGCAATGATGATTTTTTCAACGACCACCTCAGCCTCCTTAATCGCATTAAGAAGGCTTTCTGTACCCAATACATTGACTCGGTAATATGACAAGGCATCGCTGCTGGTGACATGCGCCAGCGCGGCCAAGTGAATAACATGGGTGGGCTGAACCTGCTTTATCCAACCACTGAGTCGCGCCGTGTCATTCAGGTCCGCATCCAAGTGGTCAAACTCACAGGCCAGGCGCTCCCCACCAAGGCCGGCAACCCGCCAGCCGGCCTTGGTGAGGCTTTGCGCCAAATGCTTTCCAGTAAAACCCGAGAGCCCTGTAATCAGTACTGTGCGATCTTTACTTTGAAGTGCCATTGCGAACCCTTCTCAAGTCAGCTTCAACCATCAGCTGGCACAGTTGCTCCAGCGTCGTTTCTGGTTTCCAGCCTAACCGCTCTTTTGCAAACGAAGCGTCGCCAATCAACAACTCGACTTCCGCGGGTCGATAGAAGCGTGGGTTAACTTTTACCCGGGTGATGCCGGTACGACGGTCAACGCCGAATTCGTTCTCGCCACTTCCAGACCAATCGATATCAACCCCTACGGCCTTGAAGCTCATGGCAACAAAATCACGAACGGTTTCAGTACGGTTGGTAGCAAGCACAAATGTTTCCGGTGTGTCGATCTGCAACATCCGGTGCATGCCATCTACATACTCTTTAGCGAAACCCCAGTCTCGCTTGGCATCCATGTTTCCGAGTTCCAGCACTTGCTGCTCGCCCATTTCGATACTGGCGACAGCATCGGTAATTTTACGAGTAACGAACTCTTTTCCTCGCAGAGGAGACTCATGATTGAACAGAATGCCGCTGGTGGCAAAAATATCATATGATTCGCGATAGTTGATGGTTGTCCAATGCGCAAACAACTTCGCAACACCGTAAGGGCTGCGTGGGTAGAAAGGCGTGCTTTCAGATTGAGGAACAGCCTGTACCAGCCCAAACATTTCAGATGTCGAAGCTTGATAGAAACGAATCTTCGGATTTACTATTCGGATCGCTTCGAGCAAATTAAGCGCACCGACTCCGGTAATCTGCGCGGTTGTAATTGGCTGATCGAAGGAAACGCCTACGAAGCTTTGAGCCGCCAGGTTATAAACCTCGTCCGGGGCGCAATTCTGAATTAAACGAATAGTTCCGGAGAGATCAGTCAAATCAAATTCGACAAGATGAAGATCATCATGCCCAAAAACACCAAGTTCCTCTAATCGCCAGAAACTTACAGAACTTGTGCGGCGATAGGCGCCATAGACCTTATAACCCTTGGACAGCAGCAGTTCGACAAGGTAAGCCCCATCCTGACCTGTAACACCAGTAACCAGCGCATGCTTCTGCATCTGTACAACTCCTAAAAATTTAAGCCTTAAACACGTCCATAGGTATCGTCAAATCGAACAATATCATCCTCACCCAAGTACGTTCCCGACTGCACCTCTATGATCTCAAGAGGAATGGTGCCAGGATTGGAAAGGCGATGAACATGGCCAATAGGGATATAAGTACTCTGGTTTTCGTTCAGCTGAAAAACACGATCTTCACAGGTGACTTCAGCGGTGCCAGACACAACAATCCAATGCTCCGCCCGATGGTAATGCTTCTGCAAACTCAAGGTTGCTTTCGGCTTCACCAATATCCGCTTCACCTGAAAGCGCGAGCCCGAATCTATGCTGTCGTACCAGCCCCATGGGCGATGAACACGACGATGAAGCTTTGATTCTGGCCTGGCCTTGATATTCAACGCTTCGACAATAGCCTTCACACCCTGGCTACGATCTTTATCCGCAACCAATACGGCATCAGGCGTCTCGACGATAACAATATTTTCAAGCCCCACGGCCGTTACCAAACGGTGAGAGGCGTAAACCAATGTATTGGAGCTGGAGTCTATTATTACGTCGCCATGGGTAGCGTTTTGTTTTTCGTCCTTTTCACTCGAACGCCAAACAGCATCCCATGCTCCAAGGTCAGACCAACCGGCATCCATCGTGAGCATTTTCAACGTCAGGCCAGCTGAAGGCGTTTTCGCGCAATGCTCGATCACGGCATAGTCAATCGACTCAGGCGGTATCAGGGAAAACGCGTCAAGTTGTGGTCGAATAAACCCATTATCTTCAACTCGGCCCTTCCACGCGGCCTCAGTGGCATCGAAGATGTCACTTCTGAACGCGCCCAGTGCTTTCAACCAGACTGACGCGCGCAGCACAAAAATACCGCTATTCCAGAAATAGCTTCCATCTTCCAGGTATTTTTCTGCGGTTGTCCGCTCAGGCTTTTCAACAAACGCATCCACCCTCTTGACGGTAGAGGGATCTGCCGAGTGGATATAACCATAACCCGTCTCAGGGCGATCAGGCGTAATCCCCAAGATCACAATGCTGCCGTCTTTCGCAACATCGACCGCTTTACTGACCGTGTCAGTAAAAGCTTGAATATCGAGAATCATCTGGTCGGCCGGGACAACGACCAGAACCGGGTCAATCTCCTCTCCCACCTCATCGCGCGCATAAAGCGCCGCCAACGTAAGCGCAGGGGCCGTATTGCGTCCTACCGGTTCAAGAATGACAACAGCTTTAGAAACGTTCATTTCCCGGATCTGGTCGAGACACAGGAAACGATGCTCATCGTTGGCAACGATGCATGGAGCCAATAAATCCGAGCCTTGACCGTCAATCTTCAACAGTCGGGCAATCGCCTGCTGAAACAACGTCTCCCGCCCCGAAATTGCCAGAAACTGCTTCGGGTAAAGAGTTCTGCTAAGCGGCCAGAGTCTCGTTCCCGAGCCTCCAGACATAATAACCGGAAGAATTTTCATACAAGCCAGATTCCCCGGGTATCAACAATCCGGCGACCCTCGAGAAGTGAAGAAGAAACACTTTTGAATGGCTTGTGATCCACCAGTAACAACAAGACATCCGCGCGCTCAAACGCTTCTTCTATTGTGCACAACTCAGCGTTCGGCAACGTCGCAGGCAGAGAATCAATATTAGGTTCTACGACAATAACCTTCCCGGCGTGCCGGCTTGAGATATTTTTCGTAATTTCCAGAGATGGACTTTCCCGCAGGTCGTCAATATCAGGTTTGAATGCCAGGCCGAAGCACGCGATAACAATGTCTTTTTCCGACTTCCCGGGGTGACTCGACAGATGATCGGCCACAGCAGCATCAACTTTCTCCATAACCCACGACGGTTTTGAGTCATTGACTTCACGTGCAGTTTGGATCAGTTTCGCCTGGCCTTCAGCCTGACTCACGATGAACCAAGGGTCGACGGCGATGCAATGCCCACCCACGCCAGGTCCTGGTTGGAGGATATTGACGCGAGGGTGCCGGTTGGCGAGCTTGATAAGCTCCCACACATCGACATCGAACTTATCGCATATCATCGACAATTCGTTCGCGAAGGCAATATTCACATCGCGAAAGCTGTTCTCGGTCAACTTGCACATTTCTGCTGTTCGGGCGTTGGTGATAATGCACTCGCCCTCTACAAACAATTTATACAGACGTGTGGCGGCTTCTGAGCACTTGGGGGTCATCCCGCCGATGACGCGATCATTCTGTACCAACTCGCGCAACACGTGACCGGGAAGCACGCGCTCAGGGCAGTGAGCCACGCGAATGTCCGACGCCTCGCCATGGGTCTGCGGGAACGTCAGGTCAGGGCGTGCTTCAGCCAGCCATGCCGACATCTTTTCAGTCGCACCCACGGGAGAAGTGGACTCGAGGATGACCAGATCACCCTTTTTCAATACTGGTGCAATGGATTTGCTTGCGGACTCAATGTAAGAAAGGTCCGGAGCATGACCGTCCTTGAAAGGAGTGGGCACCGCAATCAAGAAGGCGTCCGCCGGCTCAGGTCGTGTACTGGCGCGCAGATACCCCTCGGTCACGGCCGCGTGCACGACTATGTCCAAATCAGGCTCAACGATATGAATCTGTCCGCCGTTGATCGTATCGACGGCCTTTTGATTAACGTCGACACCAATGACCTTTAACTTTCGCGCAGCAAAAACGGCTGCGGTTGGCAAACCGATATAGCCCAAACCAATTACAGAAATAGTGGAAAAATCCATGACCAAACCTTAATTTTTGAAAGTGGCTAGAGCATTAACAATACGCATGCAGGCGTGACCGTCACCATAAGGATTATGAGCAACGCTCATCTCCTCGTAAGCCTTTTGATCAAGTAAAAGCTCACGCAAGTGGTGAACTATCTTGTCCTTCTCTGTACCGACCAATCTGACGGTACCCGCCTCAATCGCCTCAGGCCGCTCGGTAGTGTCCCGCATGACCAGCACGGGCTTGCCCAAAGAAGGTGCCTCTTCCTGCACACCACCGGAGTCCGTCAGAATCAAGTACGACCGATTCATCAAATAGACAAAAGGTAGATAATCCAATGGTTCGATGAGGTGAATATTTTTTATACCAGCCAACAAACGGTTGACCGGTTCACGGACATTTGGATTCAAATGAACGGGGTACACGATCTCCACATCATCAAACTCATGGGCAATCGAAGCCAACGAACTGCAGATCCTTTCGAATCCATCGCCGAAGCTTTCACGCCGATGCCCTGTCACAAGGATGACGCGGCGTTGAGCAGGTAAAAATGCGAACTGCTCGGAGAACTTCTGTTTTAAATGGTCATTGGTCTCGAGCTTCTGTACGACCTCAAGCAGAGCGTCGATTACAGTATTCCCAGTCACATGAATCGCGTCAGGTGACACCCCTTCACGCAGTAAATTCTGTTGCGATCGTTCAGTAGGAGCGAAGTGAAGAAGCGCGAGTGCTCCCGTCAACTTTCGATTGGCCTCTTCCGGCCAGGGAGAATATAAATTTCCGGTGCGAAGCCCAGCTTCGATATGAGCCACAGGAATTTGCTGATAGTACGCCGCCAATGTAGTTGCAAAGGTCGTAGCGGTATCACCATGCACCAAGACAATATCCGGCCGATAAGTCCGGAAGACCTCTTTCATTCCCTGAAGAATACCAGTTGTCACGTCGGTAAGGTCTTGACCCGACTTCATGATATTAAGATCAAAGTCAGGTTCAAGTTTAAATAACTCTAACACTTGATCCAGCATTTCACGGTGTTGACCCGTGACGCAGATTTTGGCCTCAAAACGCTCATCTGCATTCAACGCTAAAGCTAATGGAGCCATTTTTATAGCTTCCGGTCGCGTACCGAAAACACTCAAGATCTTTAAAGTCATTAGATTACCAACGATTCCATATCATTATTTAGTCAGAGAATCAGTCTGGAAACCAGCAACGCTGCCATGCCCCTGCCTGACCTACCGATTACGCGCAAGCGAGTTTTCGCCGCTCCAACTGCAACCGCCTCTGCTTTGCAGCGCAGCATATCATCAACAAGCGTGCCAACATAACGCCTGGCTGGCTCAACCACACGCCCCATGAGACCCCATCATCCCCCACTCAGTTCAGGACAGGACAACGTTTTACCGCACCATTGCGGTGAGTCGCTTCACCGCAATGGTGCGTCGCAACCTCTCATTGAAATTGGGCTTTTGGTTATTGCCCCACAGGAACCCGACCTATCCGAGATCGCAATTGGGCCCACGCCCGACTGTGCCATGCAGCTCGTTGCTAATCGCCGGCGCACTCTGCACGACCGACCTGGCCGAACGGGACGCCCTTATCAAATTCCGAACCAATACTAGCCATAAGCCATTAACCTGGAGACCGCACATAAAAAATCCACATCAAACCGTATTAGGCGGTGCACCATCAACTATTAAACCAACAATACAAACCTGTGCAGGACGCTTGACGCCCGCACAAGTAAACAAAGATCAAATGCCGAAACGCCATGAAGACTCGACGCAAAGTCTTAGTAACTTTTGATAGCCGAGAAACCACCCAGGAATGCCCCTCGGCGGTTCACAGTTGCGCAAGCACGTAATGCAGGTTCCGTATGAAAGCAAGAAATACGGCCCCGAGGGGAAAACGCGTGAAGCCAAAAGCTTCACGGCCTTGGAGTTATTTTCGGTTTAACTTATTGCCAGGCTCTTGTTGCCGATCCAACTGAGCGACCGAATGGAGAAGTGAGCCTGCCGGCTCGTGCCCATCGCGCTCTGCATTGTCGCGAGCAGCACGTAACGCCTGCCTGACCAACGCAATACCAATCGCGACAATCGCCCCCAGGAGCAGGCCAAGAAAAATGATCAATGGACGATTCGGGCTCGACGGAACCAACGGCTCAAGGGCCTGCTGGTCAATACTCACCAGCCGCAGCTTCGCCAGGTCGATATTCAGGCTACTCAAACGGAAAATCTCTGTTCTCAACGGTTGAACGCCGGCAAGAAAGATATCTTCATTTTTTCGAGCATCCAGGACCTCAATCTCTCGGTTGGATGCGAGCAACTGAAGCTCCCTGGCGATTTGAGCGATGCGCGACTCGGTAAAATCATCCGACTTGCGTGACTGCAATGCAGCAAGCTCAGCCTTAAGCGCATCTACCCCCATAAAATAAAGTGGGATCTGCTGGTTGTTCACCTCAGTACGCATCACGCTACCAGCGTTCGTCACGGCCGACTCACCAAGTGAAGAAGGCGTAGCCGGCTTTTGAATGCCCAGGGAACGGGCAATCCCTATAGCCTCATTCAGCTGAGCAATACGGTCGCTACGCAAGGTTTTCAACTGCGAACGCAGCGCCTTCAACTCATCCTGCAATTGCGCGCGTTTCAACGAGTCAGCTTCTCGCAATGACGCTATTTTGGCTTCTTTTTCAATATCGTAGTTTGAACGAGCCGAATCGAGCTTGCCTTTAAGCTCCCTCAAACGGTTTTTAACGATCACATTCAAATCAGCCGTGACGCGTTCGCGCTCACTTTCGATAGCGTAGTCGACAAAGCCATTAAGAATAGAGACGCCGTCGACGCCTTTCGGATACATCATCTCGAGCTTGATGTAGGAACTCAGCGAATTTTTCTTATCTGCATCAGGAAGAATCAAACGAATAGAGTCATGATTGAACTCCTGAAAACTCTGCTCCAGAGTCTGCCCAGGACGAACAAATTTCTCGAAAAGCTTCTGGTTTTTCTTGAAATAGCTCAGGCGCGTATCATAAGAGTCGAGCGCTGCGCCCACTTTGAGGAGCGCGTCAGCCGGAGGAAGCTGATATATCTCTGATCGATTTAGCGCATCCAAATCATTAATCGCCGCAGGCCGCAAAACCGTGCTGACCTTATATACAGGGGAAGCTAAAAATGCGTAGGACGCCGCAATCAATCCCGCCCCGAGAGTGACGAAAAGCAGAAGTTTTTTTTGTTGCCAGACAGACGCGAAAAGTCGCACAAAATCAATTTCGTCGGACGATCGAACCGGGGGAGCACGGAAGCTACTACTCACAACAAAAACCTGCCTTCAAAGAGAAACTGCGGGCTCGTTATGCAGACAAGATTGTGTATTTTTATTTTAGTTATATGGCCGAAAAAACCCAGCGTCGCTGCCGGACTTTAGCGCACAAAATGCCTGTTATCGAGAACAGATTCCATTTTGCCATCTCACTGACATATTACAAGTCTTGACATATCTGTAGGAGTCTTCCTATACAGATAGGGGCAACCCTTATATAGGCCGTCCGAGAAGGACAGAAAAGCAAATTTCGTAGCCGCGAGACAATAGTCAGTGGTACCGCCGGACTTACCACATGCCGTTCACTCGACGTAACTGATGCGCACCACACCAGAAAAATCCGACGAACGGCTCGCGAGTGACACAATAACCATGGAAGCTCTACCCACGCCTTGCGGGCATGGACTTTTGACGTCGGCCCCACCCAACGATGACACTAAACAGCGGTCCCAGCAGCATTCCAATTATCAAGGCCACGACCACAAACACCGACACCGGCATCTGCCCGGTCACCCAGCCCAGGAATGAAAGAGACGCGCCCTGCTGGTTTTCCAGCACGAACCCCAACACTGCCAGCACGACAATTAGCATAGCCAGCACCAGAACAACGCGCTTAACCCCACGCATAACCTTCTCCTACCCCAAAAACACTCAGACGCTTTCTTCTTCGTCTTCGTTCACCCGATCGCGCAATTCCTTGCCCGGCTTGAAATGAGGCACGAACTTGCCGTCAAGGCTGACGGACTGCCCGGTTTTTGGGTTGCGACCCACACGAGGCGCACGATAGTGCAGCGAGAAGCTACCAAACCCACGAATTTCAATCCGATCGCCGGTAGCCAGACATTGGGACATCTGCTCAAGCATGGTCTTGATGGCCAGCTCCACATCCTTGGATGAGAGCAGCCCTTGATGGGTGACAATTCGTTCGATCAACTCCGACTTCGTCATATTTTTCCCTTCTTTTTCAAGCAGCTAGGAAAAGCGCTTCGAAGGTTTTAGCATGACCGGAGGAATTTGAACAGCCCAAGTATTGACTTATATTCAAAGAGTTGGGGCGTAACTCGATGAGAGTTGGCATTGCGCCGCACGGCCGCCAACCGCCGCTCAGCTTCACTGAAGCCACTCCACGGCGATCACTGCCAGATAGAGCCTGCAGGAGCCGATGCGCTGCCAGCGTGACCACAGCGCTCCACCTGCAGAACACCAAGGCGACGTTGCGCACAACACTAAATCCCAGGCACAAAAAAGGGCGACCGAAGTCGCCCTTTTTCTATGGTCTGACAGAACTTAGTTCTGCTTTTCCATTTGTGCACGCAGCAGGTCGCCCAGAGTGGTAGGACCAGCAGAAGGCTCAGAGGTAGCTGGCTTGTCGCGCAGGCTCTGGATGGCTTCTTTCTCTTCAGCATCGTCTTTCGACTTGATGGAGAGCTGGATTACGCGGCTCTTGCGGTCAACGCTGATGATCTTGGCTTCTACTTCTTCGCCTTCTTTCAGAACGTTGCGCGCGTCTTCAACGCGGTCACGGCTGATTTCGGAGGCTTTCAGAGTCGCTTCGATATCGTCGGCCAGAGTGATGATGGCGCCTTTAGCGTCAACTTCCTTCACGATGCCTTTAACGATTGCGCCTTTGTCGTTCTCTTGAACGTACTCGGAGAACGGATCGCTTTCCAGTTGCTTGATACCCAGGGAGATGCGCTCGCGCTCTGGGTCAACCGACAGGATAACGGTGTCCAGCTCGTCGCCCTTCTTGAAACGACGAACAGCTTCTTCGCCAACTTCGTTCCAGGAGATGTCGGACAGGTGAACCAGACCGTCGATGCCGCCGTCCAGACCAATGAAGATACCGAAATCGGTGATCGACTTGATGGTGCCGGAGATTTTATCGCCCTTGTTGAACTGGCCAGAGAAATCTTCCCATGGGTTAGATTTGCACTGCTTGATGCCGAGGGAGATACGACGACGCTCTTCGTCGATGTCCAGAACCATAACTTCCACTTCGTCGCCGACTTGTACGACTTTCGAAGGGTGGATGTTCTTGTTGGTCCAGTCCATTTCGGAAACGTGTACCAGGCCTTCCACGCCTTCTTCCAGCTCTGCGAAGCAGCCGTAGTCGGTCAGGTTGGTAACACGCGCGGTGACGCGAGTGCTTTCTGGGTAACGAGCCTTGATAGCGACCCATGGATCTTCGCCCAGCTGCTTCAAGCCCAGGGAGACACGGTTGCGCTCACGATCGTACTTCAGAACCTTGACATCGATCTCGTCGCCAACGTTGACGATTTCCGATGGATGCTTGATACGCTTCCAAGCCATGTCGGTAATGTGCAGCAGGCCATCGACGCCACCCAGATCGACGAATGCGCCGTAATCGGTGAGGTTCTTGACGATACCTTTGACTTGTTGGCCTTCCTGCAGGGATTCCAGCAGAGCTTCACGCTCGGCGGAGTTCTCTGCTTCCAGGACGCTGCGACGGGAAACGACAACGTTGTTGCGCTTCTGGTCGAGCTTGATGACCTTGAATTCGAGTTCCTTGCCTTCCAGGTGCGTGGTGTCGCGCACAGGACGAACGTCGACCAAAGAACCTGGCAGGAACGCACGGATGCCGTTAACGTCGACAGTGAAGCCGCCTTTAACCTTACCGTTGATAACGCCCTTGACCACTTCTTCAGCTGCGAAGGCTGCTTCGAGAACAATCCAGCATTCAGCGCGCTTGGCTTTTTCACGGGACAGCTTGGTTTCACCGAAACCGTCTTCAACCGAGTCCAGAGCAACGTGAACTTCGTCACCGACATTGATAGTCAGGTCACCAGCATCGTTGTAGAACTGTTCCAGCGGGATCAGAGCTTCAGACTTCAGACCAGCGTGAACGGTTACCCAGCGAGCTTGGTAATCGATATCAACGATAACACCGGTGATGATGGAGCCTGCCTGAAGGTTCAGGGTTTTTAGGCTTTCTTCAAAGAGTTCCGCAAAGCTTTCGCTCATTTTAATTCCTGTTGATAAGGGCGAAGAATACGCCCATCTCCACACCCCAGACGGTGTGGGTCAGTTTCAATTAAAAGAAGCACCACAGGACTATGACTGGTCCCCTGCGGCCTTCTTGGTCACCCGGCGATATCGCGAATGGCGATCTCACTCAAGATGCGTTCCAGCACCTGCTCGATGGACAACTCCGTGGAATCCAGCTGTATGGCGTCAGCCGCCGGCTTGAGCGGGGCTACCGCACGCTGGGTATCACGCTCATCGCGTGCACGGATCTCATCTAGCAGACTCGACAGACTAACACCATCGACTTTGCCCTTCAACTGCAAGTAACGGCGACGGGCCCGCTCCTCGGCGCTGGCCGTGAGGAAAATCTTCAGCGGCGCCTCGGGAAAGACCACCGTGCCCATGTCGCGGCCATCGGCCACCAGACCCGGCGGTTCCTGGAAAGCCCGCTGGCGCTGCAGCAAAGCATCGCGCACCGCCGGCAATGCGGCGACCTGGGAAGCCCAGGAGCCGACCTGCTCGTTGCGCAGGTCGTCGGTCACATCGTCCCCTTCCAGGATGATGCGCTGGGGATGACCTTCGGTCGCCCCGACGAACTGCACGTCAAGATGCGCAGCCAGCAGCTTCAGCGATTCTTCGTTGGTCAGGTCGACGCCATGGTTGCGGGCGGCAAAGGCCAGCAAGCGGTACAGCGCCCCGGAATCCAGCAGGCACCAGCCCAGGCGCTTGGCCAGGATGCCGGCGATCGTGCCCTTGCCCGAGCCACTTGGCCCGTCGATGGTAATCACCGGTGCTTTGATATTCACAATTGAGCCTCTTGGGCAACACGGATGCCGACTTGGGCACACAGTGTAAGAAAATTCGGAAAAGACGTAGCCACGTTGGCACAGTCATGGATACGAATCGGCGCAGCCGCTCGCAGGGAAGCCACGCTGAAGGCCATGGCAATCCGGTGATCGCCATGGGCGTGGACTTCACCACCGCCGATCACGCCACCATCGATAATAATCCCATCAGGTGTCGGTTCACACTTCACGCCCAGCGCAAGCAGACCGTCGGCCATGACCTGGATCCGGTCGGACTCCTTGACCCGCAGCTCCTCTGCCCCACGCAATACCGTCCGGCCTTCGGCGCACGCCGCAGCCACGAACAACACCGGGAACTCATCGATAGCCAGCGGGACCAGGGCTTCAGGAATCTCGATCCCCTTCAACGGCGCCGCACGAACACGCAAATCAGCAACCGGCTCACCACCCACTTCCCGTTGGTTTTCCAAGGTGATGTCCGCGCCCATCAGTCGCAGGATATCGATCACGCCGGTACGGGTCGGATTGATACCCACATGTTCAAGCAACAGCTCGGAGCCTTCGGCAATCGACGCCGCCACCAGGAAGAACGCCGAAGAGGAAATATCCCCAGGCACCTCAATATGGGTCGCGGTCAACGCATGGCCCGACTCGACCGCAGCCGTAGCGCCCGCCACTTCCACCGGATACCCAAAACCGCGCAACATCCGCTCGGTATGGTCGCGGGTCGGCGCCGGTTCGGTAATCGAGGTTTTACCCTCGGCATACAACCCGGCTAACAACAGGCAGGACTTGACCTGAGCGCTGGCCATCGGCAATGCGTAGGTCAGCCCCTTGAGTGCCTGGCCGCCACGAATGGTCAGCGGCGGGCGCCCTTCCGGCCCGGTCTCGATCACCGCACCCATTGCGCGCAATGGCTTGGCCACGCGATTCATCGGGCGCTTGGACAGCGAGGCGTCACCCGTCAACACACTGTCGAAGCGCTGGGCCGCCAGCAAACCGGACAACAACCGCATGGAGGTGCCGGAGTTACCCAGATAGATCGGACCTGGCGCCGGCTTCAAGCCATGCAGGCCAACCCCGTGGATGGTGACGCGCCCATGGTGCGGGCCTTCAATCACCACGCCCATGTCGCGGAACGCCTGCAAGGTCGCCAGGGCGTCCTCACCCTCCAGAAAACCTTCGACCTCAGTGACACCGTCCGCCAGAGAACCGAGCATGATCGAGCGATGGGAGATCGACTTATCCCCAGGCACGCGGATCTGCCCGCTCAAGCGGCCACCGGGACTGGCGAGAAACACCAGGTCATCCGCGTTTACTGCAGCATCCATATAGGCCCGACGCGCCAGAATCTTGCTGAAATGCTCCCGTGCCACCCGCGCACGGGTGAACACGCCCAACAACTGGTGCCCGTCGCCAGCATCGACCGCGTCGCGCAAGGCGTCGAGGTCGCTGCGGAACGTGTCCAGGGTGCGCAACACCGCATCGCGGTTGGCAAGGAAGATGTCGTGCCACATCACCGGATCACTACCGGCGATCCGGGTAAAGTCGCGGAAACCACCGGCGGCGTAGCGGAAAATCTCGAGGTTCTCGTTGCGCTTGGCCAACGAATCCACCAGGCCAAATGCGAGCAAATGCGGCAGATGGCTGGTCGCTGCCAGCACTTCATCGTGGCGCTCGACCTGCATATGCTCGACATCCGCCCCCAGCTCGCGCCAGAGCCGATCCACCACGGCCAGTGCCGCAGGATCGGTTTCATCCAGTGGTGTCAGAATCACTTTATGGCGACGGAACAGCTGCGCATTGGACGCCTCCACCCCGCTCTGCTCGGACCCGGCAATCGGATGCCCGGGCACAAACCGCGCAGGCATGCCACCAAAGGCCAGCCGCGCCGCACGCACCACATTGCCCTTGGCACTGCCGACATCGGTCAGGATTGCCTGGCCCAGATCCATGCCGGCCAACAGCGCCAGCAACTTCTCCATGGCCAGGATCGGCACCGCCAGCTGAATGACATCCGCGCCCTGGCAGGCTACAGCGAGCTCAGCCTCGCAACGGTCCACCACACCCAACTCCACCGCCAACTTGCGCGATTGCGGGTCCAGGTCCACACCGACCACTTCGCCACACAGGCCGCTTTCCCGCAGGCCCTTCGCAAAGGAGCCGCCGATCAATCCCAGACCGACCACCACCAGGCGACCGATCATAGGTACAGCAGGTTGCAATGCAGTGACATCAACCACGAGCCAGAACCTTGGCCAGCGCTTCGAGGAAGCGGCTGTTTTCAGCAGGCAGACCGATGGTGATGCGCAGGTGGTTCGGCATGCCGTAGTTGGCCACCGGACGCACGATCACACCCTCGCGCAGCAAGCCCTGGAACACAGGAGCCGCCACTTGGCCGAGGTCGACGCAGATGAAGTTGCCCTTGGACGGAATCCAGCCCAGGCCCAGCTCACGGAAGCCTTCCTGCAATTGCAGCATGCCGCTTTCGTTGAGGCGACGGCCTTCTTCCAGGTACTCGGCGTCCTGCACCGCAGCGCAAGCCGCCGCCAGTGCGAGGCTGTTGACGTTGAATGGCTGGCGCACACGGTTCAACACATCGGCTACCACCGCAGTGGACAAGCCGTAACCGACCCGCAGCGACGCCAGGCCATAAGCCTTGGAGAAGGTGCGCGAGACCAGCAGGTTCGGATAAGCCGCGAGGAAGTCCAGGCCGTCCGGCAAGTCGCTGCCTTCGGCGTACTCGATGTATGCCTCGTCCAGCACCACCAGTACATGCTCCGGCACGTCCTGCAGGAAGTTATCCAGCACCTCGGCGCTGAACCAGGTGCCGGTCGGGTTGTTCGGGTTGGCGATAAACACAACACGAGTATTGTCATCGATGGCCGCCAGCATGGCTGGCAGGTCATGACCCCAGTCTTTCGCAGGAATCACACGCGCCTCGGCGCCAACGGCCTGAGTGACGATCGGATAGACCGCAAACGCGTGCTCGCTGAATACCGCGTTCAGGCCCGGCGCCAGATAGGCACGGCCGACCAGCTCCAGAATATCGTTGGAGCCGTTACCCAGGGTCACCTGGTTGATATCAACGCGGCAGTTTTTCGCCAGCAGGGACTTGAGCTCAAAGCCGTTACCATCGGGATAACGGGTCAGTTCGGCCAGCGCCTCACGAATCGCAGCCAGTACCTTGGGGCTTGGGCCCATCGGGTTTTCGTTACTGGCCAGCTTTACGATCTTCGACGGATCCAGGTTCAACTCGCGCGCCAACTCGTCCACAGGCTTGCCCGGAACGTAAGGCGACAGTTGTTGCACGCCCGGCTGCGCCAGGGCGAGGAAGTTGCCACTCATGTTAAAGCCTCACAAAACCGCTTTCGGGTAGGAGCCCAGCACCTTGAGTGCCACGGCTTCCTGACTGATTTTCTCGAGCACACCCTTGACCAGAGGGTCGCGGTGATGGCCGACGAAGTCGATAAAGAACACATAAGTCCATTTACCGCTGCGCGAAGGACGAGTCTCGATTCGCGTCAGGTCAATCCCGTTATCGTGGAACGGCACCAGCAGCTCATGCAGCGCGCCGGGCTTGTTGCTCATGGAGACGATGATCGACGTCTTGTCGTCGCCGGTCGGCGGCACTTCCTGGCTGCCGATCATCAGGAAGCGCGTGGAGTTATCCGGGCGATCCTCGATTTTCTCGGCCAGGCGCGTCAGCCCATACAGGCCGGCAGCCATGTCGCCGGCAATCGCCGCCGAGTTCCACTCACCCTTGACCCGCTTCGCCGCTTCGGCGTTGCTGGACACCGCCACGCGCTCCACATTCGGGTAGTGCGCGTCCAGCCACTTGCGGCACTGGGCCAGGGACTGGGCGTGGGAGTAGATGCGGCTGATGCTGTCGGTCTTGGTGTTTTCGCCCACCAGCAAGTGGTGGTGAATACGCAACTCGACTTCGCCGCAGATCACCATGTCGTGCTCAAGGAAGCTGTCGAGGGTGTGGTTGACGGCACCTTCGGTGGAGTTTTCCACCGGCACCACGCCAAAATTCACCGCCCCGGCGGCCACTTCACGGAACACTTCGTCGATCGCAGCCATCGGCTTGCTGATCACCGCGTGACCGAAGTGCTTCATGGCCGCGGCTTGAGTGAAGGTGCCTTCCGGACCCAGGTAAGCCACTTTCAGCGGCTGCTCCAGCGCCAGGCACGAAGACATGATTTCACGGAACAACCGCGCCATCTCTTCGTTGCCCAACGGGCCCTTGTTGCGTTCCATCACGCGCTTGAGCACCTGGGCTTCACGCTCCGGACGGTAGAATACCGGCACTTCGCCTTCAGCCAGGGAAGCCATCTTCACCCGTGCAACTTCCTGGGCGCACCGCGCGCGCTCACTGACCAGTTCCAGGACTTTCTCGTCCAGGCTGTCAATGCGTACGCGCAGGGCCTTGAGTTCTTGCTCAGACATTAGCCGTGTTCCTTTTCGAACTCTGCCATGTAAGCCACCAGCGCCTTGACGGCGTGGATATCGACAGCGTTATAGATGGAGGCGCGCATGCCACCTACCGAACGGTGGCCCTTGAGGTTCAACAGGCCGCGCTCGTCGGCGCCGGCGAGGAAAGGCTTGTCCAGGCGGTCATCCGCCAGGCGGAACGGCACGTTCATCCACGAACGGTCGGTCAGGTTGATCGGGTTGCTGTACAGGCCGCTGGCGTCGATGAAGTCGTACAGGGTACGTTTCTTCTCTTCGTTGAGCTTGCCCATGGCAGCCACGCCGCCCTGCTCTTTCAGCCATTCGAACACCAGGCCCGACAGGTACCAGGCGAAGGCCGGCGGGGTGTTGTACATCGAGCCGTTATCGGCCGCGACCTTGTAGTTGAGCATGGTCGGGCACAGCGAACGCGCACGACCCAACAGGTCTTCACGGACGATGTTGACCAGGATGCCGCTCGGGCCGATGTTCTTCTGTGCACCGGCGTAGATCATGCCGTACTTGGACACATCGATCGGGCGCGAGAGGATGTCCGAGGACATGTCGCAGACCAGCGGGACATCACCCACTTCCGGCACCCAGTCGAACTCCAGGCCGCCGATGGTTTCGTTCGCCACGTAGTGAACGTAGGCCGCGTCTTTCGACAGTTTCCACTCGTTCTGACCGGGGATGGCGAAGTAGTCGTAGGGCTTGGCCGTGCCTGCCACATTGACGTGACCGTAACGGGAGGCCTCTTCAATGGCCTTCTGCCCCCAGATACCGGTGTCGATATAGTCCGCAGTGCCGTCTTCCGGCAGCAGGTTCAGCGGGATCTGGGCGAACTGCTGGCTCGCACCACCCTGCAGGAACAGCACTTTGTAATCGGACGGGATGTCCAGCAAGTCGCGCATATCCTGCTCGGCCTTGGTGGCAATGGACACGAACTCATCGCTGCGATGGCTCATTTCCATCACGGAGAGGCCTTTTCCATGCCAGTCGAGGAGTTCACCCTGCGCGCGCTGCAGGACTGCTTCAGGAAGCGCCGCGGGACCGGCACAGAAGTTATAGGCTCTCTTGCTCACATCCAATCTCTCTGATCTGGTGGGACTGCAATCAACATCCCGCAACGCGGAACCCTGTAGGAGCTGGCTTGCCAGCGATGCAAACGACTCGGCGCTTCACTTGAATCGAGTTGATGCCATCGCCGGCAAGCCGGCTCCTACAAGAGCGGCGCGGCGTCGTATTTCAAACGGGACAAACAACAAGGGGGCGAATCTTCATCCGCCCCCTGTGTGTCCGCTTATTCCTGCGGTTCTTCTTCGTCTGCGGCAGCGTCGAGTGTTGGCTCGTCGACGCCGTCATCGGCATCGCCGATCACTTGCCCCTCGAGTGCAATCCCCTCTTCACCTTCCAGCTCCTCGCCTTCGACTTCCGATGGCTCCTGGACACGCTCCAGGCCAACCAACGTTTCGTCGCTGGCCAGCTTGATCAAGGTCACGCCCTGGGTGTTACGCCCCAGGCTCGACACTTCATCAACCCGGGTACGTACCAGGGTGCCCTGGTCGGAAATCAGCATGATTTCCTCACCATCCAGCACCTGGACCGCGCCGACCAGGCGGCCGTTGCGATCGTTGCTGACCATGGCGATAACGCCCTGGCCGCCACGCTTGTACTCGGGGAACTCGCTGATGGCCGTACGCTTGCCGTAGCCGCGGGCCGATGCAGTGAGGATCTCGCTGCCTTCTTCCGGGATCAGCATCGAAATCAGCTTCTGCCCTTCCGGCAGGCGCATGCCGCGCACACCGCGGGCGGTACGGCCCATGGCACGAACGTCGGACTCCTTGAAGCGCGTAACCTTGCCGCCGTCGGAGAACAGCATGACTTCACGCTCGCCGTCGGTGATGGCCGCGCTGATCAATACGTCGCCTTCGTCCAGTTCGAGGGCGATCAGGCCCACGCTGCGTTGACGGCTGAAGGATTCCAGCGGGGTCTTCTTCACGGTGCCTTTCGCAGTGGCCATGAAGATGAAATGACCTTCGGTGTACTCGTCTACCGGCAGCATGGTGGTGATGTATTCATCACTGTCCAGCGGCAGCAGGTTGACCAGCGGACGACCACGGGCAGCGCGGGACGCTTCCGGGATTTCGTAGGTTTTCAGCCAGTACACCTTGCCCTTGCTGGAGAACAGCAGCAGCGTGGTGTGGCTGTTGGCAACCAGCAGGTGAGCGATGTAGTCCTCATCCTTGACGCCGGTAGCCGATTTGCCTTTACCGCCACGACGCTGGGCCTGGTACGCAGCCAGAGGCTGGGTCTTGGCATAGCCACCGTGGGAAATGGTCACGACGCGATCTTCTTCCGGGATCATGTCACCCAGGGTCAGGTCGAGACGGGCGTCGAGAATCTCGGTGCGGCGCACATCGCCGTATTCGGCGCGGATCACTTCCAGTTCTTCGCGGATCACTTCCATCAGGCGCACGGCGCTGTTGAGGATGCGGATCAGCTCGCCGATCTGGTTGAGGATCTCCTGGTACTCGGCCAGCAGTTTCTCGTGTTCCAGGCCAGTCAGACGGTGCAGACGCAGTTCCAGAATGGCCTGGGCCTGTTCCGGGGACAGGAAATACTTGCCGTCGCGCAGGCCGTATTGTGGGTCCAGGGTCTCCGGACGGCACGAATCGGCACCGGCACGTTCCACCATCGCTACTACGGCGCTGGATTCCCACGGCATCTTGATCAGCGCTTCCTTGGCTTCCGACGGCGTCGGCGAAGCCTTGATCAGGGCGATGACCGGGTCGATGTTCGACAGCGCAACAGCCTGGCCTTCCAGGATGTGGCCGCGTTCACGGGCCTTGCGCAGTTCGAATACGGTACGGCGGGTTACCACTTCGCGGCGGTGACGCACGAAGGCTTCCAGCAGATCCTTGAGGTTCAGGATGCGCGGGCGGCCGTCGATCAGCGCTACCACGTTGATACCGAATACGCTTTGCAGCTGGGTCTGGGCGTAGAGGTTGTTGAGGATCACCTCAGGCACTTCGCCACGACGCAGCTCGATCACCACGCGCATACCGTCCTTGTCAGACTCGTCGCGCAGCTCGGTGATGCCTTCCAGCTTCTTCTCTTTAACCAGCTCGGCGATCTTCTCGATCAGACGCGCCTTGTTCAACTGGTAAGGGAGTTCGGTGATGACGATCTGCTGGCGGCCACCGACCTTGTCAATGTCTTCGATGATCGAGCGGGCACGCATGTAAATGCGGCCGCGACCGGTACGGTAGGCTTCGATGATGCCGGCGCGACCGTTGATGATCGCGGCGGTCGGGAAGTCCGGACCCGGGATGTACTGCATCAGCTCATCGACGGTCAGCTCGGGGTTGTCGATGAGGGCCAGGCAACCGTCGATGACTTCACCGAGGTTGTGTGGCGGGATGTTGGTGGCCATGCCCACGGCGATACCGCTGGAGCCGTTGACCAACAGGTTGGGAATACGGGTCGGCATGACCGCCGGGATCATTTCGGTGCCGTCGTAGTTCGGCACCCAGTCCACGGTTTCCTTGTGCAGGTCAGCCAGCAGCTCGTGCGCCAGCTTGGTCATGCGCACTTCGGTGTATCGCATGGCCGCAGCGTTGTCGCCGTCGACCGAACCGAAGTTGCCCTGGCCGTCTACCAGCAGGTAGCGCAGGGAAAACGGCTGGGCCATCCGAACGATGGTGTCGTACACCGCAGTGTCGCCGTGAGGGTGATACTTACCGATCACGTCACCGACAACACGGGCAGATTTCTTGTACGGCTTGTTCCAGTCGTTACCCAGCTCGCTCATCGCGAACAGCACACGCCTGTGCACGGGCTTCAAGCCATCGCGCGCATCAGGCAGTGCCCGACCGACAATTACGCTCATCGCGTAGTCGAGGTAGGACTGTTTCAGCTCGTCTTCGATATTGACCGGGAGGATTTCTTTGGCCAGTTCGCCCATGAGAAGCCTGATTCCTTTTTCGGGTGAAACCTCGTCACATCCTATGGGACGAACGAAGCTCGCCGCTGCCGGCATGATGCCTGGCAACGACTTACGACAAATCAACGAGTTATGACACGGATCTGCGCATTAAAGGTTACCCCTTGGGGTGACCCTGGAAACCGCCGGATGTTATCACAATCGCCGCCACGCACCTATCCCCCTGATGCGCATGGAGCATAGTAAGTTGACGGATGACAGGCTTGACGGCGACGAGAGGGCCTTAGAGCTGGATCCAAGGGGATTTTTGCGGGCAAATTGCCTCAATGCAGGCGTTTACGACACATCAGTTGCGCCAACTTCGCCGTGTCGGGGCGTTCGACGATGCCCTTTTCAGTGACGATCACATCAATCAGGTCCGCCGGCGTCACGTCGAACACCGGGTTGAAGGCGTCTACATCAGCGGCTACGCGGGTGCCGCCGACTTCCAGCAGTTCACGGGCGTCGCGCTCTTCAAGCGGCACGTCATCACCGCTGGTCGCCATCAGGTCGATGGTGGAGCTGGGCGCTACCACCATGAAACGCACGCCGTGATGCATGGCGCACACCGCCAACTGATAGGTACCGATCTTGCTGACCACGTCACCGTTGGCCGCAATGCAGTCGGCACCGACGATCACCCAGGTCACGCCCTTGGTCTTGAGAATATGCGCGCCAGCCGAATCGGCATTCACGGTGACCGGAATGCCTTCATTGGCCAATTCCCAGGCCGTCAGCCGCGAACCTTGCAGCCAGGGCCGGGTTTCGTTGGCGTAGACCCGTTCCACCATGCCTTCCAGGAACGCCCCGCGAATCACCCCGAGCGCGGTACCGACGCCGCCGGTAGCCAACGCACCCGCATTGCCATGGGTCAGGATCGCCTGAACATTGCCCTGGTGCTTGCGGATCAGCTCAACACCCAGCTGCGCCATGGTCAGGTTGGCTTCACGATCACTTTGGTGAATCGCCACCGCCTCGGCCTCCAGCACCTTCAACGGATCGGCGTGTTTCTTGAGGCGGTCGAGGCAATCGCGCATGCGCTTCATGGCCCAGAAAAGATTCGACGCGGTCGGGCGGGTATCCGCCAGCAGCGCGTAGTCCTCTTCCCAGGCGGCCTGCCAGTCATCGCCCTCGGCGATGTGGGCACGAGCGGCCAGCACCAGGCCATACGCCGCACTGATGCCAATGGCCGGCGCACCGCGCACCACCATTGTGCGAATGGCCTCGGCCACCTCGGCAGCACTGGTGCAGGCGACCCAGGTTTCTGCAGACGGCAAAATACGCTGATCGAGCAGGTACAGTGCGCCATCACGCCAGTCGATGGCCTTCACTTTCTCCGCAGCCAACAGTCGATCGCGCATCCCTCACCCCGCACTCATGAACAAAAGCCGCCGATTATAGCGATCCGCCAGCCAGGACGCTCGGGTATACTTCGCCGTTCTTTATAGATGCCTGGGAAACTGCCCTCGATGACACCGACTGCCGCCCCGCTCGACTTATTGCTGCTGCCCACCTGGCTGGTACCTGTCGAGCCTGCCGGCGTAGTGCTCAAGGAGCACGCCCTGGGCATTCGTGACGGGTGCATTGCGTTTATCGGCCCACGCGCCGCGGCCTTGAAGCTCGCAGCGAGCGAAGTGCGTGAACTGCCGGGCATGCTCCTCAGCCCTGGCCTGATCAACGCCCACGGCCACGCGGCCATGACGCTGTTTCGCGGCCTGGCCGACGACCTGCCGCTGATGACCTGGCTGGAAAACCACATCTGGCCCGCCGAGGCCAAGTGGGTCGACGAAGCCTTCGTCCGCGACGGCACTGACCTGGCCATCGCCGAGCAGATCAAGGGCGGCATCACGTGTTTCTCGGACATGTACTTCTTCCCGAAAGTCGCCAGCGAACGGGTGCACAACAGCGGCATGCGTGCGCAAATCGCCATCCCGATCCTGGATTTCCCGATTCCCGGCGCTGCTGACGCCGACGAGGCGATTCGCCAGGGCGTTGAGCTGTTCGGCGACCTCAAGCATCACCCACGGATCAAAATCACCTTCGGCCCGCACGCGCCGTACACCGTCTGCGATGAAAACCTGGAAAAAATCCGGGTGATCGCCGAGGAACTGGACGCCTCGATCCACATGCACGTGCATGAAACCGCCTTCGAAGTGCAGCAGTCCGTTGAACAGCGTGGTGAACGCCCGTTGGCACGGCTTGGCCGCCTGGGTTTGCTGGGGCCGCGCTTCCAGGCCGTTCACATGACCCAAATCAGCGATGACGACCTGACTTTGCTGGTAGAAAGCAACACCAGCGTGATTCATTGCCCGGAGTCCAACCTGAAACTGGCCAGCGGCTTCTGCCCGGTGGAACGCCTGTGGCAAGCCGGCGTCAATGTGGCAGTAGGCACCGACGGCGCGGCCAGTAACAATGACCTCGACCTGCTGGGCGAGACCCGCACCGCCGCGCTGCTGGCCAAGGCCGTCGCCGGCTCGGCCACCGCCCTGGATGCCCACCGCGCCCTGCGCATGGCCACCCTCAACGGCGCCCGAGCCATGGGCCTGGAAAGTCAAATCGGCTCGCTGGAAGTCGGCAAGGCCGCTGACATCGTGGCCTTCGACCTGTCGGGCCTGGCGCAACAACCGATCTACGATCCGGTCTCACAGCTTATATATGCCACCGGACGCGATTGTGTGAAACACCTTTGGGTCGGCGGCAAGCAATTGCTCGACGACCGGCAACTGACCCGCCTGGATGAACAACAGTTGTGCGCCACGGCCATCGCCTGGGGCCAGCGCATCAGCGGACACAGCGAATAACACCCGCCCTGGCAACGCATGCCAGGGCCGGCAAAACGTTTTATCAGATTTAGAGGATTCCCCATGAGCAACGTCGACCACGCTGAAATCGCCAAATTCGAAGCCCTCGCCCATCGCTGGTGGGACCGCGAAAGCGAGTTCAAACCCCTGCACGACATCAACCCGCTGCGGGTCAACTGGATTGACGAGCGCGTCAACCTGGCCGGCAAGAAGGTACTGGATGTGGGTTGCGGCGGCGGGATCCTCAGTGAATCCATGGCTCAGCGCGGCGCCACCGTGATGGGTATCGACATGGGCGAAGCGCCATTGGCCGTGGCCCAGTTGCACCAACTGGAGTCCGGCGTGAACGTCGAATACCGGCAGATCACCGCCGAAGAGCTGGCCGAAGAGATGCCCGGGCAGTTCGACGTGGTCACTTGCCTGGAAATGCTCGAGCACGTGCCGGACCCGTCCTCGGTGATCCGCGCCTGCTTCCGCATGGTCAAGCCCGGTGGCCAGGTGTTCTTCTCCACCATCAACCGCAATCCGAAGGCGTACCTGTTCGCGATCATCGGTGCCGAATACATCATGAAGCTGCTGCCCCGCGGCACCCATGACTTCAAGAAATTCATCCGCCCTTCCGAGCTGGGCGCCTGGAGCCGTCAGGCCGGGCTGACCGTCAAGGACATCATCGGCTTGACCTACAACCCGCTGACCAAGCACTACAAGCTGGCCAGCGACGTTGACGTCAACTACATGATCCAGACCCTGCGCGAGGAGTAAGCCTGTGAAGTTGCGAGCGGTTCTTTTCGACATGGACGGTACCCTGCTGGACACCGCGCCAGACTTTATCGCCATCTGCCAGGCCATGCGCGCTGACCGCGGCCTGGCACCGATCAACGACCAGCACATCCGCGATGAAATCTCCGGCGGCGCCCGGGCGATGGTCGCCGTGACCTTTTCCATGGACCCCGAGTCCCCGGGCTTTGAAGAGCTGCGCCAGGAATTCCTCGAGCGTTACCTCAAGGGCTGCGCGATCCACAGCAAGCTGTTCGAGGGCATGGAAGAGCTGCTGGTGGATATCGAGAAATCCAGGCTGATCTGGGGCGTGGTCACCAACAAGCCACTGCGCTTTGCCGAACCGATCATGCAGCAGCTGGGCCTGGCCGAGCGCTCCGCGCTGCTGATCTGCCCGGACCACGTGAAGAACAGCAAGCCAGACCCGGAACCGTTGATCCTGGCGTGCAAGATGCTCGACCTGGACCCGGCCAGCGTGCTGTTCGTGGGGGATGACCTGCGGGACATCGAGTCGGGCCGCGACGCCGGCACTCGTACCGCGGCGGTCACCTACGGCTATATCCACCCGGACGACAACCCGCGCAACTGGGGTGCCGATGTGGTGGTGGATCACCCGCTGGAATTGCGCAAAGTGCTGGACAGCGCGCTGTGCAGCTGCTGATCGGGACTGCCTGAGGTTGCTGCAACTTTGTGGCGAGGGAGCTTGCTCCCGTTCGACTGCGCAGCAGTCGCGAAAAGCTGGGGCTGCTTCGCAACCCAACGGGAGCAAGCTCCCTCGCCACAGAAGCCTTGGCCAGCCTTAGCCGCAATCAATCACATGGATTTTCTGTGAACTTTGTCGAGGTTGTTTATGTTTGATTACTCCGCACGTCCAGAACTGCTCAAGGGCCGGGTCATCCTGGTCACCGGCGCCGGTCGCGGGATTGGCGCAGCGGCGGCCAAAACCTATGCTGCCCACGGCGCCACCGTGCTGCTGCTGGGCAAGACCGAAGCCAACCTGGCCCAGGTCTACGACGAAATCGAAGCCGCCGGCCAACCGCAGCCGGTGGTGATCCCGTTCAACCTGGAGACCGCCCTGCCCCATCAATACGATGAGCTGGCAGCGATGATCGAAAAGGAGTTCGGCCACCTCGACGGCCTGCTGCACAACGCCTCGATCATCGGCCCGCGCACACCGATCGAGCAGTTGTCCGGCGAGAACTTCATGCGGGTGATGCATGTGAACGTCAACGCGATGTTCATGCTGACCAGCACGCTGTTGCCGCTGCTCAAGCTGTCCCAGGATGCGTCGGTGGTGTTCACCTCAAGCAGCGTGGGCCGCAAGGGCCGTGCCTATTGGGGGGCGTACGGGGTGTCGAAGTTTGCCACCGAAGGCCTGATGCAAACCCTGGCGGACGAGCTGGATAATGTCGCACCGGTGCGCGCCAACAGCATCAACCCAGGCGCCACCCGCACCAGCATGCGGGCCCAGGCGTATCCAGGGGAGAACCCGACCGATAACCCGACACCGGAGGAAATCATGCCGGTGTACCTGTACCTGATGGGGCCGGACAGTACCGGCATCAATGGGCAGGCGTTTGACGCGCAATAACTATCTGGAACACAGTACAACCTAATGTGGGAGCGGGCTTGCTCGCGAAGGCGGAGTGTCAGTCAACAGAGATATCGACTGATCCACCGCCTTCGCGAGCAAGCCCGCTCCCACATTTGTATTGCGGTGATCTCTAGAACTTAGTTCTTCACCACTTCCTCAAGCGTGAAGCGCCCCAACGGGTTTTGCAGGAAGTTGCTCACGTTCTTGCGTGAGATGTTGATGTACGGGCTGTAGTACAAGTCGATCCAGTTCACATCCTGTTTCGCCATTTTCTGCAGGTCGACGTACATCTGCTCACGCTTGACCGGATCCGCCTCGATCCGCGCGGCCGCCACCAGGTCCTTCACTTTGTCGTTCTTGTAGCGGGTCATGTAGTTCTGGTTGGTGTCGTGGCCCAGCACGAAGGTGGTCTTCTGGTCCGGGTCGAGGATGTCATTGGTCCAGTACATCACCGAAATATCGTAATCACCGTCCACCAGCATCTGCCAGCTTTGGGTCGGGTCGACCTTTTGCAGGTTGGCCGTCACACCGACCTTGGCCAGTTGATCCTTGATCATCACCGCAATCTGCTCGTCGGCTTCGTTGCCGGCGTTGACCACGTAGTTGAGCTTCAAGTCCTGGGCGCCGGCAGCCGCCAGCAGCTTCTTGGCTTCGGTCGGGTCATACGGGCGTTGCAGGTTGTTGGCGTAGTGGTACAGCGAGCCTTTTGGGATGTAGGAATAGGCCACGGTGCCCTGGCCGAAGGTGGCGGTTTTCACCAGCGATTGTTTATCGATGGCCATGTCCAGCGCCTGGCGCACTTCCGGCTTGGCCAGCAGGCCGTGGGCGTGGTTGATCAACAAGTGATCTTCACGGGTAGACGGGTCGGAGTGCACCACCACGTTCTTGTCTTTTTTCAGCTCTTCAACCCGGGAAAACGGGACGAAGATCGCCGTGTCCAGCTCGTTGTTCTGCACCATGCGCATGCGGGTGTTGTCGTCGGTGACGGAGACCCACTCCACGCCATCCAGGCTCACGTTGCTGGCCTGCCAGAAGTTCGGGTTCTTCTTCAGGATCACCCGATCGCCCTTGCGCCACTCGTCCACGGTAAATGCGCCGGAGGTCACCGGGTTTTCCGAGTAGGCGTCTTCGCCCATCTTGGTCATGGCTTTTTCCGACAGGATCGACACCGTCGGCGAAGCCAGTTGCGAGAGGAAGGCCACCGCCGGGGTTTTCAAGGTCACTACCAGGGTTTGCGGGTCGCTGGCCTTGGCGGTGTTGATCAGGCTGAACGGGTCGCTCCACAGCGAGGCCTTGTTGTCGCGGATGCGCAACAGGCTGAAGGCAGCGTCGTCGGCGGTGATCGGCGAGCCATCCGAGAACTTCGCGGCACGCAGCTTGAAGGTGTACGTCAGGCCGTCCTTGGAAATGTCCCAGCTTTCTGCCAGCCCTGGTTCCATCCTGGTGCCCAGGTTGTCCACGCGTACCAGGGTGTCGTAGACGTTGGCGAACACCCAGGTATCGCGGTTCTGCGCGCTTTTGATCGGGTCAAACGTGGTGCTGTCTTCGCGGCAGCCGATGGTCAGCACACCTGCGGCGTGGGCAATACCGGCGGTCAGCGACCAGGCGGTGAGTGTGGCGGCGGCGAGCAACTTCAAGTGACGGGATTGCATGTCATAACTCCTTGTCTATAACGGCGGTTGTTCATGATCGGCAGGAAGGGTTCAAAGCAAAGGTTCTTCAAGCACGCAACTGTACCGATGCGTTTGCACAACGTGAGTCGGCGGCAATACCTCGGCACACACGGCGCGTGCATGTCGGCAACGCGGGTGAAAAGCGCAACCACTGGGCAGTTTCAACGGGCTCGGCGGCTCGCCCGGCAACGGTTCGCTGGGCAACGGGCGGTAAGGATCAATCTCCGGGATCGCCTGGATCAACGCTGCTGTGTAGGGATGGCGCGGCGTGGTGAACACCGCCTCCACCGGGCCTTCCTCAACGATTTTCCCCAGGTACATCACCGCCACCCGGTCGCACAGGCGGCGGACGATGGCCAGGTCGTGGGCGATAAACAGGATCGCCAGGTTCATGCGCTGTTGCAGTTCCAGCAGCAGGTTGATGATCTGGCCCTGGATCGACACATCCAGGGCAGCCACGCATTCGTCGGCGATGATCAGCCGCGGCTCCACCGCCAGCGCCCGGGCAATGCCGACGCGCTGGCACTGGCCGCCGCTCAGGGAGCCGGGCTTGCGGCTGGCAAGCTCGGGGCGCAGGCCTACCAGATCGAGTAATTCGTCGACCCGGCGTGGGATGTTTTCCGACGCCACCTTGCGCTGCACCCGCAGGACTTCGGCAATGGTTTCGCCGATGGTCAGCCGCGGGTTCAGGGCCGCGTAGGGATCCTGGAAGATCATCGCCGTCTCGTGCCGCAAACGGGCGATATCGACCGGCCCGGCGTGGGCCATGTCGATGCCGTCAAACACCACCTGCCCGGCGCTGATGGGGTTGAGGTGCAGGATCGCCCTCCCCAATGTGCTTTTGCCGCTGCCGGACTCGCCCACCAAACCCAGTGTTTCACCGGCGGCCAGGGTCAACGACACCCCGTTGACCGCCCTCACCCACTGTTTATTCAGGCCGAACAGGCCGCTGCCGGCGGCGGCAAAACGCACCTCAAGGTCATTCACCTGCAACAACGTCATGGGCGAACTCCCAGGGGATAGTGACAGGCCACCCGCGCGCCTTCCGGCAGCAGCTCGGTGCACAAGCTGCCGACTTGCGGGCAGCGCGGGTTGAACCGGCAGCCCTTGGGCAATGCGTCGAGCAATGGCGGTTGGCCGGCGATGGTGCGCAACAGGGCGTGGCCGCTGCTGGTGGCGGGCTGGCACTCGATCAGGCCGGCGGTGTAAGGGTGTTGCGGGTGTGCCAGCAGCTCGTATTTGCTGCCGTGTTCGCACAGGCGCCCGGCGTACATCACGGCGATGGAGTCGCAGGTTTGCGCCACCACGCCCAGGTCGTGAGTGATCATGATGATCGACAGGCCACGCTGGTCCCGCAGGTCCAGCAACAGCCGCAAAATCTGGGCTTGCACGGTCACGTCGAGGGCGGTGGTCGGTTCGTCGGCAATCAGCACCTTGGGATTGCAGCCAAGGGCCACCGCGATCATTGCCCGCTGGCGCATGCCGCCGGAAAACTCGTGGGGGTAATTGTCGATCCGCGCCTGGGGATCGGGAATGCCGACCTGGCGCAGCACTTCGATAGCCTGCAAGCGCGCCTCCTTTTTCGACGCGCCCTGGTGCAGTCGGATGCCTTCGGCGATCTGCTCGCCGATGCGCATCAACGGGTCGAGGTGGCTGCTGGGGTTCTGGAAAATCATCCCAAGTTGCCCACCGCGTACCGCGCGCATGCCGGCGTCATCCAGCTGCAGAAGGTCCTGGCCCGCCAGGCGCACCGAACCGCCCTGCACCCGCAGGCTCGGGGACGGCAGCAAGCGCATCAGCCCGCGACAGGCCATGGTCTTGCCCGAACCGCTTTCGCCCACCAGGCCGAGGATTTCACCTTCGGCCAGGTCGAACGACACCCGGTCCACCAACGTTACGTCGCGCCCGGTGTTATTGGCGATGACGCTCAGGTCCTGCACCTGCAACAGGCTCATGAGCGATCCCCCAGCACTTGCGCCACACCATCGGCCAGCAGGCTGAAGCCCATGGCCAGGGTCACGATGGCCAGGCCCGGGAAGGTGCAAATCCACCAGGCGGTGGTGATGAACGCCTGGCCTTCGGCAACCATGGTGCCCCACTCGGCGGTCGGCGGTTGTACGCCCAGGCCGAGGTAGCTGACCGCTGCGCCGTTGAGCAGCACCAGCACTGCGTCAGACATCGAGAACACAATCGAACCGAACATCGCGTTGGGCAACAAATGCCGGAACAGAATGCGCCCATGGCCAAAGCCCAGGCTTTTGGCGGCCAGAGCGAAGTCGCTTTCCTTGAGCACCAGGATCTGCGAGCGGATCAGCCGCGCGTAGGACACCCAGCCCACCAGCGCCATGGCGATGTAAAAGCTTTTCAAACCCGGACCGAGAATGGCCATGATCGCCAGCATCAGCACCAGGAAAGGGAACGCGAGGATCACGTCGATCACCCGCATGCAGAAGCTGTCGAAACGCCCGCCGATGTAGCCGGACACCGCACCGACGAAGGTGCCGATCAGGAACGGAAAGATTACCCCGACCACCGCCAGTTGCAGGTCGATGCGTGCGCCCCAGATCACCCTCGAAAGGATGTCTCGCCCGTAGTTGTCCGTGCCAAATGGATGGACCTGGCTGGGACCCAGCAAACTGATGTCGGTGTTTTGCGCAATCGGGTCAAAGGGTGCGATCCAGGGGGCGAACACGGCCAGCGCCAGCCATGTCAGCAGAATCAACAGGCCCCAGGCCGCCGTCAGCCGGCCATTGCGAAAACCGAAGCGCAGGCGCAGGCGCCACGGGGCGATCAATGGGCGGCTGCTCATTGCATCTTCACTCGCGGGTCCAGCGTGACCGTCACCACATCGGCAACAAAGTTGACCAGCACGGTGGCACAGGCCAGCACCATCGCCACGCCCTGCACCACCATGTAGTCGCGGGTGAAGATGCCGCGCACCAGCAATTGGCCGATGCCGGGAATCGCAAACAGGCTTTCGATCACCACCGTGCCGCTGATCAGCCAGCCAATGTTCACCGCCAGCAGGTTCACCGCCGGCACCAGGGAATTGGGCAGCACATGACGACGAAACACCGCCGCCTCCGACAACCCGCGCGCCCGGGCGGCGGTAACGTGGTCAGCCTGCAACTCCATCAACATGCTCGCCCGCAGGTTGCGCACCAGCACCGCCGACAGCGCCAGGGCGATGGTCAGGCACGGCAGAACCATGTGGTGCGCCTTGTCCAGCCAGGTGCGCCCATACCCGGAGACCGGGAACAGGCCCCATTGCACGCTGAGCAACAGGATCAGCATCAACCCCAGCCAGAACGCCGGCATGCCCAGGCCCACCGTAGTGAACAGCCGGATCAGGTTATCCGCCCAGCCACCTTTATTACGCGCGGCCACGGTGGCCAGCGGCACGGCGATCAACAGCGCCAGCAGCACACTGCCGAGCACCAGGAACAGGGTCGGCTCGATGCGGGTGACGATCAGTTTCAGCGCGTCGACCTTGTACAGCAGTGACTGGCCGAGGTCGCCCTTGAGCAGGTTTTTCAGGAAGTAGAAATATTGCAGCCACAGCGGCTGGTCGAGGCCGTACTGGGCGCGGATATTCAGCAAGGCGTCCGGGGTGCTGCGCGAACCCAGCAGGGCCCGCGCCGGGTCGCCGGGAATCGAGCGCACCAGCACAAAGGTGATCAGGCTGATGCCAAACAGCACCGGCAGCAATTGCAGCGGCCGGGACAGCACAAAACGGTAACGCGCCAGGTTCATCCGTCAGCCTCGATGACGAGCGAGGAAGTCCAGCAGCACCGGGAAGTATGCCTGGGGCTCTTCGTAAAACGGCATATGGCTGCTGTTGGGGAACACGTGCAGCTCGGCGTGCCGGGCCGCGCTTTTCATGCGCATGGCGCAGGCCGGGGTCAGTTCGTCGTGCTGGCCGGTGGTGATCAGTATCGGCATCTTGAAATCGGCCATCTCGGGGATGCGGTTCCAGTCCTTGAGGTTGCCGATGTAGAGAAATTCGTTGGGACCCTGCATGGTTTCGTAGGGGCCCATGTTCCAGTCGCCGAGGGAACGCTGGACCGGCGCCGGCCATTCGTCCAGGCGGCAGACGTGGCGGTAGTTGAGCAAGGTGATGGCGGCCTGGTACTGCGGGTGATCGAGGGTGCCCATGGCTTCATGGCGTTGCATCATCGCCACGGTTTCGCTACCGAGTGCGCCGCGCAGGCGTTCCAGCTCGAGGGACAGGTGCGGAATGTCGCCGACGGTGTTTTCCAGAATCAGGCTTTTCAGCGCATCGGGGTAGTGAATGGCGTACTCGATGCCCAACCATCCGCCCCAGGAATGCCCCAGCAAGTGCACGCGGCCAAGGCCAAGGGCCTGGCGCACGGTTTCGACTTCTTCGACATAACGGCTGATTTCCCACAGCGAAACATCGGTCGGTCTGGCTGAAGCGCCCGTGCCAAGCTGGTCGAATGCAACCACTCGCAGGCCGTTGTCCTTGAGCCAGCCATGGGCGTCGCGCAAGTAGTCGCAAGGCAGCCCGGGGCCGCCATTGAGGCACAGCAACACCTCATCGCCTTCGCCAAAGCTATAGGCCACGAGGTTGTGGCCATCGACCTGCACGTTGTACCGCTGGTCGGGGGCAATTTCACGCCACATGCATACATTCCTTGTTGTGTGTCGGCCCTGTGGAGAGTGGCCGTTTAGAGGCCAACACTACCGAGGATGCCGCGTGTCCATAACCTGGTAATTCTTATAGGTTTGGTCTGGCAGTCCTTCGCCGGGGCGTGGCATTCTACTTGCAGCAAGACGAGATTCAAATGAAATCGGGAGCAGAACGGATGCTGGCCAGGCTAACTGCGTTTAATGACCGTCTCATCCCCGGCAGGAGCCTGGATGAACAGATGGATAACACCCTCGTATTGGCCCAGGACCTGGGTTTTGATGCGTTGGTCTACGACTACACCCCCGTGCCCATTGACCATAATGGTGCACTGATCACCCCTTCTGTGCTGCAACTGCGCAATACCCCGCCCGACTGGTACAACCTGTGGTGCAGTTCCGGCTTTTATCAGATCGATCCGGTGCAACACCTCGCACTGTCGACGGTTTCACCGTTTGTGTGGTCCTACGAGGCCAAGGCCGATACCGCGCTGCAAAAAATCATCGACCCCTGCCACGCCCCGGTTTCCAGCTACCTGCACGACCGCCAGATGACCTGCGGCGTCAGCGTGCCGATCCATTTGCCCCGTGGCGGCTTCGCCTCGCTGACCGGCCTGCGCACCGGCAAGGCCAGCGCCGTGTTGCAGGACGCCCGCCAGACGCTGTCGGAATTCAGCCTGATTACCCACGCCTTGCAGGAAGCGGCCTACCCGCTTTTCAGCAAGGAACTGCGCTCCTACCCGCATATCCGCCTGACCAAGCGTGAGCGCGAATGCCTGAAATGGGCCGCCGACGGCCTGACCGCCGCCGAAATCGCCACGCAATTGAGCCGCTCCCTGGCAGTGGTTACCCTGCACCTGGCGTCGGCCATGCACAAACTGGGGGCCAAGAACCGGGTGCAAGCGGTGGTAAGGGCCACTCATTACCGGCTGCTGGAAGACTGATCCGAAGGAAAAACCTAGCTGTTTTGCTAGTTACTTAAACTTTCTGTGCCGACTATCGTGTACCTGATCACTTTTTCTCAGGGCAGGGCACGAAATGGAATTCATCGAAACAATCCGCGAAGGCTATGCGGCCTTTCGCGACTACCAGACCTGGTATCGGGTAACCGGCAACCTGGACAGCGGCCTCACGCCGCTGGTCATCCTCCATGGTGGCCCGGGTTGTACCCATGATTATGTCGATGCCTACAAGGACGTAGCCGCCAGTGGCCACGCGGTCATTCACTACGACCAACTGGGCAACGGCCGCTCCACCCACCTGCCTGACAAAGACCCTTCATTCTGGACCGTCGGCTTGTTCCTCGAAGAACTGGACAACCTGCTGGACCACCTGCAGATCAGCAACAACTACGCGATCCTGGGTCAATCCTGGGGCGGCATGCTCGGCAGCGAACACGCCATCCTGCAACCCAAGGGCCTGCGTGCATTTATTCCGGCCAACTCGCCGACCTGCATGCGTACCTGGGTTGCCGAAGCCAACCGCCTGCGCAAGCTACTGCCTGAAGGCGTGCACGAGACCTTGCTCAAGCATGAACAGGCCGGCACCTACCAGGACCCTGAGTACCTGGCCGCCTCGCGGATTTTCTATGACCAGCACGTGTGCCGGGTCAATCCGTGGCCGGAAGAAGTCGCCCGCACATTCGCCCAGGTGGATTCGGACCCGACGGTCTATCACGCCATGAGCGGGCCGACGGAATTCCATGTGATTGGCAGCTTGAAAGACTGGAACGTGATCGGCCGGCTGTCGAGGGTCAATGTGCCGACCCTGGTGATTTCCGGTCGCCATGACGAGGCCACGCCGCTGGTGGTCAAGCCGTTCCTGGATGAGATCGCCGATGTGCGCTGGGCGCTGTTTGAAGACTCCAGCCACATGCCGCATGTTGAAGAGCGGCAGGCGTGCATGGGGACGGTGGTGCAGTTTTTGGATGAGGCTTGTTCGGTGCCCCACAGAACGCTCAAGACTGGCTGAGATCAAAATGTGGGAGCGGGCTTGCTCGCGAAGGCGGTGGATCAGTCAGCATATTTAGCGACTGACACACCGCCTTCGCGAGCAAGCCCGCTCCCACATTGGACTCTTTGTGGCTGTTACACCTCGCTGGTCTGTGCCCTGCCGTGCACAGCCGCTTTCTTCGGCACTTCCTCCAGCAACGGAATTTCCTTGCCCTCGGCATCAAACAGCTTGCCGCCGCTGAAGTAATCCCCGTCCCGCAACGCCGCCACATCCTGGAAGCACAGGCTGCGTTCCGTCCCGGCGACAAACACCGACTGCTGGTCCGAGTTGCCCGTGGTGAAGTGGTTGAACGCCAAGTTCAACAGGATCGCCATGATCGCCGACGAACTGATCCCCGAATGGAAAATGGTCGCGAACCAGCTCGGGAAGTGATCGTAGAAACTCGGGGCCGCAATCGGGATCATGCCAAAACCGATGGAAGTGGCGACGATGATCAGGTTCATGTTGTTGCGGTAATCAACCTTGGACAAGGTCCGAATACCACTGGCAGCCACGGTGCCGAACAGCACGATCCCGGCCCCGCCCAGCACCGAAGTCGGCACTGCCGCAATCACCCGCCCCATGAACGGCAGCAGGCCGAGGATCACCAGGAATATCCCACCGGTGGCGACCACATAACGGCTCTTGACCCCGGTAACCGCCACCAGTCCGACGTTTTGTGCAAACGCGCTCTGGGTGAACGAGCCGAAGATCGGCGCAAACATGCTCGACAGCATATCCGCACGCAGGCCATTGCCGAGGCGCTTGGAGTCGACCTTGGTGTCGATGATTTCACCCACTGCAAGAATGTCCGCCGAGGTTTCCACCAGCGTCACCATCACCACGATGCACATGGAAATGATCGCCGCGAGATGGAAGGTTGGCATGCCGAAATGGAAGGGTGTGGGAAAGCCGAACATCGGGCCCTGGGTCACGCTGGAGAAGTCAGCCATGCCGAGGAACACCGCGATAACCGTGCCGATCACCATCGCCAGCAGGATCGACAGTCGCGAGATGGTCGCGCTACCGATCTTGCTCAGCAGCAATACCAGTACCAGGGTCAGCGCCGCCAGGCCGATGTTCGGCATGCTGCCGAAATCTGCGGCGCGGCTGTTGCCGCCCATGGCCCAGCGGGCGGCGACGGGCATCAACGTCAGGCCGATGGTAGTGATCACAATCCCGGTGACCAGCGGCGGGAAGAATTTGGTGATTCGCGAGAACACCGGGGTGATCAGCAGGCCTATCAGGGAGGCGGCCATCACCGCCCCGAGAATCGCCGGGATGCCACCCGCACCGTCGCTGCCAACAATCGCCACCATGGTCGCCACCCCGGCAAAGGACACCCCTTGCACCAGCGGCAACTGGCAGCCGAAAAACGGCAGGCCCAGGGTTTGCAACAGCGTAGCCAGGCCTCCGGCAAACAGCGAGGCAGCGATCAGCAGGCCAATATCGGCCGGCGACAACCCGGCCGCCTGGCCGACGATCAACGGTACAGCCACGATGCCGCCGTACATGGTGAGCACATGCTGCAGGCCGTAAGCCATGTTGGCCGCAACGCCGAGATTCTCATCTTCTGGCCGCTGCGGTGACGCCTTCGGGATAGTCATGGTGAGGGGTTCTCTGTTTTTGTTGTGCACTCACTGTATGCAATAGAAAGATTGGATGTCCATAGAGTTGTATACAATCATTTTCACAAGAATACCCTGAACGCCGTTACAAAAATCCATTCAGCCGCCCGGCCCCGTGGCTCGAAGCGCTGCGCACAAGGACTTGAAAAAAATGCTCAACCGCAAGCTGCGCATCCACGCCCCGGCGATTTACTACTTCGACATGGTTCGCCGCTGCCACTCGATCCGCGAAGCCGCGCGCCGCCTGAACGTGGCGTCTTCGGCGGTGAACCGGCAGATCCTCAAGCTGGAAGACGAGGTGGGCGCGGCGCTGTTCGAGCGCCTGCCCGGCGGCCTGCGCCTGACGGCGGCCGGGGAAATCCTGACCCGCCACGTGAGTTTCCTGTTGCAGGACGTGGAGCGCGTGCGCGGTGAACTGGATGGTTTGAACGGTGTACAGACCGGCCACGTGGAAATCGCCACGGTGGAAGGCGCCACTGTGGAGCTGCTGCCCGCCGCCCTCAAGCGCATGCGTGAGCGTTATCCGAAAGTGACCATTGGCGTCACGGTACAAGGTTCGCAATCGATTCCCGGTGCGGTGGTCAACGGCCAGGCTGACCTGGGGTTGGCCTTTGCCTTACCGCGTAGCAGCGAAACCATCCAGGTGTGTGTCGGCCATTTCCGCCTGGGGGCGTTGATGGCACCGGGGCATCCGTTGGCCGGTGAAAGCAGCGTGAGTTACGCGCGCTGCTGTGAACACGGGGTGATCCAGGCCAAGAGCGAGCTCTCGGTTCACCACCTGATCGCACCGCTGCACAAGCGTTCGGCGGCGACGAACAAGCCATTGCTGCACAGCAACTCGATGGAGCTGGCCCGGCAACTGGCGCGCCAGCAACTGGGCATCGCGTTCCAGACGCGCATTGGCGTGGAGGTGGATTTAGCCCGCGGCGAACTGCTGCACATTCCGCTCAGCGACCAGGGCGGGATCTTCAGCGACCTGGGCTTGTACGCCCGCAAAGACCGGGACTTGCCGATGGCGGTGCAAGCCATGGCCCATCTGCTCAGTGAAGAAATCAGTTTGCGCGAACATCAGGAAACACCCTGGGCGCCGCGTATTTCCTGACTCTCAGGCCAGTTTCAGTGCTGCCGTTTTGGCATCGGCCCAGGCGAGATTCTGTTCTTTGGAACCTACAACGGATGTGCCGATACTGCGCCCGGCGACCCTTGCGCGGTCGCCATGAGCCAAAACGCCAAAGGAATTAAAACAATGAAAAAGGCACTGCACGGCGCAACCGTATTACTCACATTGTTCGGCGGCGGGGAGGCTGTCGCGCTGGAATGGATGAACAACAGCCTGGGATTTCGCTACGGCCAGCAGTTCACCAACCCGAACAACCCGGATGAATTCAGCAAGCGCATCTACAGCTTCACCCACGCCAGCGGCTACCAGTACGGCAGCAACTACCTGAACCTCGATGTGTTCCTATCCGACAGCCGCGACCCGCGCAAGGGCACCGACCACGGCGGCAGCGAAGTGTATGCCGTGTACCGGCATCAGCTGTATGCCTCACGGGTATTCGATGTACCGCTCGGCACCGGGGTGATCAAGGATTACGCCCTCACCTTCGGCTTTGACGCCAACCGCAACAACAACCTGGCCTCGGCGAAAAAACGCGCACTGGTGATTGGCCCGACCTTGAAGTTCAACACCGCCGGCGTGCTGGACCTGAGCCTGATGTACTACAAGGAAAGAAACCATTCCGGCATCCCTGGCGCGAAAGAACCCGATCACACCTTCGACGATACCTACATGCTCAACCTGACCTGGATGCGGCCTTTCGAGATCGGCAACCACGGGGCGAAGTTTCAGGGGTTTATCAATCACGTCGGGGAAAAGGGCGAGGACTTCCATGGCCGCGATACGGCGCCGGAAACCCTGATGCGCACCGCGCTGATGGTGGCGGTGCGTCCGGGCAAAGGCGTCAAGCCCAATCTCTACCTGGGCGTCGGCTATGAGTATTGGCATAACAAGTTCGGCGTGGACGGCGGCCGGGGTAGCCGCACGTCAACGCCGACGGTGAACATGGAAGTGACGTTCTAGCGGGCGCGCACCAGGTCGGCATCGCCATCGTCGACCTTCGGTCGCGCCAGCCAGTAGCCCAACACGGCCAATGGCGCGGTCGCCAGCATCACGATCGCAGTGATCAACAGCGGCTGGTCGATCATCGACGACACGATCAGGCTCGCCAGGAAGCACAACCCCAACTGCAAGGTGTTCTGCAATGCCGCCGCCTTGCCGGAATTTTCCGCAAACGGCATCAGTGCATTCGCCACCACGATCGGGTAGCTGGCGCCATTGACTAGGGCCATCAGGCAGAACGGAATCAGCAAGGTGGCGAGCGTCGGCACGGTCAAGGTCGCGACGAGGTACAGCGCGACCATGCTGATGCAGTACGCCAGCAGCAGCCACGGCAACAAAGTCTTGCCCTGGAACCGCTGCAACGCACTGCGGCAACTGTAGCCACCGATCAGGAACGACAGCGTTGGCAATACGTAGCTCAAGCCGATGTCATTCGGGCTGTAGCCCATCCCGCCAAGGATGAACGGCGAGGCGGTAAGCCAGGCGAAGAAACTGGCCGAGCATGCGGCAAAGATCATCACGTTGCCGGTGAACACCCGCGACTTGAGCAATTGCCCATAGCCGATTCGGGACGGTTCGCCGTCGGTTGTCAGGCGTTTCGGCAGCGGCCTGAGAAACAACGTAGGCAGCAGCAGGAGCAGCGAAACCACCAACAACACACCGAAAATCGCCTGCCAGCCCCAGTGATTCAGCATCAGCGCTCCCAGCAATGGCGCCAGGGCCGGAGACAGTGACATCAGCGGCATAATGCCGGCGAACACCCGATGGGCCTTGTCCGCCGGGTAGCGGTCGATCACCAGCGCCTGCCAACTGACGGCGGCGGAACACACGCCAATCGCCTGGACAAAACGCAAGGCCAACAGCTGCGGTGCGGTCTCGACCCAGAACATCCCCAGGCAGCCGAGCACAAACAGGGAAAGGCCCGTAAGCAGCACCGGCTTGCGTCCCAACCGGTCGGATAGCGGCCCCCACAGCAACTGCCCGACGGCAAAGCCGGCGAGGAAAATGCTCAGGCTCGCGCCCACCGCGCCGGGGGAAATCTGCAGTTGCTCGCCCATGGCGCCAAACGCCGGCAAGTACATATCCATGGCCAGATAGCCGAGCATGCTCAGCCCCGCCAGGTACCAGGTGAATCCAAAAGAATTTTTCATTGAAGCCTTGTATAACCTGCCATCAAACTATTTGCTGACTGGCGCCTATTATGAAGCTGAGCAAATCCCTGTGAAGCGATAATAATTGGACACTCTTATCAATAATTTTGAAGGCAAACCCCATGTGGTCTGAATATTCCCTGGATGTGGTGGATGCAGTGGCCCGCCACGGCAGCTTCAGCGCCGCCGCCCAGGAACTGCACCGCGTGCCGTCAGCCATCAGCTACACCGTGCGGCAACTCGAAGAATGGCTGGCGGTGCCGCTGTTCGTCCGACGGCATCGGGATGTGGAGCTGACACCCGCGGGTAAATTGTTCATCGACGAAGCCCGCGGCGTCATGAAAAAAATGCTCGGCACCCGCCGGCTGTGCCAGCAAGTGGCAAATGGCTGGAGTGGCCAGTTGAAAGTCGCGGTGGACTCCATCGTTAAACAGCAGCGCTGCCGGCAGTTGGTACTGGATTTCTATCGGCAGTTCCCGGAGGTGGAATTGCTGTTGGATTACGAGGTGTACAACGGGGTGTGGGATGCCCTGGCCGATGACCGCACCGATATCGTGATCGGCGCCACCAGCGCGGTGCCGGTGGCCAGTCAATTCACATTTCGTGACATGGGCCTGCTGAACTGGCTGTGCGTGGTCAGCAGCCGGCATCCGCTGGCAGCGGTCGAAGGCCTGCTCAGCGATGACCAACTGCGGCCCTTCGCCTCCCTGTGCATGACCGACACCTCGCGCAACCTGCCCAAGCGCGACACCTGGACCCTGGATAACCAGCGTCGTTTGGTGGTGCCGCACTGGGCTTCGGCGATTGATTGCCTGCGGGATGGCCTGTGCGTCGGCATGGCACCGGCGCACCTGGTGCAGCCGTGGATCGAGCGCGGCGAGCTGAGCGCCCTGCAACTGTCCCGGCCCTTCCCTGCCAGCCCGTCGTGCGTGGCCTGGGCACAGAACAAACTGTCGCCGGCCATGGCCTGGTTGCTGGATTACCTGGGGGATACCGAGACCCTGAATCAGGAATGGCTGAACGGGGTACAGGTGGGCTCCGGCTACCCCGTTTGACTGATCGTTCCCACGCTCTGCGTGGGAATGCAGCCAGTGACGCTCCGCGTCAGCCTCATCCGTGTTTAGTCCAGAAGCCGGGAAAGTGCGCGCACGATCATCTCCACTTCCTTGGCATCGATGGTCAGCGGCGGCAGGAGGCGAATGATCTTGCCCCGCGTGACGTTGATCAGCAGGCCATGCTCTTGCGCCGCGCGCTGGGCCAGGTCGCGCTGAGGTGTTGCCAGTTCGATGCCGATCATCAGCCCCTGCCCGCGAATCGCCAGCACCTGGGGATGCTCGTTCAATTCCACCCGCAGGCGCGCCAGTAGCCGCTCACCCTGTTGCGCCGCGTTGTCCAGCAGGCCTTGTTCTTCGATGATCTCCAGCACCGTACAACCGACACGGCAGGCCAGCGGGTTGCCGCCGAAGGTGCTGCCGTGGCTGCCGGGGGTAAACAGTTGCGCAACAGCGGCCCGGGCCAGGCACGCGCCAATCGGCACACCGTTGCCGAGGCCTTTGGCCAAAGTCATCACGTCCGGCACGATGCCTTCATGCTGGAAGGCAAACCAGCGACCTGTACGGCCGATCCCGGTCTGGATCTCATCGAGCATCAACAACCAGCCTTGCCGGGTGCAGTGCTCGCGCAAGGCTTTCAGATAGCCCGGCGGCGCGACTTGCACGCCGCTTTCGCCCTGGATCGGCTCAAGCAGCACCGCAACAATGCGCGGGCCAAACTCCCGGGTCACGGCCTCCAGTGCCTTCAAGTCACCGAAGCCGACCTTGATAAAGTCCCCCGGCAGTTTTTGAAATCCCAACCGCACGGAAGGCCCGTCGCTGGCGGACAGGGTGCCCAGGGTGCGCCCGTGAAAGGCATTCTCCATCACCACCACCAGCGGCTGTTCGATACCCTTTTTCCAGCCATGCAGCCGGGCCAGCTTCAGCGCCGTTTCGTTGGCTTCGGCACCGGAGTTGTTGAAGAACGCCTGGTCCAGCCCGGAGAGCCGGGTGAGGCGCTGGGCCAGGCGCTGCTGCCAGTCGATGCTGTAGAGGTTGGAGGTGTGCAGCAGCAAACCGGCCTGCTCACTGATGGCCGCTACCAGCCGCGGGTGGGAATGACCGACGTTGGTCACCGCCACACCTGCCACCGCATCCAGGTATTCACGGCCCTGCTGGTCCCACAGGCGCGTGCCAAGGCCACGGGTAAAGCTCAGGGGCGACGGTTGATAAGTGGTCATCAGGCAGGCGGCGGTCATGGCATCAGGCTCCAGTGCATCGTAGTGATGGCACCAGTATCGTTAGCCACCCGAGCTGGATAAACTGCACAACACTGCGATCACTTTAAACCAGGGCTTGATAATGGATCTGTTCCAGGCGATGACGGTGTACGTAAAAGTAGTGGAAGCCGGCAGCATGACGGCGGCGGCGCAGGCGTGCGGCATGTCCACCACCATGGTCGGCAATCACCTGCGCGCGCTGGAACAACGCCTGGGCGTCAGCCTGCTCAAGCGCACCACGCGCAAGCAAAGCCTGACCGAGTTTGGCGGGATTTATTACCAACGTTGCCTGGAGGTGCTGGGCCTGGTGGCCGACTCCGAGCAGATGGCCGAACAAGCCAACAGTGACGTGCCCAAGGGGCTGCTGCGGATCACCGCACCACCGGCCTTTGGCACCGAACGCCTGGCACCGGCGCTCAGCGAATTTTCCCAGCGCTACCCACAGATCAAGCTGTACGTGGTGCTGAGCAACCAGCGGATGGACATGGTCGACAGCGGCTTCGACGTGGCCATCCGCTTGGGCGACCTGGACGCGCCAAGCCTGATTGCCCGCCCCATGCAGGATTACACCATCACCCTCTGCGCCTCTGCGGAGTACCTGGCGCGCCGTGGCACACCTCAACGCCCCGATGATCTGCAGCAACATGACTGCCTGGCGTTCGCTTACCCGGCGACCGACGATTGGCGCAACGCCGACAAGTTGTGGCGAATGCGCGGCGCAGAGGGCGAAGTGGAAATTCCGGTTTCCGGCTCATTGACCATCAACAGTTCGCAGGCCTTGCGCCAGGCTGCCCTGGAAGGCATGGGCATCGTGATGCTGCCTGACGCCCTGGTCGAGCCAGACCTGCGGGCCGGTAAACTGGTGGCATTACTGACGGACTACCAACTGCCCAGCCGGCCCATGCATTTGCTGTACGCCCAGGACCGCTATCGCCTGCCCAAGCTGCGGGCGTTCGTGGACTTCGTCATGGAGAAATGGGCGCGCTAGAGGCTCACCCCCAGCTCGATCAAGCGCTCACGGGTCTGCGCGGCAGACACGTGGTGAATCCCCTGCCAACCCAGCGCAGTGGCCGCCTCGATATTGCCGGCTACATCGTCAATAAACACCACTTCACCCGGCTGGATATCCGGCAAATGGGCGCGCACCTGCGCCAGGCTGGCGTGGTAAATCGCAGGATCGGGCTTGATCAGCTTGATTTCGCCGGACACCACGATGTCGCGAAAATACTGCAGGAAGGGATAGTGGGCGCGGGCATAGGGAAAGGTCTCGGCGGACCAGTTGGTCAGGCCGAACAGCGGCATCTTCGCCTCATGCAACGCGTCGAGTATCGCCACGCCCTCCGGCAATGCGCCACGCAGCATCTCGTGCCAGCGGTCGTAGTACGCCTGAATCAAAGGCTCGTGCTGCGGATGTTCGGCGATCAGCGCGCGGGTGCCCTCAGCCAGACTGCGCCCGGCGTCCTGCTCGGTGTTCCAGGCCTGGGTGCAGACGGTGTCCAGGAACCGTTGCCGCTCCCGGTCGTCGGTAATCAGCTGGCGGTAGAGATGGTGCGGGTTCCAGTCGAACAGGACACCGCCGAAATCAAAAACGACTGCACGAATCGTCATGTAGATCCTCCGTTAGCGTGGGTGTGATAACGGCCGCAGTCTGGCATGACGCGCACAAAAAAGCGGCCCCTGGAGGCCGCTTCTTCGTTACCGCAAGCGCTTAAGCCTGAATCAGGCCCTTGATCTTCACGGTCGGATTCACGTCAGCGTCGTAGTCCACGCCATCGATCTCGAAACCGAACAGGCGCAGGAATTCCGCCTTGTAGCCGGCAAAATCGCTGATCTCGTTGACGTTGTCATCGGAGACCTGATTCCACAGGGCCGCTACCGCGTCCTGAACCTTAGGCTCAAGTTCCGCGAGGTCGGCGCGCAGGCGGCCGTCGGCGTCGAGCTTGGGCTCTTTGCCATACAGGCTGTCCTTGAACAGGCCGTAGACCTGCTCGATGCAACCTTCGTGGGTGCCCTGCTCTTTCATCACTTTAAACAGCAACGACAGGTACAGCGGCATGATCGGGATCGCCGAGCTGGCCTGGGTCACTACTGCCTTGAGTACCGACACACGGGCGTCGCCTTTCAGTGCCGCGAGGTTTTCGCGCAGGGTCAGGACTTTCTTGTCCAGGTCTTTCTTGGCTTCGCCGATGGAGCCGTTCCAGTAGATATCCTGGGTCAGTTTTTCGCCGAGGTAGGTGAATGCGGTGGTCTTGGCGCCTTCGGCCAACACGTCGGCGTCACGCAGGGCGTCGATCCACAGCTGCCAGTCTTCGCCGCCCATGACTTTCACGGTGCCGTCGATTTCTTCCTGGGTGGCCGGTTCGAGGGTGGTGTCGACCACGACGCCCTTGTCGGTGTTGATGCCGCGCAGGGTCACAGCCTTGCCGATCGGCTTCAGGGTGGAGTTGTGCACCACGCCTTGCGGGTCGGTACGGCGTGGCGCGGCCAGGCTGTAGACCACCAGGTCGATCTTGCCGAGGTCTTTCTTGATGGTTTCGATGGTCAGGCGCTTGATCTCGTCAGAGAACGCATCGCCGTTGATGCTCTTGGCGTACAGGCCTTTTTCCAGCGCAAACTTCTCGAAGGCGGCGCTGTTGTACCAGCCGGCAGAGCTGAGCTTGCCTTCTTCGCCTTCTTTCTCAAAAAACACGCCCAGGGTGTCGGCGCCGCAGCCAAAGGCAGCGCTGATGCGCGCGGCCAGGCCGTAGCCGGTGGAAGCCCCGAGGACCAGCACCTTTTTCGGGCCGCCTTCAATGGCACCGTGTTCGGTCACGTAGTCGATCTGCTCTTTGACATTCGCTTCACAGCCAACCGGGTGAGCGGTCACACAGATAAAGCCACGAACCCGCGGTTTGATGATCATAAAATTTCTGCCTCTTCCAAGGTGCCGAAGGCCAATGGTGGCCATTACAGCGTCAATCGTACGGGTCTATGACGCCCGGAAAACCGAAGCGTCACGATAGTCGCAAATCTTCTGTTCACAAAATGCTATCCGCAACACCGCCAACCTGGCCATCCGCCGAGGCGTTTTAGGGGGACAGCGGTAAAAATCTGTGCAGTGACTTCACAAATTTCCAGCATTTAAAACGCCACGTGAGGGCGATAACACCCTATCATGACCATATTATTTCGATATGTTTCGGCTCGGGCATGATGCCCACGGGTTGACTAACGCCTTTGCCTGGCCTGCCAGTCAACCGCGGACGGTTTTGAAGCAATCGAAAACCGTCTGATGGAGCCCAGTTTCATGAGTAAGAGTGTCATCCGCAAACGCCTGGCGTCCGCCGCCTGGGTCCTTGGCGTCTTGCTGTTCATTTATTGCTTCCCCAAGACCACCCTGGTGTTTCTGCTGCTGGTGGTGTTCTGCGGCCTGTACGATTTCCTGCGCAATGGCCTGTACGACGGCGCGACCATCAAGAAGTATTTCATCGGCAACGGCCGCAATACCTGGTTGCTGGCGCCGTTCAACACGCTGTTTGACCTGTTGAGCCAGCGCAATCGCCACGTTTATAAAATGAACGACCTGCCGCCCGCCTGGCGCGAAGACCTGCAAAAGGTGATCGACGACGCCATGGCCAACAAAGACGAGATCATTCAGTACCTGGACGAGCGCATGGCCGAGAAAAAACGCGGCATGCTGTTTTTCCAATGGTACGGCCGCCCGATCGAGACCACCCTGGATATCCCGCAACTGCGGGAAAAACTGCCCTACGTGAAAACCATCGGCGTGTCGGTATTCAACGAAAACCGTTCCACCTCGTTTCACTTCGGCCCGCTGCGCATGATGTTCCGCGTGCTCTACAACATGGCACCGGCGCCCCATCACGATGGCGTCTACATCCAGGTCGGCAAGCACAAACACTACTGGCACGATGATCCGCTGTTTATCTTCGATGACACGCTGATGCACGCCTCCTTCAACAAGAACGACGCCAAGCGCTACTGCCTGTTCATCGACATCGTGCGGCCAACCCTGGTGCCGTCGGTGCTCAACGGCCTGATCGCGGGCTTTGCCGGAGCAGTCTTTACCCTGCGTCGGTTTTTCTACAAAAACTGGAAGCTGATTCAGTAACTTCTGCGGCATGATGGTGCGCGACGGTGTTTGCGCTCGGCTCCAGTGCCGGGGAAAATGCCAGTCCAATGCGACCGAAAACGGCGCGCACTATCCTCAAGCCACTGGCCATGCATGGTCCGGTGGCTGTGCTTTCAGGGAATCAGAATGCCCCAAAGACAAGTCATCAATGCCTCCGTAAGCCCTAAAGGCAGCCTTGAAACGCTGTCGCAACGTGAAGTCCAGCAACTGAGCGAAGCCGGTACCGGCAGCATCTACACCCTCTTCCGTCAATGCGCCCTGGCCATCCTCAACACCGGCGCGCACATCGACAACGCCAAGACCATCCTCGACGCCTATAAAGATTTCGAAGTGCGCATCCACCAGCAGGACCGTGGCGTGCGCCTGGAACTGTTGAATGCCCCGGCTGACGCGTTCGTCGATGGTGAAATGATCGCCAGTACCCGGGAGATGCTGTTCAGCGCCCTGCGTGACATCGTCTACACCGAAAACGAACTGGACAGCCAGCGCATCGACCTGAGCAGCTCCCAGGGCATCACCGACTACGTGTTCCACCTGCTGCGCAACGCCCGCACCCTGCGCCCGGGCGTCGAACCGAAGATCGTGGTGTGCTGGGGCGGGCACTCGATCAATACCGAAGAATACAAATACACCAAGAAAGTCGGCCACGAACTCGGCCTGCGCAGCCTCGACGTGTGCACCGGCTGCGGCCCCGGCGTGATGAAAGGCCCGATGAAGGGCGCAACCATTTCCCACGCCAAGCAACGCATTACCGGCGGGCGCTACCTGGGCCTGACCGAACCGGGGATCATCGCCGCCGAGGCGCCGAACCCGATCGTCAATGAGCTGGTGATTTTGCCGGACATCGAAAAGCGCCTGGAAGCCTTCGTGCGCGTCGGCCACGGCATCATCATCTTCCCGGGCGGCGCCGGCACCGCCGAAGAGTTCCTGTACCTGCTGGGCATCCTGATGCACCCGGACAACCGCGACGTGCCGTTCCCGGTGATCCTCACCGGGCCGAAACACGCCGCGCCGTACCTGCAACAGCTGCACGCGTTTGTCGGCGCGACCCTGGGCGAAGCGGCGCAGGCTCATTACCAGATCATCATTGACGACCCGGCTGAAGTGGCCCGGCAGATGACCGCCGGCTTGAAAGCGGTCAAACAGTTCCGCCGCGAGCGCAATGACGCGTTCCACTTCAACTGGCTGCTGAAGATCGACGAGGGCTTCCAGCGCCCGTTCGACCCGACCCACGCCAACATGGCCAGCCTGCAACTGAGCCACGCGCTGCCGCCCCATGAACTGGCGGCCAACCTGCGCCGGGCGTTCTCGGGGATTGTGGCGGGCAACGTCAAGGACAAGGGCATCCGCCTGATCGAGCAGAACGGGCCGTATGAGATTCATGGCGACCCGGCGATCATGAAACCGCTGGATGAGTTGCTGAAGGCGTTCGTAGAGCAGCACCGGATGAAACTGCCAGGCGGCGCCGCCTACGTGCCGTGCTACCGCGTGGTGCAGTGAGTCAGCGCTGAACCGCTACGCACTTGATCTCCAGCAGCAAGCCCGGGTTGGCCAGTTCTGATACGCCAATGACCGTCCAGGCGCACAACCCGCGAGGGAACAGGCGGTTTTTCACTTCACGGAAAACCGCCATGTGCTCGCTCATGTTCACGTGGTAGGTGGTCATGTCGACCACGTCTTCAAACGTACAGCCCCCCTCCTCCAATACCAGGCGCAGGCTCTCCCAGGCGGCGACGAACTGTGCCTCGGGATCGGTGATGACTTCCAGGTGTTCCGTGCGGCCGACCTGCCCTGCGCAGTACAGGGTCTTGCCGACTTTTACCGCCGGGACGTAGCCGGCGCGCTCGACGATGGGGTGCATGGAGGTGGGGATGATGAGGTGGCGGTCGGTCATATGTTGTATCTCTTAAGGCTGGTTTCAGGCGTGTCGACGGGAAACGTTCGGACTATCGTTTTACCTGTTCCGACCCACCCACGCCAGATGAGTAACCTATGGACCAATGGATCTTGCCCTCCACTATTCCTTACCCTAAGGTAAGGAGTATCACGAGAGAGGCTTTCAACATGGCTACCGCCACACTCACTTCAAAAGGCCAAATAACCATTCCCGTTCAAGTCAGGGCCGCACTTGGGCTGAACACTGGCGACCGGGTCGAATTCGTCGAAATGGAAGAGGGCAAGTTTGCGATCATCGCGGCCAGCAAGACTGTGTTGGACCTCAAAGGGCTGATCCGCAAACCCGCCAAGCCCGTCAGCATCGAAGAAATGAACCTGGCCATCGCTGCACAGGGAGCCAAAGCACGATGATTGGACTGGATACCAATGTGCTGGTGCGTTACGTCACCCAGGATGATCCCGTCCAATCGCCAAAGGCATCCAGACTGATCGAGTCGCTCACCACTGCCTCGCCGGGTTTTGTCAGCCTGGTTTCAGTGGTGGAACTGGTGTGGGTCCTGCAGTCCAGTTACCAGTCAGCCAAGAGTGAAGTGGTTGCGGTCCTGGAGACGCTGCTGCGTACCCGCGAACTGACCGTAGAGCACGCCGACGTTATCTGGCAGGCACTCCGGCGATTTACAAGCACCAGGGCCGATTTCGCCGACTGCCTGATTGAACGCTGCGCCCACGCAGCAGGCTGTGAATATACGGCGACATTTGATGTCAGCGCGGCCAAGGCTACAGGCATGCGGCGGCTGACCTGAGGCGTCGCGTTGCAGAAGCGTCAAGGCTTTGGTAGAAAATGCCCTTACTGACTTTATCCAGAGACAAGACCAACGTGCGCACGCTTTTTCTCGCCGGCCTGGCATTAACGTCCCCATTGACCCTCGCCGAAGCCATCGCCTGGCCCGACCTGCCCGACACCTGCTTCGTCAGCGGTCGCTCCGCTACCAGTCAGGATGTGGACACCGGTTGTGCGGCGTTTCTGATCAATGTGAAGGGCAAGGCGGCAGGCACGCCGATCAAGCTGGATATCCCGCAGTACGCCATGCATGTCGACGAAGGCACCGGCAAGGAAACACCGGTGATCCTCATCCAGGCGGAAGAGAATGGCGATGTTAAAGCTGTAGGTTACAAGGAGCTTGGCACCGGCCAGTTGGGCGCGGCGCTGCTCAGGGAAGTTCGGCTTCTGGGTACGAAGAAGCCGATTTAAGCCATCGGAAAACGGTCAGCGAACCCAACCGCCGCCCTGCCAGTGATAGCCGTCGTTACGCTGCTCCCAATGCGGGTGAACATAACGATAACCTGGCCGTACCGGCTCCCAGTGGCCGTGAACCGCCACATAGCGCCCGCCTTCCCAACGCCAGTAGCCACGCGACCACAGGTAACCTGGCCGCCCTTCGGGCTCGACCTCGATGACCTGCACCGGCGGCGGTTGCGGCGCGACGACTTCTACATATTCACGCTGCACCGGTCGTCGATCATGCACGACCCGCTCCTCTACACACCCGGAAGCCGCGACGACCAAAGCCGCCAATGCCGCATAACGTAACAACATACAGAATCCTCGGGCGTGACCGCCCAGCGTTTATACCGGAAAAAAAAATGCCCCCTTGTTCCAGCCGCGCTCCTGCTTGGCCATAAGACTTTTTAACAGGTGCCAACTGTCAGCTTGCTGAACCCACGGGCAGACAGCAGGTAAAGAAAAACTGACCTTTTCAAGAGGCACAGACTGCGACCGGCTGTTTCAGTCGCACCAGAATCAGCCCGGCCACCACCACGGCGATCCCTGCATATGTCGACGCATGAATCTCATCGCCAAACATCAGTGCCGCCCACACCAGTGTCACGGGAGGCTCCAGGTACACCAATGTCGCCACATGGGTAGCCGTCATTACGCGCAACAACATCCACAGGCTCAGGTAAGCCACGAAGGTAGAGAACACCGTCAGCCAAACGATGGAGATCAATACGTCGGGGGTCCGCGGAATGCTCAGCGTATCGGTGTACAGCACCGCTGCAGCAAAGCCGATCAAGGTCAGCAACGACTGGATAAACAATGCCAGGCTCAGGTCGCCGGAGTCAGTGTGGGCCGCCCGCCGTTCGTACAGCGTGGCCACGGTCAGACCGAGTGCCGACACCAGGGGCAATGCATACATGACCCACCCGACTTCGGCCCCGCTGTTGCGGTATTGCCCGAAGATGACGATCGACACGCCGGCAAAACCGATCATCAACCCCAGCCACTGCCAGCCGCCGCTGCGTTCGGCGTGGCTACCCGATGACAGCGCCGCCGTCATCAATGGCTGCAGGGCCGCGATGATCGCCGCAATCCCCGACGGCAAACCGTTCTGGATCGCCACGTAGACACAGGTCAAATAGAGAAACTGCGAGAGGAAACCCACCACCGCGTGATGGCGGATCTGTGCCCAGGAAACCTTCAGCAGCCGCACGTTCAAAAACAGCGCCAGGCACAACGACACCAGCAAGAAACGCCAGAACAGCACGTTGAACACGCCATCACTCCGGGTCGCCAGTTTCGCGCCGATAAACCCCGAACTCCACGACAGCACGAACACCGCCTGTAACAGCAACCGCCCCACGGTTGATCGCTTCATTGAGCCTCCGGTTCGCTTGATTGACCAAAAGGCTAAGTGCCGCGCATGATTCTGTATATTTGAATAATCTGTACCACTAATCCTTAAAAGTGGAATCATGAGCAAACAACTGAATATTGACCTGTTGCGCACTTTCCACGCGGTGGCCCGCTTCCAGCGATTCAACGAAGCGGCCAATCATGTGCATCGCAGTGCCTCGACGGTGACCACGCAGATCCAGAAGCTCGAAGACCAGGTCGGCCAACGCCTGTTCAGCCGCAGCAACCAGGGGGTTGAACTGACGATGTACGGCAAGAAACTCCTGGGCGAAACCACCGAATTCCTCAAGAGCCACGACCGCTTGCTGGCCTCCCTCACGCCGCAACGCATGCAGGGCAAGATTCGCCTGGGTTTGCCTGATTCCTACGCGCCAGACTTCATGCAGGAGTTCCTGCCCCGCCTGGTCGCCGACAACCCACTGCTGGAACTGGAGGTAGAGGCGCGCTCCAGTGGCGAACTGCTCACGCTGTTCGCCAGCAGGCAGTTGGACCTGGCCCTGATTGTCAGCGCCCAGCCGTTGGAACAAGGCGAGCGCCTGGGAGAAATCCAGCCGCTGTGGGTGGCCGCCGAACACTTCAGCTGCCCACCGCAGGCGCCGCTGCCGATTGCCGTGCAACTGACAGGTTGCCCTTATCGCGCTGCAGCGATTCGAGCGCTGAAGGAGCACGGCACTTACTATCGGGTGCTGCTGGAAAGCGCGAGTTCGCCCGCTGTTGAAGCGTGTATCCGCAGTGGCATGGCGGTGGGGTTGGTGGAAGAAAGCCGCATGGGTAAGGGATTGACGCGCCAGATTGCTGGAGCTGAACTGCCGCCGCTGCCGCTGCATCACCTGTACCTGCTTGGCGACAGCAGCAACCTGTTGGCACTGCATCTGTATGAGCAGGTCAAGGCCGGCTTCAGCGTCTAGGGTGGTCCGAAACGCAACAGCACCGCATCGACAAATCGCCGCAGCTTGGCGGTGCGCTGGCGATTCGCGGTGTAGAGCAAATGCATCTGCCGACTTGGCGCCTCATAGTCCGGCAGCACTCGCACCAACTCACCGCTCTTGAGCGCCGAGCGTAAGAAATCCTCAGGCCCCAGCACAACCCCGAAACCATCCCGCGCGGCCGACATCAAGGCCCGGCTTTCATTCACGTGCAGGCGGCTGGCGACCTGGGCCTTGTGCAGGACGGCGCCTTGGTAGAACGACCATTCGCGATCAGCCGGACGTGACCAGTAGGCGTATCCCAGGCACTCGTGGTGTTCAAGGTCAGCGGGCGTCAGCGGCGTGCCGCGCTCGGCCAGGTATTTGGGTGCCGCACAGACCACCAGGCGGTAGGGCTGCAGCGGCCGGGCGGTGAGGCTGCTGTTCGCCAGCGGGCCGATACGGAACGCCACTTCGTAGCCCTCCTCCACCAGGTCGACAAACCGGTCGGTCAGGTGCAGGTCGATTTCCACCTCGGGGTTGTCGCGTAAAAATTCGGTCACCAGTGGCATCAGGCTGTAGGAGCCAAAAGTCACCGGGGCGCTGATCTTGAGCTTGCCCCGTGGTGTGTCATTCATGATCTGGGCGAGGGAGTCTGCGGCCTCTGCCTCTGTCAGGATATGTTTGCAGCGCTCGTAGTACGCGCTTCCCAACTCCGTCAGGCTTTGCCGGCGTGTGGTGCGGTTGAGCAGGCGTGCGCCCAGCCGCCGCTCCAGCGCCGCCACATGCTTGGCTACCATCTGCGGCGACATTCCCAGGCGTTCGGCAGCACGGGCGTAGGACCCCAGTTCGGCAGCCATCACAAAGGCACTCATGCTTGAAAGGCGGTCCATCATTCACCACTCCCAGTAACAACACCAAGACCAGAACGGCCATTTATCCTCATCCAGTAGCCAATCATCATAACGTCTCTCTCAACTCAGGAGCACCGACATGAAAATTGGCATTATCGGAGCAGGCTTTATCGGACGCGCCGTTGCGCAGTTGGCGTTGGCGGCCGGCCATGAAGTGATGTTGAGCAACTCCCGCGGCCCGCAGTCGATGAGCAGCGTGCTGAGTGGCATTCGTGGGGTTCAAGTGGGTACTGCGCAAGACGCCGCGCAATTTGGCGAACTGGTCCTGCTGGCGATTCCGTTCGAACATTACCGCAGCGTGCCGGCGCAGTGGCTGGAAGGCAAAACCGTGATGGATGCCAACAACTACTACCCGAACCGCGACGGCCATATTCCCGCGCTCGACCGCTTTGAAACCACCACCAGTCGGTTGGTGGCCGAGCACCTGTCGCAATCAAATGTGGTGAAAGTGTTCAACGCTATCCTGGCGCCGGACCTGACCCAGGATGCTCGCAGCCGCGGCGCACCCGACCGGCGCGCGCTCCCGGTCGCGGCGGATGACCCGGCAGCCAAGGCGCAAGTCATCGCCCTGCTGGACGAGATCGGCTTCGACGCAGTAGATGCCGGTGGGCTGGATGAGAGCTGGCGGTTTGAACGCGCCAAGCCGGCGTACTGCATACCTCTGGATAAAGAGGGACTGAAGGCAGCGTTGGCAGCTGCAGAGCGGCAGGTCGAAGTACCCGCTCATTGGTGACACCTGCAAAAAAGCCCGCTGACCGTCACCGGTTCAGCGGGCTTTTTACGTTGCGCAGGCCCTGAATCAGGACCTCACCAACGTCTTACAGCGCGAGGTCAGAAGCTGGCTTGCTCGGCTCAGCCGCAGGCTGGGCAGACTCGGTGGCTTTAGGAGCAGTCAGCTGCGGAATCGCAGGTGGAGGCGTCAGCTGCAGAATGTTGGCGGTGTAGGCCCATTCTTTAGCCACAGCTTCAGGGCTGTCGTTCAGCTTGGTGCCGTAGCTAGGCACGATCTGGTGCAGCTTTTCCTGCCAGGCCGGGGAAGCAACCTGTTCCTTGAACACTTTCTGCAGCACGGTCAGCATGATCGGAGCCGCGGTGGACGCGCCTGGCGATGCACCCAACAGGCCGGCGATGGTGTTGTCGGCGGAGCTGACCACTTCGGTACCGAGTTTCAGGACGCCGCCCTGCTCTTCGTCACGCTTGATGATCTGCACACGCTGACCGGCCTGCCACAGGCGCCAGTCTTCTTTCTTGGCGTTCGGGAAGTACTCTTGCAGCGCCTTGAAGCGGTCGTCATCCGACAGCATCAGTTGGCCGGCGAGGTACTCGACCAGTGGGTATTCGCGGATACCGACTTTGGTCATTGGCCAGATGTTGTGGGTGGTGGTGCTGGTCAGCAGGTCCAGGTACGAGCCTTCTTTCAGGAACTTGGTCGAGAAGGTAGCGAATGGGCCAAACAGAATCACGCGCTTGCCATCCAGCACGCGGGTGTCCAGGTGCGGAACCGACATCGGCGGTGCGCCAACGGAAGCTTTACCGTAGGCCTTGGCCAGGTGCTGCTCGGCAATCGTTGGGTTATCGGTGACCAGGAACGAACCACCAACAGGGAAGCCCGCGTATTCCTTGGCTTCAGGAATGCCCGACTTCTGCAGCAGGTGCAGTGCACCGCCGCCCGCGCCGATGAACACGAACTTGGCGTCGGTTTCCGTCTTGGTGCCGTCTTTCAGGTTCTTGTAGCTGACACGCCAGGTGCCATCGGCGTTCTTGGTGATGTCCTGCACTTCGCTCGACAGTTTCAGGTCGAACTTCGGCGTAGTTTGCAGGTGAGCGACGAACTGGCGCGTGATCTCGCCGAAGTTCACGTCCGTACCGATCGGGGTCCAGGTGGCCGCGATTTTCTGGTTCGGGTCACGCCCTTCCATCATCAGCGGAACCCATTTGGCGATTTGCGCCGGGTCCTCGGAGTACTGCATGCCGGCGAACAGCGGGCTCGCCTGCAGCGCTTCGTAACGCTTCTTCAGGAACTTGATGTTGTCATCGCCCCACACGAAGCTCATGTGCGGAGTGGAGTTGATGAACGAACGCGGGTTCTTCAGGACGCCCTGCTGAACCTGCCAGGACCAGAACTGACGGGAGATCTGGAACGCTTCGTTGATCTCGACCGCTTTCGGGATCTCAACGTTGCCGTTCTTGTCTTCCGGGGTGTAGTTCAGCTCAGCCAAAGCCGAGTGACCGGTACCTGCGTTGTTCCAGCCGTTGGAGCTTTCTTCGGCCACGCCATCGAGGCGCTCGACCATCTCCATCGACCAGTCCGGTTGCAGCTCATTGAGCCACACACCCAGGGTTGCACTCATGATGCCGCCGCCGATCAGCAGCACATCGACTTTCTTTGCCTCTTCCGCGTGAACGGAAGTGATCCCCATCGACAAAGCCAGCCCCAGCAGGGCAGTGTTTACTTTTTTAAACATCAGTAGCACCTATGATAAAACGCCATCCGCCCCACTGCCCCTGATCATGGGCAACCCTCAATCACGCTGCGCCAGGCAACGCACCGCGGGGTGTGCACATTCATTCGGGGACCGCAGGGTGGGCACACAAGGCCGACGTATCGACCTCACTTTTATGTCCCTTCTGCGCTGACTTCTTATCATTATTGGCTTCAGCTACCTGGGCGACAGCTAACCACCGGGACGTATACGGGTGTACGTACTCGATAGAGGCTAGACCAAGATGGCGCGCAGAATATCACGCTCGGCGCCTTATATGGACTCAGCGGTCGGGCGGCCATCAGTTCGCCAGTTTTTAAGATCCGTCTCATGTGCCTCTAAAACACAGCATTGCACTATGGATTGGCTTACCTGACGGGTAGGCAGACAACCTTCCTTCTCTTAAAAGAGGCACTGCAATGCTGAACAAACTGAGCCAACTCACCCTCGCCTGCGGCGCTTGCTGGTTGCTGGCCGGCACCGCTCAGGCGGCGGACGGGCAGATCGAATTCACCGGTTCCGTCACCGATAACGCCTGCACCATCACCACCGGCGACGTGAACAAGTCGGTGACTCTGGACCCGGTGCGCATCGCTGACTTCGCGCCCACCGTGGGTTCGGTGCTCACCGATAAAGCTAAGCCGTTTTCCATCAGCCTGGACAACTGCAGCACCGCGACCCGTAAAAACGTCGCGATCACCTTCAGCGGCCAGCAAGACGCCAGCGACCCGACATTACTGGGCCTGACCGGTGAAAACCAGGTGCGCGGCATCGCGATCCAGATCACCGACTCCCGTAACGGCAACAAACTGCCACTGAACACGCCGACCGCCGATTACGACCTGCGTGCACAGTCCAATACCTTCGACTTTACCGCTGCCTACGTGCGCACCGTCGCCGACACCACCACCGGTGAAGGCGACGACGCGGTGACCACCTCCGGCATCAGCACCGGTCAGGTGCACGCGCTGGCCAGCTTCGACGTTACCTACAAGTAATTGCTCGTCAACACCGTGGGCCAGGCGTTCGCGCGCCGGCCCGCGGGCTTCCGGAGGTCCCCCTGTCATGCGTTTGAAAGTCTATCTTCTGCTCGCCCTGCTGCCGTTCTGGCACAGCGCCGCCAACGCCGCCGTCACCGTCGGCGCCACGCGACTGATCTACGACGGCGCTTCCAACGAAGCCAACCTAAGCGTCAGCAACCGCGACGACACCTCGCCTTACCTCGTGCAGTCCTGGGTCAGCCACTTCGGCAGTGGCAACGAGGAAAGCGTCGATAACTTTATCGTCACGCCGCCGCTGTTCCGGCTGGATGCCGACAAGGAAAACATCCTGCGCATCATTTTTACCGGTGGCCCAGAAGTGCCCCAGGACCGCGAAAGCCTGTTCCTGATGAACGTCAAGGCAATCCCGGCCATGAGCGACGATCAAAAAGGCAAGAACGTGCTGCAGATCGCGCTCAAGACCACGATCAAACTGTTCTACCGCCCGGCCGGCCTCAAAGGTTCGCTCAAGGACGCGGTGGCGCAAGTGAACTGGAAGGCCCAAGCGGGTGCATTGGCCGTCAATAACGCCTCCAAGCTGCACGTGGTGGTCAGCGAACTGAAGCTCAACGGCCTGCCGATCACCCAGGCGCCGGATGTGCTGCGCCCAGGCGAAGCGCGTGAGCTGCCGATCCAGGCAAAGGCCGGCGATGAAGTGCAACTGAGCTACATCGATGACTACGGCAGCATCGTGACCGCCCCCGTCATCAGCATTCACTGATACCCACGCGACAACCCCGGAACGCCTTTTCAGGAACGACCATGCTCCGTTCATTCCCATTCATGCGCCGTCGGGCCGTGAAGGCTTTCGGCTGCCCGCTCGTGGCCGCCGCCGCCTTGCACCTGGCCCCCGCACACGCCGGCTACGAGTTCGATGCGTCGTTTCTCGAAATCGGCGGCGGGCAGAGTTCGGCCGCTGTGAAACAACAGGTCAGCGCCATGAGCGACGGCCAGTTGCCGGGGATTTACCGGGTGGATATCCAGCTCAACCAGCGCTCGATCGAACAGCGTGATGTGCGTTTCATCCGCGCCACCGGCACCCAGGAACGCTCGAGCACCGGCCTGTTCCCCTGCCTGGATGTCGAGTTCTTCCGCGCCCAGGGCGTGGCCGACACGGCCCTGCAAAACCGCACCGACGCCGACCCCACCTGCATTGCGTTCGATCAGGGCCTGGCCGGCGTGAGCTACGACTACGACTTCAACCGCCAGATCCTGTCGATTGAAATCCCACAGGCCTACCTGGGCAGCATCCCTTTTGAAGTGCGCCGTCGGCAATGGAGTAACGGCGAACAGGTGGCCTTCACCAACTACAGCTTCACCGGCAGCACCGTGGAGTCCGATACCGGCCGCCGCCAGGACCAGTTCGGCAGCCTGAGGAGCGGCGTGAATGCCGGGGCCTGGCGCCTGCGCAATTTTTCGACCTGGCAAAAAGGCAGCACCACGCCCGGGCGCTGGGAGTCGCTGGAAACCTACGCCCAGCGCGACATGGGCAATATGATGGCGATCGCCACCCTGGGCGATTCCACCACCGAAGGCGACCTGTTTGACGCGATCCCCTATCGCGGGCTGGGCATCGCCTCTGATCTGGACATGCTGCCCGACCAGGCCCGCGAATTCGCCCCGGTGATTCGCGGCATTGCCAATGGCCGCTCGCGGGTGATCATCCGCCAGCGCGGCTATGTGATCCATGAGCAATGGGTGCCGTCGGGGCCGTTCGCCTTGACCGACCTGTACCCCACCGCCAGCAATGGCGACATCGAAGTCACCGTGGAAGGCCCGGACGGCCAGCGCCAGGTCTACACCCAGTCGTTCTCGTCGGTGCCCTACATGCTGCGCGAAGGCCAGCAAAGCTATTCGGTATTCGCCGGCCAATACCGCCCGGCGCAATCGTCCTTTGTGCAGCAAACCCCAACATTTATCCAGGCCTCCCTACGACGCGGTTTGAGCGGCAGCACCACGCTGTTTGGCGGCAGCCTGCTGAGTAATCAATACAACGCCGGCCTGCTGGGTTTTGCCCACGACTTTGCCGGCTTTGGCGCGATCTCGGTGGACGTGACCCACGCCCGCAGCGACGCCGTGGGCCGGGAGAAAACCACGTCCAGCGGCCAGTCGTTTCGCTTTCGCTATTCCAAGTCCCTGGCGGCCACCGACACCAACTTCAGCCTGATCGGCTACCGCTACTCCACCGGCGGCTACTACTCGTTCAACGAAGCGCTGAACAGCCGCAGCACCGAGCAAACCCTGGACACGTACCGCAGCGGCCACATGAAAAGCAACTTCACCGCCAACGTGTCGCAGCAATTGGGCGGCTACGGCGGGGTCTATGCCAACGTGTCGAAAACCGCCTACTGGGACAAGAGCAAGGCCGACACCTCGATCCAATTGGGATACAGCGCGAGCGTCGGGGACATTTCCTACTCCCTTGGGCTGGGCCTGAACAAAGGCGCCAACAGCGACGACCGCAGCCTGTCCCTGAGCATCAGCATGCCCCTGGGCGGCACGCGCAGCCAGCGCGTTACGGCCAACATGAACCAGAGCGCGCGGGGCTCGGCATCACGCACCGCGACCCTGAGCGGCAACGCGTTCGAGGACGATACGCTGGCCTACAGCGCGGGTGTGTCGCAGCAAGTCAGCGGCGCGCAACGCCAGACCGGCGGCACCTTCGCCGCGCAATACGACGCGCCCAACGCGATTGTGCGCGGTGCCTATAACGAGACCACCGGCAGCCGCCAACTGGACATGGGCGTCGAAGGTTCGGTGGTGGCGTATGGCAGCAACCTGATGTTCAGCCAGCCATTGGGCGAAACCAATGTGATCGTCGCCACACCGGGCGCCGCCGACGTGGGCATCAGCAACAAGCGCGGTGTGCGCACCAACAGCAATGGCTACACCGTGGTGCCACAGGCCCTGCCCTATCGCAAAAACCGCGTGTCGCTGGACACCCAGTCGATGCCGTCTGACGTCGACATCGCCGAGCCGGTGCAGGAAGTCACGCCAAACCGTGGTGCCTTTGTGCTGGCGGACTTCGACACCCGGCGCGGACAACGCATCCTGTTTCGCATCAGCGACACGCAGGGCGAAGCAGCGCCGTTTGCCGCCCGCGCCGAACTGTTCGCGCCGGACGGCCGTGCCTTGGGCAACACCCTGGTAGCCGACAAAGGCCGCGCGTTCCTGACCGGCGTGCCGCCCGAGGCGCGGTTGTTGGTCAGCGTCGACGGCCAGCCGTGGTGCAGCCGCGAATTGAAGCTGGACGAAACAGAGCCTGCCGAGGGCGGCATCACCCAAATGAATATTCAATGTGAGCGCGCGGCCGGTGGGTCGGGTGCCAAGGATTCCTGACATGATCGTTAAAGCAACACATAAGGTACGTGGACGGCTGATGCTTGCGCTGTTGTGCGCAGTATTGAGCTGCCTGTCACAACAGGCGCACGCGTTGGTCGAAGGGAATCTCAACTGCACAGTGCCGGGTTTTCCGAGCGGCGGTTACACTTTTACGCCCGGTCAGGCGATCAGAATCGTCTACGAGGGTACGTGCACCGTTCGCCGTGCATTCCCCTATTCCGCCGGCTTAAATTCGCAAGTCAATTACCTGAGCGGCCCGGATCAAGCCCCGTTGAGATTGACCGACCCGTATCACAACATCTACTTATCCAATCTGCCCATCGGCCAATACAGTAACAATTGCCTGGGTGGCTATTGCCGGCCTCTGCCCCTGAATACCGTGGTGCCTTACCGCTACATTCTGGTGGGCACTGCGCCCCGAACAGCAGGTACACGATTTGTAGCTGTAGCGCTGGGCGTGACCTCGCAAAACTGGCTGGGTTATGGCGAGTGGTTCATGCAAACACTATTTCAATACACCGTCGTTCCACCGGCGTGCAGCCTGAGTTCACCCGGCAGCGTCGACCTGCGCTTTGGCTCCATCAGTAACGCCGACCTCAGCAACCAGATGCAATCGACCACTGTGTCGATCAACTGCAAGTCCGCGATGCGCGCCAACGTCTACCTGCTGCCCAACCAGGCGGTAGTCAACGCCACCACCGGCGTGACACGCACCTCGCTGGCAGGTTTGAACATGCAGGCGCTGTGGACCGACACCCTGAACCCGGTGAACTTCACTACCCCGCGCTTTATGCAGTTACGCGTGGGCAGCAATGACGTAAACCTGAGCTTCAAGCCACAACTGGCGGCCGGGCAATCACCGACGGGTGCGTTTCAGACCCAATACACGCTGAACATCGACTATCAATGAGGGCCTTGCCATGAAAACTCCACTGCTCGCCCTGATGCTGCTCAGCAGCACCGCTCACGCTGCCGACGTGGTGAATATCACCGTCAGCGGCACCCTCACCCGCCCACCGTGCGTATTGAGTACCGGCACAACCCTGACCGCCGCATTTGGCGACGTGCGTACTGACCAGGTGGCGACCACCGGCACTGTGGAAGTGCCGGTGCGCTTGAAGTGCTCGTCGGGTTCTTCGCTAAATGTCAGCTTCACGTCCAATAACGGCACCTACACCTCCACCGTGGCCAAGACCACGGCGGATAACCTCGGTGTGTCGTTGCTGTGGGCGGACAACACGGCGGCAAACCTCAATGGCACCGTCAAGAAATACACCAACCTCAGCGGCGACGTGGATATCAGCCTCAAGGCGCAACTGGTCGAACGCGGCACGCTGGCGCCGGGCGCGTTCACCTCGTCGATGGTCATGACCCTCAATTACCTATGAAAGCGCTCGCCTGGATGCTGCTGGCCGTAGCCAGCACCGCCCTTGCGCAAGCGGCGGAAGAAGCGCAGATCGACGTCAGCGGCAAGCTGACCGCACCGCCGTGCACCGCAAGGTTTCCGAGTACGCAACAGGTGGACCTGGGCAAGGTCAACCTCAACCAGTTGGCCGACGGCAGCACCGTCGCCACCGATGTGCCGCTGGTCTTCGACTGTCAGGCGGGCGCTCAGGTCGAGCTGAGTTTGTCGGCGGGCATGGCCCGGGCCCTCACCGTCAGCCCGGTGCTGCTCACCAATCTCCCATCCCTGGGGTTGCAGGTGCAATTGCGTGACAAGACCGACAAGCCGGGGATCGGCCTGGGCCAAACCGGCACCTGGCCGGTAGAAGACGAACCGTTGGCGCTGACCCTGCGCGTCAAGCCCGTGTCCCTGGGCGAGCTGCCCGAGGCGGGTAGCTACAAAGCCACCCTGTTGATGCAGATGACGTACCGCTGATTACTGAAACTGCCGGGCTTCGATGCAATAGGTCAGCAGCGCCTGGTCACTGTCCACCTCCAGCTTGCGCATGGCCGAAATCTTCTGCGCGCTGACGGTCTTGTTGCTGCGGCTCAACTGCCGCGCGATATCGCTCACGCTCATGCCCGTCACGAATAAACGCAGCACTTCCATCTCCCGTGGCGACAGGCTCTGGAAGCGCGCCTGCACCTGGGTCACATTGGCCAAGACCGAAGTCGCGGCGGGCTCCGGTGCGCGGTAACTGCGCTGGGCACTGATCGCGCCGAGGGCCTTTTCGATCTCGCCGTGCAGGTGGTTCTTCTGGATCACCCCGGCCACACCCAATTCCTGCAAGCGGGTGAGAATCAGGCTGTTGGAAATCATGGTCAGCACCAGCACCTGGGTCGCGGGAAAGTGACGCAGGATGTACTCGATCAGCTTCAACCCATCGCCATAGGTGTCGTCACCCGGCATGTTGAAATCGGTGATCAGGACTTGCGGCCGGTGCTTGCGCAACTGCTCGATCAGTTGACTGGAACTGACCGCCTCGCCCACCAGGCTGTAGCGTGAATCACGCTGCACAATTTCGCGCACGCCCACCAGTACGATCGGGTGGTCATCGGCGATCACAACGTTCATTTCTCGCATTCTTTATCTTCCTTGTAATGGGCTTTCATCAAGTTTGCGACTCTGCCAGCAAGCACTGCGCAACCGCTGTAAGCCGTGCGCACACGCCTCGAATCTGCGTGGTGGCGTATGTATCCAGCGGTGCGTCGTACAGGGTGTTCTCCCATGCCTGACAAGCGCTGGACAGTTCCCCGGCACGCACACTGGCCAGCGCGCCGTTGAGGCTGTGCAAACGCTCACGTACGAGGGTGGCATCGCCGGCCGTCAGGCCTTGTTCGATCTGCTGCACATCCACCAGCAACGTGTCGGCCATCAGTTGGCGCATGGCCGGGGAAAGCTCGATCCAGCCTTCACGGTCCCGGTCCACCTGCACCACCGGCAAGGCCGTGGCCCGCCGGCAGTGCGCCATTAACGCCTGGCGCAGCATGCTCAGGCTCAGCGGTTTGACCACCCACGCGTTCATGCCCACCGCCAGGCAACGCTCGCCCTCCTCGCGCAGGGCATTGGCGGTGACGCCGATGATCGGCACCTGGACGCCTTGTTCACGCAACGCGCGGGCCAGGTCGTAGCCGTTGAGGCGCGGCATATTGATGTCGGTGATCACCAGGTCGAACGGCTGCGAACCCCAGATTTGCAGCGCATGCTCGCCGTCACGCGCTACGGTGGGGTGGGCGCCAAGGGCCTCGAGCTGTTCTTGCAGCACGGCCTGGCTGACCGGGTTGTCTTCGGCGACCAGCACGCGCACGTTCAGGCACGGTGCGTCCAGGCACGGCGGCATCGGCGGTTGTTCCGCAGAGGGCAGGGTTTCCTGAAGCACCGGCAAGGTGATGAACAGCGAAAAACTGCTGCCCAACCCTGGCTCGCTGACCACGCGCATGCTGCCGCCCATCAACTCACTCAAGCGCGAGCAGATAGACAGGCCCAGGCCGGCGCCATTGCCGTCCTGGTCGCCCGCTACCTGATAAAACGGCTTGAACAACTGGTCCAGCGCCTTTTCCGGAATGCCCACGCCGGTGTCAGTGACCTGCCATTGCAGGGTCACTTTATCGTCAAGTAGTTGCTGCACCATCAGGCGCAAACGCACGCGCCCGGAGTCGGTGAACTTGATCGCGTTGCCCAGCAGGTTATGCAGGACCTGCCGGATGCGGCCAGCATCGCCAAGCAGTTGCGGCGGTAGCAGCGGGTCGATCTCGGCATCGATCTGCAAGCCTTTATTGCGCGCGGTCGCGCTGAACGCCAACACCGATTCCGCCACCAACTGGCTCGGGCTGAACGGCGCCGCTTCCACGGCCATTTGCCCGGATTCGATTTTCGATACATCCAGTACGTTGCTGATCAACTGGAACAGCACAGTGGACGAACCCTGGATAATTTCCAGGTAGTGGCGCTGGCGCTCGCTCATGTCGGTCAGGGCCATCAGTTCCAGATTGCCGAGCACGCCGTACAGCGGGGTGCGGATTTCATGGCTCATGGTTGCCAGGAACACGGTTTTGGCCTCGTTGGCTTCGGTGGCTTCCTGGCGCGCCTGGGTCAGCAACTGGGCTTCGTCCACGTGTCGGGTGATGTCGTTGCAGCCGCAGAGGAACACGTCCTCACCTTCGTACCGCGCCGCCACCACCACGACCTGCAAGTACCGCCCCTCCACCGCCAGGCACATCTCGCCGGGGGTATCCGGGCCATCGTTGGCCTTGAGCACGTCGAGCAGCGGTGCGGTGCCCTGCAATTGCAGCGCGCGCTGGTTTTCCAGGAGTAACTGGTGATCGCTGCGGCGCACTACGCACAATCCCACCGGGGCGTTGTGCAGCATGATGCGGTTGAATGCCTCGCTCTCGAACAGACGCTCCTGCGCGCGTTGCGCCGGGCTGACGATGCGGGTCTTGTACCAATGGTTGATCCACCAGCCCAGCAGCACGGCCGCCAGAAACGTCAGGCCAAGGCCCAGCAGCGGCCATTTGGCGTAGCGCAGGAAATCCTGATAGCTGATGGCGTACAGGCCGGTCCAGTGCTCGCCACCCTCGCTGAGCATCTTGAAGCGCAAACCCTGGCTGTTGAAGCTCAGGCCCAGGGGCGCCATGTGTTCATCGCCGAGGCTGCCGAGCAACACGTCGCCCTGGGGCGAGATCAGGGTGAACTGGTTGTAGACCGACAGTTGCAGTACTCGCTCGATTTCGTCGACCTGCGAGGTGTCCACCACCGCCGCCAGCGTGAGCAGGCCCTGAGGCTGATTGGCCGGCAATACGGCGGCAGGCGCGTCGAGGCCGATCATCGCGACCACGCTGCGGCTGTTCTGGTACAACTGCGGCGGCGCACGCATCCAGCGCACGCGGCTGTCGGTCAGCAGGAGGCTTTGGCTCTGTTGCAGTTGCTGCAAGCGGCTCACCACGTCGCGGTACTGCTCGCGCAACAATGGCTGGTGCTGGCGCAAGCCGCCCACGCCGGGCACGGCCAGGCTGGCGACGGCATTGGGGGTGAACACGAACAGCTGCGGCGAGGCGTAAAACGAGCTGGCCCAGTAGCCGCCGTAGTAGTCAGTCAGTTGCACGCCAAACGCCAGTGCCCGGCGCGTGTCATCCGCCGAGAACGTCTCGGCGTGGGACAAGGTGAAGGGTAGCGACATCGCAAACCCCTTGGCCTGCAACACCACCTGCCCGCCTTCGTGCTGCAACTCCACCACCGAGGTCGACTGCACGGCCGGCAGCGGCGGCGCGTTGCTGCGGCTGTAGCCACTGGCCACGTTGCGCAGGAACGCCTCGTGCTCATGGATGATCTCCACCACGCGGGCGAAGTGGAACTCGACCTTTTCCTGTTCAGCGTCGAGCAACCGCGACACCGCCCAATAGCAACTGCTGGACAGCAACAAGGCGAGCCCCGTGAGCAATAACAGGGCTTTGTTCAAGCGTTGAGAGCTTTGCGCCAGCTTGTCCAGGCGCAGACTTGCATGTTTCATCGTCAGTACCGCAGAAGCCTGAATCAGGATATGGGGCCTATGCTTGATCCCGGCATTGGCCAATAACGCCCGGCTGACCGGGCGACCCTTCCTTCGGGCTTCTTGACTGTGTGACCCTGGCCACTCACATAAGTGCTGGCGCAGGGCCATCCTCGATTAACAGGGCGCTGAATTTTTCCGCCGCCACGGCATGGGAGATCAGGAAACCCTGCACCTGATCGCAGCGGATACGCCGCAACACCGCCAGCTCCGCCTGGGTCTCGGCGCCCTCGGCGATGGTGGTCAGCCCGAGTTTGCGGCCCAGCTCGACAATGCTTTGCAAGGCCGACGCCAGGCTTTCGTTCTCGGCACAGCCATGCACCAGTGACCGGTCGATCTTGACCTCGTTGAACGGCGTCGACACCAGGTTGAAGTAGGAACTGAACCCCTTGCCGAAGTCATCCTGCGCCAACCCAAAGCCCATCATGCGCAAGCGACATGCTCCAGCGTAGTAGTTACTGGGCAGCCGTGTGGTGGAGCTTTCCATCAATTCGAAGGTAATTTGCCGGGGTTCGGCGTCGCGGCTTTGCACCTGGGCAAGCAGGCGGTCGACCAGGTCGCTCTGGTCGAGCAAATGCGTGGGCAGGTTGATCGACACCGGCAGCCGGTAACCGAGTTGCGCCCACTGGGCCTGGGCGATGAGGGTTTGGCCGAGAATGCAGGTGAGCAAGCGGGTTTCCAGGTCAAGGCGCTCGATGTCGTCAAGAAACGCGCCGGGCATCAATAACCCTTCCACCGGGTGCACCCAGCGTGCCAGGGCTTCGGCGCCCACGATGCGCCCGTCATGCAGGGATTTTTTCGGCTGGAACCACGCCTGGATTTCACCATTGGCCAAGGCGCGCTCAAGGTTCTCCCGGGCATGGCTGACACCCCGGTGGCAACACGGCGTGCGCGCCTGCTCGGCGAGTTTGTCGAGGCAATCGCGCAGGGTGCGCACCTCGCGTTCGCGCACCGGCTTGGAGATTAGCCCGGCGACGGTCAGGCCGAGGTTCCCGGCCACCTGCCCGGCGCCCACCAGCATGCGCCGCGACGCCACGCTCATCAGCGCCAGCGCAGGCGGCGCGTGCATGCGGGCCAAGTGCTGGATCAGTTGCACACCGTCCATCCCCGGCATCATCAAGTCGCTGAGCAGCAGATCGTAGCGCTGTCGGGCCAGGCGTTGCAGCGCGGTGGCGCCATCCCAGACCACATCGACGTCAAACCCGCCGATGGCCTGGAAGACGTTGATCAAGTACTCATGCTGGAAAGGATGGTCTTCCACGATGAGTACGCGATAGGCGCTCAAAGCACCCTCCTCTGATAGCGATGCAGGCACTGGTAGAGGGCGCGCAGGGTGAACGGCTTGACCAGGCAATGATCCATGCCAGCGTTCAGGCAGCGCTCGGCTTCGTCGAGCATCGCGTTGGCGGTGGCCCCGATGATCGGCAGTGAGCAACCCAGGCGACGCAGTTGTTCGGTGAGTTCATAGCCGTTCATGCGTGGCATGTTGACGTCGGTGAGAATCATGTCGAACGCGGTATCACCCCACAATGACAGCGCTTCAATGCCGTCGCCGGCCAGCACCACGCTGCAGCCGAGCTCTTCCAACTGGTCGCGCAGGATCAACTGGTTGATCAGGTTGTCTTCGGCCACCAGCAGGCGCAGGTTGAGGCTGAACTCGGTGGGCTTCTCGCTGATCCTCGGCGACAACAACTCTTCGCTGCCCTGGGCGCGGCTGACCGCGCGGTTGAGCGCCTGCAGGTTGTTCAGGCCGATCTGCCAGGGATAAGCGCCATGCTCGTCGACCGCGGCCATCACCCGCGGCCCGGACCAATGCAGCAACTGGTCGGGCTCGGTCGGGCCGGGATACAGCTCGACCAATACCGCGCCGGGGTCGGCCTCGGCGGACTCCGGCGCACCGAGTTGCGCGCGCGCGCCCCAGCGACGCAACCAGCCGCCAACACTTTCCGCCAGCTCACGCACCGGCGACACCACATACACCCGCTCGCCGAGCAGCGGCTGCGCCCAGGGAGCCTGGTCGTCGTCGTTGACTTGCTCCAGCGGCAAGGTGAAGGAAAAGCTGCTGCCCAGGCCCGGTTCGCTGACCACCCGCAAGGTGCCGTTCATCAAGTGCATCAGGCGCTTGCAGATCGACAAGCCCAGGCCGCTGCCGGCGACCACATTCGCATTGCCGCTGACCTGGAAGAACGGCTCGAACAGGTACCGCTGGTCTTCCTCGGCGATGCCCTTGCCGGTGTCGACTACCTGCCACTGCAACATCGTGCGCTCGCCTTCACGGCTTTCCAGGCGCAGACGCAAGACAATCCGGCCGCTTTCGGTGAATTTCAGCGCGTTGTTCAGCAGGTTATTCAGGATCTGGCGGATGCGTGTGACATCCCCGCTCACGTGGTCGGGCAACTGCGGGTCGAGGCAGGCGAACAACTGCAGGCCCTTGCTTTGGGCGGCGCCTGCGTAGCCCTGGATCACTTCCTGCACCAACTCGATCGGTGAGAACGTGCTGAACTCTAGGGACAGTTGTCCCGCTTCGATTTTCGACACGTCCAGCACATCGCAGATCATTTGCAGCAAGTTCGCCGACGAGCCCTCGATGGCATTCAGGTAGCCACGCTGCTGGCTGTTAAGGTCGGTGCGCGCAAGCAATTCCAGGGTGCCCAGCACGCCATACAATGGCGTGCGGATTTCATGGCTCATGGTTGCCAGGAACAGGGTCTTGGCCTCATTCGCCGCGTCCGCCAGCGTGCGCGCCTGCTGCAGGGCCAACTCCACCTGCTTGCGTTCGGTGATGTCGCTGAAGGCGCAGATCAGCACCTCCTCACGCTGGTAACGGGTTGGCGCGAAACTCAGGTACAGGTGACGACCGTCGGCCATTTGCAGCTCGTCGGTGCTGCTTTGTTCCGACTCATCGAACGCGCGGCGAATCCAGCCGTGACACAGTTGCTGGCGCTCGTGGCCGTTGCCCAGCCATTGCCGGGACAGGGGGTTTTCCAGCACTACCTCGCCGTCGCTGCGGCGCAGCACGCACAAGGCCACTGGCGCGATGCGAATCACCGCACTGCTGAATGCCTCACTCTCCACCAGCGCTTCGATGCGATTGGCTGCCGGGATAATCAAACGCTGATCGATGCGCCGCACCAACCGCACCATCAACAAGCTGGCCGCTGCGCACAACAGCAGGCACAGCAGCAACGGCATGGCCAGGCTGGGCAACAGTGAACTCAGCTCCAGGCTGTAGACGATCTGCCACTGGGAGTAACCCAGGTGCTTGCGAATGGCCAAGCGATCCGGCAGCCAGCGGCTGCCTTCCCAACCAAAGCTGGCCGTGGCGTGATACTGGCGCAGCACCTGCGCAGCCGACGGTTGATGAGGCGTGCTGCTGAAAATCAGCTGCCCGGCGCCGTCAAGCAACATGAAGTCCCCGGCTTTTTCATGCTGTAGGGCGTTGATCAGGTCCGGGCCGTCCACCTCCAGCCCGAGCCAACCCGACGTGGGGCTACGGTCGTCGAGGCGGGTGAAGATGTATAGCGGTGAATCCAGGCGGCTCTGCTCAGTCAGCCACAACTCATCGCTGACCGAGACCTTGCCGGTGTCCACCGCCATCAACCGCTGCAATACCGGCTGCGGCACATTCTCCGGGGCCGCCCCAACGGTAAACAGGCGCTCCACCACCGGCTCGGCGCGCTGCGCGACGTAGATCAGGTTGACCTGGTTGACCTGCAGGTAATCAAGCAGGCGCCTAGTCAGCCAAAGGCTCCAGATATTGCCCGCCTCGCCCAAGGTGATGTGCAACTCTTCGGCCGGCACATTATTGAGGTTGCCCACGGGTGGCGTGACATGACGAACCGTCGACAGGCCGAGGCTTTTGAGCAGCGTCTGGCGGCTGATAAAAAAACTCTGCGCATCGGAAATCGCCTCATTCATATAACTGCGCCGTAGCGAAATTTCCTCATTCAACGCCGCACGCAAGTAGCTGTAGGCACCCACATACACGCCGAGCACCAATGCCAGGGCAAACAGCCGCAACAACTTGCGCGCGGCCTTGGGCGTCGAAAAAGAAGAGTCGAGTGGTTGCAGGAAATGTTTGAGCTTCATCGCCAAAAGAGTAAGCGTGGCGAGAGGGTAGTTGAATAAGACGGATCTCAAAGCCCCGCACTGCTTGCGCCGATGGAACTCTCGCGCAACACGCTGTTCTAGACACCTTCGTCGCTGCATGCGTAGCATCGGCGGCTGTCCTTCGTGCACTTCATCAAACAGAGTTACCCATGACTATCCAGCAAACACCCGGGCACGTGCTGCCCGCGCGCAGCGCCGCCAAAATGGAAGCGGCCATGGCCGTGGGCGCCTTTGCGATCGGCACCGGCGAATTCGCCATCATGGGCCTGATGCCCGACATCGCCCGCAACCTCAATCTCAGCGAACCGCAAGTGGGCCACGCCATCAGCGCCTATGCGCTGGGCGTGATGGTCGGCGCCCCGCTGCTGGCGATCCTCGGCGCCAAGTTGCTGCGTAAACACATGCTGCTATTGCTGATGGGCCTTTATGCCCTGGGCAACCTCGCCACGGCGTTTACCCCGACCTTCGGTTCGCTGGTGGCCTTCCGCTTTATCAGCGGCCTGCCCCACGGCGCCTACTTCGGCATCGCCGCCGTGGTCGCCTCCAGCATGGTGCCCAACGACAAACGCGCTGGCGCCGTCGCCCGCGTGATGATGGGCCTGACCCTGGCCATGCTGCTCGGCAACCCCATCGCGACCTTCCTCGGTCAACACTTTGGCTGGCGCTCGGCGTTCGCGCTGGTCAGTGCTATCGCCCTGTGCACCATCGCGCTGGTCTGGCAATTCGTACCGGATCGCCACGACGAACCCCGCAGCGACCCGCGCAAAGAACTGCGCGCCTTCACCAAACCGCAGGTGTGGATGGCGCTGTCCATTGGCGCTATTGGTTTTGCCGGGATGTTTTGCGTGTTCAGCTACCTGGCGCCGACCATGCTCGAAGTGACGAAAGTCTCGCCGCAGTGGATCCCATTCGGTCTGGCCGCGTTTGGCGTAGGCGGCATCATCGGCAACATCGCCGGCGGCAAGCTGTTTGATCGCCTGCAATTTCGCGCAGTGGGCTGGATTATGGTGTGGTCGATGGCCGTGCTGATTTTCTTCACCTTCGCCGCCAGCTCGCTGTGGAGCGTGCTGCTGGGCATCGGCCTGGTCGGCACCATGATCGCCATGGCCGCGCCGCTGCAAATCCGCTTGATGGACATTGCGCATGAGGCACCGAGCCTGGCGGCGGCGTCCAACCACGCGGCGTTTAACCTGGCGAACGCGCTGGGGCCGTGGCTTGGCGGGATGGCGATTACGGCGGGGTATGGGTGGACCAGCACGGGCTACATTGGCGCGGCTACGGCGCTGGTAGGCTTGGGCATCTACCTGATCGCCCGACGTATGAAAGGCGGTCACTAAAGCCCTCCCACGATCCAATGTGGGAGCGGGCTTGCTCGCGAAAGCGGTGGGTCAGTCACTGAGTAAATGACTGCCCCACCCGCTCAGTCAGTCATCATGCATCAACCCCGAACCATACTCCCCGTAACTGCTCCCCAGCGCGTTGCCCCCAAAATTCATCTTGGCGGCCTTGCTGGGGCTGTGGTCGCCAAAGGCTTGGCATCCCCCTGAATAACAAGGGTCGCTGCTCAGGTCGCTACTCATGCCCGATGAACCCGACGAACAAGCGGCCAAGAGCAACGTGCCTGCGACCATCACGACTTTGACGAGGTTGGAGATCATTTTTTCAGTTCCCTTTGGGCTTATGGGCTGAGCGTAGGCCTCAATGCCGGTGAGAATTATGAAACTTTGCCGTAGGACAGGATCGGTTCAGGTTGATGTCGTTTTGGCGACGAATTATCCCGGCACATATTCTGATTGGCGATATCAACGGTTAGCCCCTACATATTAAAGCCGACCAGGCATCAATTCAGATGAGCCTGCGGCCTACGTAGAGGGAAGCTCAATAATGGCTAAAGACGAAAAAACCAGTGAAAGCGTCGCTTCAAAAGCAGCCAAGCTGCTGGCGGATCCCACCACTCCGCCGGATGTGAAATCTGTGGCGGCTTCGGCGCTGACTCAGGCGCCCGACAAAAAGAAGAAATAAGCTGAAAACCGTGCCAGGGTGGCTGGAGCTCTGGCACTGACCACCACGGCACCACGCCCATTCCTGTTAAACTGTACGCCCTTCGCCTTATCCATCTCAGATCCTAATGTCCTCACCTATAGCACCAACGCCATCGTTCTCCCGTCGCTTCTCCGTTGCTCCGATGATGGATTGGACGGACAGACACTGCCGCTTCTTCCTGCGCCTGCTGTCCAAAAACGCCCTCCTCTACACCGAGATGGTCACCACCGGCGCAATCCTCCACGGCGACCACGAACGTTTCCTGCGCCATAACGAGGCCGAGCATCCACTCGCCCTGCAGTTGGGCGGTAGCGTCCCCGCCGACCTGGCCGCCTGCGCCCGCATGGCCCAGGACGCCGGCTACGACGAGGTGAACCTCAACGTCGGCTGCCCCAGCGACCGGGTGCAAAACAACATGATTGGCGCGATCCTGATGGCACACCCTGCGTTGGTGGCGGATTGCGTTAAGGCAATGCAGGACGCCGTCTCGATCCCGGTAACGGTTAAGCACCGCATCGGCATCAACGGCCGGGACAGTTACGCCGAGCTGTGCGATTTCGTTGGCCAAGTGAAGGACGCGGGCTGCACCAGTTTTACCGTGCATGCGCGAATCGCCATTCTGGAAGGGCTGTCACCGAAGGAAAATCGGGACATCCCGCCCTTGCGCTACGACGTTGCCGCCCAGTTGAAGCAGGATTTCCCTGAACTGGAGATCATCCTCAACGGCGGCATCAAGACCCTCGAACAGTGCCAGGAGCATCTGCAGACCTTCGATGGCGTGATGCTGGGCCGCGAGGCTTATCACAATCCGTATTTGCTGGCCGAGGTGGATCAGCAGCTGTTTGGCAGCACGACACCTGTGATCACCCGCGCCGAGGCGTTGGCGCAGTTGCGTCCTTATATTGCCGAACACCTGGCGACAGGTGGCTCGATGCATCACATCACGCGCCACGCGCTGGGGCTGGGGACGGGTTTCCCGGGGGCGCGGAAGTTTCGGCAGTTGTTGTCGGTGGATATTCATAAGGCCAGTGATCCGCTGGCGTTGCTGGATATGGCCGGGGAGTTGTTGGAGGGGCGGTGATTTGGGTGTCAGTGGGTTTATTGGGTGGCTGACACGACGCCTTCGCGAGCAAGCCCGCTCCCACATTTGGATGGGGGGGGATGTCAGGAAGATGGGGCAAGGCTGCTCCCACCGTTTGATCGGGTGGTCATCGGGCAGTTGGGTTGAACCTGCTGGCTGTTTTGGCCTCCTATTGAGCATTGGCCGGTGATTCAAACGGCTGTTTTCAGGTTGTTGCCCTCGCAAACGATCGAATGCATTTGCGCCCTTGAGCGGCTGTCAGCGCTCGGGTAATGTCATCAGACCCACAGGACAGAGCACGCCCATGACTTCCAAGCTGGAACAACTCAAGCAATTCACCACTGTAGTAGCCGATACCGGCGATTTTTCTACCCTCGCCAAGCTCAAGCCACAAGACGCCACTACCAACCCTTCCCTGCTGCTCAAGGCCGCGTCGATCCCAGGCTATGCCAAGCTGCTGGATGAGGCTGTTGCCGACTGCAACGGCGATGTAGGCCTGGCCAGCGACCGTTTTGCGGTAGCCGTCGGCCAGGAAATCCTGAAAGTGGTGCCCGGCCGCATTTCCACCGAGGTGGATGCCCGTCTGTCGTTCGACACTGACGCCGTCCTCAAGCGCGCCCATCGCCTGATCGACCTGTACGACAAGGCCGGCATTGGCCGTGACCGCGTGCTGATCAAGATCGCTTCCACCTGGGAAGGCATCCGCGCCGCCGAGCAGCTGGAAAAGGAAGGCATCCAGACCAACCTGACGCTGCTGTTCTCCTTCGCCCAGGCCGTGGCTTGCGCCGAAGCCGGCGTGTTCCTGATTTCGCCGTTCGTGGGCCGTATCTACGACTGGTACAAGAAGGCCAACGGTAACGATTACACCGGCTCCGAGGATCCGGGCGTGCAGTCGGTGACGCGCATCTACAACTACTACAAGGCCAATGGCTACAAGACCGTGGTAATGGGTGCAAGCTTCCGTAACTTGAGCCAGATCGAAGAGCTGGCTGGTTGTGACCGCCTGACCATCAGCCCGGACCTGCTGGAAAAACTCGCAGCCGACAACGGCAAGCTGGAACGCAAATTGTCGCCAGGCCATGCGGGCGAAGCTCGTGTGCACCTGACCGAAGCGCAGTTCCGTTGGGAATCCAACGAAGATGCAATGGCCACCGAGAAACTGGCCGAGGGCATTCGTCAGTTCGCCCGCGACCAGGAAAAACTCGAAGCGCTGTTGACCGCCAAGCTCTAAAAACGGCGGCGACAAAAAGGGCGGCACCTGTGAGGGTGCCGCCCTTTTTTTGTATTAGCCGATTTCGAGCCGAACTCAGTTAAAAATGTGGGAGGGGGCTTGCTCCCGAATACAGGGCGTCAGTCGCTACATTCACTACTGAACCGCCGCTTTCGGGAGCCAGCCCCCTCCCACACTTTGACAGTGTTTCAGCTGGAAATTAGTGCCGCTCCAGCGCATTCACCAGGTCGTGGAACGCCTCGCGGTTGGAGTCGTTCAAGCCCATCAGGATCTTGTGGGCTTCCAGTACCTTGACCCGTACCACTTCCTCGGACTGGTCCTGGGACGGCAGGTCGGTCAGGCATTCCGGGCACGGGATCGGGCGGTCAACGATGTTGAACACTTGATCGAAGCCCATGGACTGCAACAGACGGGTGATGTCTTCGTGGGTGGTGACGACGGTCGGCAGCAGTCCGACCTTCTGCCGAGACAGAATGGACAACTTGGCCAACAGCCCAAGGGTGGTGCTATCGATGCTGCGGGTTTCGGTCAGATCGATCACGATCGCCGAGAAATTCAAGGCAGTGAAGATCCGCTCAATCGTCGCATCCAGCGCCGAACACAAGGTCAGGCGCACTTCACCGACAAACTTCAGGACAAAAGTCCCGTCTTGCTCGGCGAATTGGATTCTTCCGGTACTCATCAAAGATTCCTGCTCAACACCAATAGGGCGATATCATCCGGCATCTCCCCTAGCGTGGCCAATCCAAAAACCTGCCGCAGGCCATCCAGGCTGCCGCCCGCCGACCTGACCCGTTGGGGCAAGGCGGCTTCTTTCTCTTTGAGTGTAGGCTCTGGCAAAAGGTCCAGGATACCGTCGGACATCAGCGTCAGGCTGAACGTCGGCGGCAATTCCAGGATGTGGTCTTCGTAGGTGGCTTCATTGAACAAGCCAACCGGCAAACCACGCCCTTCCAGGTAGCGCACACTGTCTGGAGTGTATAAAACCGGCAATGGCAGGTGACCGCCAATGCTATAGGTCAAAAGACCTGTTTCTTCATCAATCACGCCGCCGACCATCGTCACGTGCTTGCCCAGCTTGCAGCTGATCAGGCCCCGGTTGATGTGGCCCAGCACTTGCGAAGGGGTGAACTCCGGCAAGGTGCCATTGCGCTTGGACTCGAACAACAGCCGTGTAGTCATGAACTTCAACAACACGGTCACGAATGCAGAGGAGGCGCCGTGGCCGGAAACGTCGGCCAGGTAGAACGCGACACGCCGCTCATCAACGCGGAAGTAGTCGACGAAATCACCCGACAGGTACAGCGACGGGATGATCTGGTGGGCAAACTTGAACTCGTCGATGCTCCACGGGCTCACCGGCAGCATGTTCATCTGCACCTGGCGACCGGCGTTCTGGTCTTCCTGGAGCAGGTTCAGGCTGGCTTCGAGTTCGCGGTTGGCGGTTTCGAGCTTTTCACGGTAACGCTGGTTTTCCAGCAGCAGCCGTGCACGATCCAGGGCACGACGCACCGAGTGCTCCAGCACAGCCAGGTCTTCCAGGGGCTTGATCAGGTAGTCGGCGGCGCCGAGGCGCAAGGCCTCGACGGCATCGTTCATCACGCCGGCACCGGACACGACAATCACCGGCGTCTGCGGGGCGATGTCGGTCACCTGGCGGATCAGCTCAAGGCCGCCCACCTGGGGCATGCGCAGGTCGCAGATCACAAGGTCGGGCTTGTCGCGCTCGAATACCTGGAGACCCTGGAGGCCGTTGCTGGCCTGCAGGACGCTGAAGCCACTGTCTTCCAAATAGGCCGCAAGACTCGCGCGCACTACTTCGTCGTCATCGATTATCAGCAGCGTGGCACTGGTTTTCTGCATGTGGGCAAACGGCGCCAGAATTAGGTTGGCGTAGGCAGCTCGACAATGGCCGGGCTTACTACTGGATTCGCTTTCTAGCCTCTCTGTCCTACAAAACGCCGAGTTATTGCCGACGCACAAAGGTAAAGCAGAGGTGCCCTTCTAAGGCGCAGACGGTACTCCCATCCGCCAGGGGTTTCAAGCTCACGGCGATGGTCGCCGGGCGTCTTTACATCGCAAATCACCACTAGTTATAAGAACGCATAAAACCGCGACTTAAAGTAAGCACGTAACCCACGGATAAACCTCGAATGCCGCCCACAAAAAAGGCGACCCGAGGGCCGCCTTCTTCTTTCAAGCCTGGGGCTTAAAAGTCGTCTACAACCTTGCCATCCTTGACCTTGAACTCGCGGTTCTGCAAGTAGGCGTTGCGGATGAAGGTGTATTTGTCGCCGCTGATCAGCTTCTCGGAGGACAGCAGGCTGGCACGCGTGTCGACGATATTCAGGCCGAAGGTGCTGTTGCGCCAGCCGATATCGTTCATGTAGCGGTATGGCTGGGTGTAGCTGTCCACGTATTTGGACGGCGCGTCACGCAGGGTGCTTGGGCCCAGCAGTGGCAGCATCACGTAAGGACCGCTGTCGACGCCCCAGTAGCCGAGAGTCTGGCCGAAGTCTTCGTCGTTGCGTTGCAGCCCCATTTTGGTGCCGACATCAACGAAACCCAGCACGCCGAACGTGGTGTTCATCAGCAAGCGGGCAGTGTCGACGCCTGCAGCGTGGGGCTTGAGTTGCAGCACGTCGTTGGCAAAGTTGCCGACGTCGCCGATGTTGCGGAAGAAGTTGTGGATCCCGTCCTGCACGAACTGCGGGGTCACGAACTGATAGCCTTGAGCCAATGGCTTGAGGGCATAGGTATCAACGGTATCGTTGAAGGTGAAGATCGGGCGGTTGACGCTTTCCCATGGATCATCTTCCGAGGCCGCCTGGGCTACGAAAGGAACCAGCAAAATACTCGCACATACGGACAGCTGAGCTAGACATTGGCTCCAGCGCATAGCTTGAACTCCTTGAATGGTCTGTCATGGGCGCTATGCCCTGAATGAGGCCGTCAGTATATGACGGAAGTGTCAGATTAGGCAGCCTTGCAGAAATGTCATTCAGCAAATGCACAAAATTCCTACAATTGCTGCGGGTGTAACTTGCTTGTCACCCAAGTCCGGTAGCGTCACTGCTATTTCAGGGACGTCGAAATGCCACACGCCGAGATTGTTAGTGCCAGCACCCCGTCCTTGACGGCCGTACTGTTCGGGCTTAGTGGCTGCCTGGTGGACTTTGGTTCCCAGGCCCGCGCCGATTCCGCGCCTTCCAGCGATACCCATGCCACTGTCGGCGCTCTGAAGATCCTGCGCAGCCTCGAAGAACAGCGCGTCCCTTGTGCATGGCTGGACGAGTTGCCGGCGTCGGTTTCCACACCGCTGGCCGCCGGGCTACCCCGCTGGATCAAGGCTGCCAAGCCCTCCTCCACCCGCTGGCCGGCGCCTCACGCCTGCTGGCAGGCCCTGATGGAACTGAATATCGAACGCCTGGAAGGCTGCGTCCTGGTCAGCGGCGAGCCACGCCTGCTGCAATCGGGGCTCAATGCCGGGCTGTGGACCATTGGCCTGGCATCCTGTGGCTCATTGTGCGGGCTTTCGCCGCAGCAATGGCAAGCACTCAGCGAGAAGGAACGCGAGCATAAGCGCGCAAAAGCCACTGTCGCGCTCTATGGCCTGGGCGTGCATTCGGTGATTGACCACCTGGGCGAACTGCAGACCTGCCTGGCCGACATCAGCCTGCGCCAGCTCAAAGGCGAGAAGCCCTGATCGAGATCATGCACAGTAGGCGCCAGTGGATTAATCTACAGGTCAGCCCATAGACCTTTCCCGGCGTGCCGCGGTCTATGTCAGTGCCTATCGATAAAAGGAAGAACGCCATGCCTGCCCGCGAACAACTGCAAGAACAGGTCAAAACTTTGCGCGAGCAATTGGATCAGAATCCAGAAATGCCCCTCGAACAGCGCGAAGAGCTGCGAGATTTGATTGCTGAACTGGAAGTTCAGGAGCCACTGGAAGGTGCCATTCAGGATCCAAGCATCGCCGACGGTGTGAACCTGGCCGTAGAACGCTTCGAACTGGAGCACCCGGGCATTGCCGGGACCTTGCGCAATATTGTGGTGACCCTGGGTAACATCGGGATCTAATAGTCGGACACCTATCAAATGTGGGAGCGGGCTTGCTCGCGAATGCGGTCCGTCAGCTGATACATAAGCTGGCTGATACACCGCTTTCGCGAGCAAGCCCGCTCCCACATTTATTTTGTGTGAAGGCTACTGTCGAGCCAGGCGCAGGTTCTGGAACTGCTGCTCTTCAGTACTGCGATACGGGTTGATATCCAGCCCGCCACGCCGCACATAGCGCGCATACACCGTCAGTTTCTCCGGCTTGAGCAAGCGCTGCAGGTCGAGAAAGATCCGCTCCACGCACTGTTCATGGAAGTCCGAGTGCTGGCGGAAGCTCACCAGGTATTCCAGCAGGCTGGCATGATCCAGCGCCGCGCCGCGGTACTCCACCGCCACACTGCCCCAGTCAGGCTGGCTGGTCACCGGGCAGTTGGACTTGAGCAGATGACTGTGGACGCTCTCCTCCACCACGCGCGAATCGTCGCAACGCAACAGTTCCGGGCGCGGGTACTCGTAGTTGCTGACGGTAATGTCCAGGTCATCAATGCACACACCCGGCAACGCGACCACGCCTTCGGCTTCAACCTCGCCCAGGCTGCGGATGCGCACACCAACCGGCTTGCCGGCCGCTGCACTCAGGTCGGTGCGCAAAGTCGCTTCAAGGCTTTGCACATCGGCAAACGCGGTTTGGTTCAGCGAGTTGAGGTACAACTTGAACGACTTCGACTCGATGATGTTCGGCGAGTCGGCCGGGATACTGAATTCACCGATGGCCACCACGGGTTTGCCGGATGGCAGCAGCCAGGACAGTTCGAAGCAGTTCCAGAAATCCACGCCTTTATACGGCAGGGTCTCGGCACTCAGGCCCAGCTCGGCCCACTTGGCGGCGCGAGGAATCGGGAACAGCAACGACGGGGTGTAGGTGGAGATGTATTCACTGGACTTGCCCAGCGGCGAATGTTCGGCTGCGGGATGCATGGCGGAAACCTGGCTAAATAAACGCCGCCATTCTACCCGCCTTTGCCCGTCAATGGCTTACTGGCTGACGGTCAGCTTGCCGACCATGCCCGCCTGGTAATGCCCCGGAATGTTGCAGGCAAACTCCAAGCCGGTGGCCTTGGTGAAGGTCCAGGTCAGCTCGGCGGTCTTGCCGGGCTCTACCAACACGCTGTTGGGGTCGTCGTGCTTCATGCCTGCCATATCACCATGCCCCATCGCACTGTGGTCCATTTTGCCCATGCCGGTCGCCGTCAGCATGCCGCTGGCCTGCATCTGCAGCATCTCTTTCTGATGCACTGCGTGCATGGCGGCATCGCCAAGGTTGAATTCATGAAGCAACTGGCCTTTGTTGACCAGCACAAAGCGCACGGTCTCACCGGCTTTTACATCGATGGCCTTGGGCGAAAAGGAAATGTCCTGCAGCACCACTTCCACCGTGCGCGTGGCCTTGGCGGCGGGCGCAGCCTCACCGAAGGCGAAGGTTTCAGCCGGGGAAGCCAGCGCCGGAAGACTCAGCGCCATCAGGCAGCCCGCCAACAACCAGGATTTACGTAAAAACATGCTCACACTCCAAAGGTTCGGAATCAGTCTGTGGGACACTTTACGAACGCGCCGCTGCCAGCCAGCTGACGGCCAGATTACAACTTTGTCAGCTTGAGCCGGCTGCCGGATGTGCGCGGTATAACGTCTGTGTTCCCGTAAAACCATGAGCCGCCCATGAAACTGCTGATCGTCGAAGACCAACCGAAAACCGGCCACTACTTGCGCCAGGGGCTGGCCGAGGCCGGGTTCAACACCGAGCTGGTGGCCGACGGCACCAGCGGCCAGCACCTGGCGCTGACCGGTGACTACGACCTGTTGATCCTCGATGTGATGCTGCCAGGTCGCGATGGCTGGCAGATCCTCCAGGCCGTACGCAACGCCGGGCTCGACATGCCGGTACTGTTCCTTACCGCGCGGGACGCCGTGGAAGACCGGGTGCATGGCCTGGAACTGGGCGCCGACGATTACCTGGTCAAGCCCTTCGCCTTCTCCGAACTGCTGGCCCGGGTGCGCAGCCTGTTGCGCCGTGGCAGCAGCCCACCCCAGGAAACCAGCCTGCAACTGGCCGACCTGCGCATGGACCTGATCCGCCGCCGGGTAGAGCGCGACGGCCAGCGCATCGACCTGACGGCCAAGGAGTTTTCCCTGCTGGAACTGCTGCTGCGCCGCCAGGGCGAAGTACTGCCCAAGTCGCTGATTGCCTCTCAGGTGTGGGACATGAACTTCGACAGCGATACCAACATCATCGAAGTCGCGATCCGCCGCCTGCGCCTGAAGGTCGACGACAACTTTCCCAACAAGCTGATCCATACGGTACGCGGCATGGGCTACGTGCTTGAGGAGCGGTTCAGTTGATGAAACGGATTTCCCTGGCCAGCCGCCTGGCACTGCTGTTTGCTGGCTGTACCGCCGTGGTTTCATTGCTGGCCGGCGTGCTGTTCAACCATGCCAGCGAGGCGCACTTTATCGAGCTGGACCAGCAGTTGCTCGACGGCAAGCTGATAGCGCTGCGCAGTACCTTGCAGGATGCGGACACGCCCGAGCTATTCGCCTTGCGGGAAGGGAAGCTGCGCGAAGAACTCAATCGCCAGCCTGACCTGGCCTTGCGCATCACCGCAGGCGACCGGCGCTGGTTCGACGGCGCCCCGGGCATCGCCCTGCCGCAGGAGCCTGGCCTGCACAGTTTGCAGAATGCCGGGACCGATTACCGCGTGTATAACGTGCCCCTGGTACCTGGCAATCGCGAATCGCCACAACTGACGCTGATGCTCGACATCACCCACCATCAACACTTCCTGCAACGCATGCAGCATCTGATCTGGCTGACCGTCGGCCTTTCCGCCCTGGCCACCGCCCTGCTCGGCGCTTGGGCCGCCCGCAGCGGGTTGCGACCGCTGAGGCGCATGAGCGAAGTCGCCAGCGGCGTCTCTGCCCACTCCCTGACCCAACGCCTGCCCCAGGAACAAATGCCCGCCGAACTGGCGGAACTCGCCCAGTCCTTCAACGCGATGCTTGGGCGCCTGGACGATGCCTTCCAGCGCCTTTCGGCGTTTTCTGCCGACATCGCCCATGAACTGCGCACGCCACTGTCGAATTTGCTGACACAGACCCAAGTCATCCTCACGCAGCCACGGGCGCTGGAAGACTACCGCGAAGCCCTGCACAGCAACCTGGAAGAACTGCAATGGATGGCGCAGTTGGTCAACGACATGCTGTACCTGGCCAAGGCGGACCATGGGCTGCTGGTGCCCAAGCGCGAAACCCTGGTGCTGGCGGACGAGGTGGAGGCATTGCTGGAGTTTTTCGCACCGCTGGCGGAGGACGTCCAGGTGCGGCTGGTTCGGGAAGGCAACGCCAGCACTTCAGGTGACCGCAGCATGTTGCGCCGGGCGATTTCCAACCTGCTGGATAACGCGCTGCGGTTCACCCCGCCGGGTGGCGAAGTCAGCGTGCGGATTGTCGAGGGGATGCAAGGCGTGACGCTGAGTGTGGAAAACACCGGGGAAGGCATTCCCGACGCATTGTTGCCACGGTTGTTTGACCGGTTTTACCGGGCAGATCCGGCGCGTCATGAAGGGAGCAGCGAACATGCGGGGCTGGGTTTGGCGATTACCCAGTCGATTGTGCGGGCCCATGGGGGGCGGATTTTCTGTGAGTCGGGGGCGGGATGGGCGAGGTTTGTGATGGAGTTGCCGCAGGGGTATTGATGCAAGCTGTAGCGGCCCTTTCGCGAGCAAGCCCGCTCCCACATTTTGACCGAGTGCATTCAGGAAGAACGCGGTCAAATGTGGGAGCGGGCTTGCTCGCGAAGGCGGTCTTAAGAATTACGAATACCTGAGGGCATGCGCCGGCTCAATCTTCGCAGCCCGATACGCCGGATAGATGGTCGCCAAAAAGCTCAACACAAACCCCGCCGAGCAAATCAGCAACACATCCCCACCCTGCAACTGCGAAGGCAGGTTGCTGACGAAATACACGTCCGAACTGAAGATATGCTGCCCGGTCACCCGTTCCAGCCAACCCACCAGTTCACTGACGTTCAGCGCCGCAATCACGCCGAGGATGCCACCGATCAAGGTACCGACGATCCCGATCACCGTCCCCTGCACCATGAAGATCGCCATGATCTGCCGCGGCGTGGCGCCAATGGTGCGCAGGATCGCAATGTCGGCGCCCTTGTCGTTCACCACCATGATCAAGGTCGCGATGATGTTGAACGCCGCCACCGCGACGATCATCAGCAACAGCAGGCCGATCATGGTTTTTTCCATCTTCATCGCACTGAACAGGCTGCCCTGGGTGTGGGTCCAGTCGTCGGCCTTGTAGTCGGCACCGAGGCTGGCGGCGATATCCGCCGATACCTTGGGTGCGGCATACAAGTCTTTCACCGCCAGGCGCACGCTTTGCACCTGGTTCGGCTCCCAATGCTGTATCTCGGCGGCGTCGGCCATGTGGATCAGGGCCATGGAGCCATCCAGCTCCGCGCCCACCTTGAACACACCCACCACGTTCAAACGCTGCATACGCGGGGTGATGCCACCGGGCGCACTGCTGATTTCCGGCACGATCAGGGTCAGCTTGTCACCGACGTTCAGGCGGAAACGCCGGGCGGTGATCTCACCGATGACCACACCGAACTCGCCCGGTTTAAGGTCTTCAAGATGACCCTGGACGATATGCTGGGCCACGATCGACACCTTGCCTTCCTGGGCCGGATCAACGCCACTGATCTCGATCGGCTGCATCGCGCCCTTGTAGGAGAGCATGCCGTCCATCTGTGTGAACGGTACAGCAGCAGTGACTTCCGGATTCTTCATCGCGGCATCTGCTACCGGCTGCCAGTCGCTGATGGGCTTCACGCCAACGATGGTTGCGTGGGGCACCATGCCGAGGATGCGTGAGCTCATTTCCCGCTGGAAACCGTTCATGACCGACAACACCACGATCATCGCCAGCACGCCGAGGGCGAGGCCGATCATCGAGGTCATCGAGATAAACGAAACAAAACGGTTGCGGCGCTTGGCGCGGGTATAGCGCGTGCCGATGAAAATCGATAACGGTCTGAACATTCGCGGGCACCGTTGAAAAAATAGAAAACCCGGCGCCGGGCGCCGGGCTTGAAACAGGTCAGATGGCGACCAGATGACCTTCCTGCAGGTGCAACACACGGTCCATCTGGCGGGCCATGCTCATGTCATGGGTCACCACCAGGAACGCGGTGCGCATCTGGGTGCTCAACTCCAGCATCAAGTCCTTGATGCCCTGGGCGGTATGGGAGTCGAGGTTGCCGGTCGGCTCGTCGAGCATCACCAGCCCCGGGTTGTTGACCAGGGCACGGGCAATCGCCACACGCTGGCGCTCGCCGCCGGACAACTCAGCCGGCTTGTGCTCCAGGCGATGGCCCAGGCCGACGCGCTCCAACAACGCCTGGGCACGCTGGCGTGCTTCCGGGATCGCGGTCTTGCCGATCAACAGCGGCATGCAGACGTTTTCCAGGGCGGTGAACTCGGGCAGCAAGTGGTGGAACTGGTACACAAAACCCAGCGAACGGTTGCGCAACTGGCCACGGGCCTTCTCGCCCAGGGCCGACAACTCTTCGCCGGCCAGCCAGACGCTGCCCTGGGACGGCGTATCAAGGCCGCCCAACAGGTTGAGCAAGGTACTTTTACCGGAACCGGAACTGCCGACGATCGCCACGCGTTCGCCCGGGTGCAGTTCCAGCTGCAGGTTGGACAGCACCACCACGGACTCCGGGCCTTCCTCGTAGGATTTGCCCAGGTTGCGGCAGCTCAGGATTGCTTTTTCACTCATGCCCGATTCACTCATAACGTAAAGCCTGCGCCGGCTGGGTACGTGCCGCGCGCCAGGCTGGATACAGGGTGGCAAGGAAACTCAGGACCAACGCGGCGCCGCCGACCATCAATACGTCCTGGCTCTGCACCTGGGACGGCAAGTAGTCGATGAAGTAGACGTCGGAGTTCAAGAATTTGTGGCCGATCAACACTTCCAGCCCGGCGATAGCCGCGCTGACGTTCAGCGCGGCGAGAATCCCCACCACGGTGCCGATCAAGGTGCCGACGACGCCGATCACCGTGCCCTGGACCATGAAGATCGCCATGATCTGCCCCGGCGTGGCGCCAAGGGTGCGCAGGATCGCGATGTCGCCCTTCTTGTCGTTCACCACCATCACCAGCGTGGAGATGATGTTGAAGGCGGCGACGGCGACGATCAGCAGCAACAGCAGGCCGATCATGGCTTTTTCCATGCGGATGGCCTGGTACAGGTTGCCGTGGGTGCGGGTCCAGTCGCGGGCGTAGTACTGGTTTTCACCCAGGTGCTGGGCGATTTCCCACGAGGTACGCGGCGCGTCGAACAGGTCGTTGAATTTCAGGCGCAAGCCCTGGACCTGGTCCGGCTTCCAGCGATGCAGGCGGGCCAGGTCGGTCAGGTTGGTCAGGCCCAGGTAGCCGTCGATCTCACCGGCGCCGACATGGAAGATGCCGACCACGGTAAAGCGCTTCATGCGCGGGAACATGCCCGCCGGAGTCACGGTGACTTCCGGCGCGACGAAGGTCAGCTTGTCGCCGATGCCCACGCCGAGCTTGGCCGCCGCCTTGTCACCGATAGCGATGCCAAAGCTGCCGGGCGACAAGTCGTCCAGTTTGCCCTGCTGCATGAAGTTATCGATGATCGAGACATTGCGTTCCTGCGCCGGGTCGATGGCATTGAGCAGGACTTTCTGCACCTTGCCGTCGTTGGTCAACAGGCCCTGCATCTGGGTGAAGGGCGCAACCGCCAGCACTTTGGGGTTCTGCTTGACCTTCGCGGCCAGGCTTTGCCAGTCGCTGATGGGCTCACCCGACTCGATGGTCGCGTGGGGCACCATGCCCAGCACGCGGGTGCGCATCTCATGATCGAAGCCGTTCATCACCGACAGCACCACAATCATCACGACAACGCCAAGGGCGAGCCCGATCATCGAGGTCAGGGAAATGAACGACACAAAATGATTGCGACGTTTTGCACGGGTATAACGCGTGCCAATAAATACGAAGAGAGGTCTGAACATGTCGGGGCTTGTTCGGAGGAAAAGAAGACGTCCTTGTGGCGGGGTCAGGTAAGCAGCTTTACACTCAGACCATCACCGCTGCCTTGGGTTCGCCATGTCGACATTAGATGAAGAAGATCGCCGCGAATACTACCGTATCGAGGACATGATCGCACTGGAAATTACCCCACTGTCGGGCCCGGAAGCGCTGAGCAAGGAAGTGTTGCTGGATGATTCGCCGCTGTTCAATCTGCTCAGCGAGTTGCACCTGAGTGAATTTGAATCCCAGCACTTGCTGCGCCAGATCGGCGAGCGGGACCGCACCCTGGCCGCCTTCCTCAAAGTGCAGAACAAACGCATGGATTTGCTCAGCCAGATCATGGCGCAAAGCCTGCTGGGCGAAATCGGTACGCCGCAGCCCGTGGTCATTTCCGAAGGCGGCATCGAATTTCTGAACCCCACCGCGATCCAGCCCGACAGCCACCTGGCGGTCAAGCTGGTGCTGATGCCGCAAGCCCTCGGGCTGTTGCTGCGAGCCAAGGTTACCCATTGCGATGCCAAGACCGGTGGCTTTGAAATCGGCACGGAATTCGAAGCCATGACCGATGCCCAACGCCAGTTGCTGGCGCGCTACATCCTGCAGAAACAGGCCCAGGAACGGCGCCTGGCGCGGGAAAAAAGCGACGAATCCGACACCTGAATACGATCATTGAATGGCGCGTCGCGTCATCCATCCAGCCAGGAACCCTGGCGTAAAGGAGCAACTGTGACCCTGATTTATGGCCACCGCGGTGCCAAAGGCGAAGCACCGGAAAACACCCTGACCAGCTTCCAGGAATGCCTCAAGCACGGCGTGCGCCGCTGCGAACTGGATTTGCACCTGTCCATGGACGGCGAGCTGATGGTCATCCACGACCCGACGCTCAAGCGCACCACCGACCGGCGCGGCAAGGTCGTCGAGTACTCAGCCGCCGACCTGGTCAAGATGGACGCGCGCAAAGGCGGCCCGGGCTGGGTCAACCCTTGCCCGATCCCGCGCCTGGAAGAGCTGTTCGAACAGTGCGACTTCGACCACTGGCAACTGGAAGTCAAAAGCGCATCGCGCACCCGCGCGGCAACCACCGTGCTGGCGATCCGGGAAATGGCTCAGCGTTTCGGGCTGATGGACAAGGTCACCGTGACCTCAAGCTCGCGGGAAGTGTTGAAAGCGGCGCTGGACCTCACCCCGGACCTGTCCCGCGGGCTGGTAGCCGAATACGCCTGGCTCGACCCGTTGAAGGTCGCGGCCAACTATGGCTGTGAGATTCTGGCGTTGAACTGGACGTTGTGCACCCCTGAGCGTCTGGAAAAAGCCCAGCGCCAGGGTTTGCACGTGTCCGTATGGACCGTCAACGAACCCGCGCTGATGCGCAGGCTCGCCGACTTCGGCGTAGATAGCCTGATTACAGACTTTCCCGGTTTGGCCACTGCCACCCTCGGGAATTACTGAAATCGGTCTCCCCGGCCGGCTCAGGCCACCGGCCGGAGCCGCTCAAAAAAGCCGGTTGAGGCCGTCGTAGGCCGCTACCCGATAGGCTTCAGCCATGGTCGGGTAGTTGAACGTGGTGTTGACGAAATACTTGAGGGTATTCAGCTCACCCGGCTGGTTCATGATCGCCTGGCCGATGTGCACGATCTCCGACGCCTGATAGCCGAAGCAATGCACGCCGAGCACTTCCAGGGTCTCGCGGTGGAACAGGATCTTCAGCATGCCCTGGGGCTCACCGGCGATCTGCGCACGCGCCATGCTCTTGAAGAACGCCTTGCCGACTTCATAAGGCACCTTGGCCTTGGTCAGTTCGTGCTCGTTCTTGCCGATCGAGCTGATCTCGGGAATCGTGTAGATCCCGGTCGGCACGTCGTTGACGTAGCGCCAGCTGCCGTTGTCGACAATGCTGCCAGCGGCCGAGCGGCCCTGGTCATGGGCGGCACTGGCCAGGCTCGGCCAGCCAATCACGTCACCGGCACCGTAGATGTTCGGTACGCAGGTGCGGTAGTTCTCGTCGACTTCGATCTGGCCACGGCTGTTGACCTTGACCCCGATGTTTTCCATGCCCAGCTTGTCGGTGTTGCCGGTACGGCCGTTGCACCACAGCAAGGCGTCGGCCTTGATCTTCTTGCCGGATTTCAGGTGCAGGATCACACCGTTGTCCAGGCCTTCGACCCGCTCGTACTCTTCGTTGTGGCGCACGGTGATGTTGTTGTTGCTGAAGTGGTAACTCAACGCCTGGGAAATTTCCGAGTCGAGGAAGCTCAGCAACTGGTCGCGGTTATCCACCAGCTCGACCAATACACCCAGGCCGCTGAAGATCGAGGCGTATTCACAGCCGATCACGCCGGCGCCGTAGATGATCAGTTTGCGCGGGGTGTGGCCCAGGCTGAGGATGGTGTCGCTATCGTAGATACGCGGGTGGTGGAAATCGATATCCGCCGGGCGATACGGACGCGAGCCGGTGGCGATGATGATGTGCTTGGCTACCAGCTTCTCGACCACGCCGTTGGCGCAGACCACTTCGACGGTTTGCTCGTCGGCGAAGCTGCCGGTGCCGAAGAACAGGTCGACGCGGTTACGGGCATAGAAGCCGGTACGCGAGGCAACCTGTTTGGAAATGACTTTTTCAGCGCTCTTGAGCACGTCCGGGAACGAGAACCAGCGCGGCTCACCAATGGCCCGGAACATCGGGTTGGTGTTGAACTGCATGATCTGGCGCACCGAGTGACGCAAGGCCTTGGACGGGATGGTACCCAGGTGGGTGCAGTTACCGCCGACCTGGCGACGGCTATCGACCATCGCCACCTTGCGCCCTGCTTTGGCGGCGTTCATCGCCGCACCTTCTCCAGCTGGGCCGGAACCCAGTACCACCACGTCGTAGTTGTAGACAGCCATGCGTACTCCTCAGAACAGGCCAGGGCGCACGGTTGGACGCCTGGCTAAATCATGCCGCGGCCAGCGGTCATGAAGGATCAATGTGGCTCAAGTGTGTGAGCCGGGGCACAGTCTATAGAACGCTCAACGTCGCGCACATTAACCCTTGGTCGCGTCGTAGGCCAGTTTTGCCTTTACTACACGGCGCTCGTTATTGAATTAACCTGTAGGCAAGCACCTTTTCAGGACTGGCCATTATGAAGCATGTCGTCATTTGTTTATTGCTGATGTTTTCGGTCCCGGTTCTGGCGAATGAGGCTGATCGCCTCAAACAAGCTGATTTTACGGCGCAATCTCATCAACTGGTGCTGAAAAACCAGGCCGTCCTGACCTACCTGTGGGCAGACGTCTATGCGGCGGCATTGTTCGCCCCGGCTGACCTGAGCGCCAAACAAGCCCTGGATCAGCAAAAAGACCTGCGCCTGGAGCTGTATTACTTTCGCGATATCGACCGCAACGATGTGATCAAGGCCGCCACTGCCACCCTCGAACGTCAGCAAACACCCGCCACCCTCGCCCGCCTGAAGCCTGAACTGGATCAATTGCACAAAAGCTTCCGCAACATCCGCAGCGGCGACCGTTATGCGCTGGACTTCCAGCCTCAGCGCGGCCTGAACCTGGAAATCAACGGCACGGTGGTGTTCAGCAGTCGCAATGACGAGCTGGCCAAGGCTTACCTGGGAATCTGGCTGGCACCAAAAGGCTTGTCCGACAGCCTGCGTAACACCCTCCTCAACTGATCGCAAAAACCCTGTGGGAGCGGGCTTGCTCGCGAATGCGGTGTGTCATTGGCTCATAAGCTGACTGACACACCGCATTCGCGAACAAGCCCGCTCCCACATTGGATTTTCATCACCCGGAGGCCTGCGGCAATTTGCCAGCTTGCTATCGGTTTTTTGTTGCCTGTGGTGGCTTATACACATATCGTTACAAAACTGTTCAGCGCCAGCCTCGTGCCAGAGCTTCAACAGCAAGGACGGTTGCGACCAGGGATTACTAATAAGATAGCCAAAATGAGTGCATGACATGTCCACTACAACGGGCAAGGGCAAGGCGATCTTTCGCGTTGTCAGCGGTAACTTCCTCGAGATGTTCGACTTCATGGTCTATGGCTTCTACGCCACGGCCATTGCCAAGACATTTTTCCCCACCGACAGCGCGTTCGCGTCCCTGATGCTGTCCCTGGCGACCTTTGGTGCCGGGTTCCTGATGCGTCCGCTGGGCGCGATTTTCCTCGGTGCCTATATCGACCGTCACGGCCGTAAAAAGGGCCTGGTGATCACCCTGGCGATGATGGCCGCCGGTACCGTGCTGATCGCCTGCGTTCCCGGGTATGCCACCCTGGGTGTCGCGGCGCCGCTGATCGTGTTGTTCGGCCGCCTGCTGCAAGGTTTCTCCGCCGGTGTCGAACTGGGCGGCGTGTCGGTGTACCTGGCGGAAATCGCCACTCCAGGCCGCAAAGGCTTCTTCGTCAGTTGGCAGTCCGCCAGCCAGCAAGCTGCGGTGGTATTCGCCGGCCTGCTGGGCGTAGGCCTCAACCACTGGCTCAGCCCGGAAGAAATGGGTGACTGGGGCTGGCGCGTGCCGTTCCTGATCGGCTGCCTGATCGTGCCGGTGATCTTCGTGATTCGTCGCTCCCTGGAAGAAACCCCGGAATTCCAGGCGCGCAAACACCGCCCTACCCTGCAGGAAATCGTCCGCTCGATCGGCCAGAACTTCGGCATCGTCATCGCCGGCATGGCGCTGGTGGTGATGACCACCGTGTCGTTCTACCTGATCACCGCCTACACCCCGACCTTCGGCAAGGCCGAACTGCACCTTTCGGACTTCGACGCGCTGCTGGTCACCGTGTGCGTCGGCATCTCGAACTTCATCTGGCTGCCGGTGATGGGCGCGGTGTCCGACAAGATCGGGCGTAAGCCCCTGCTGCTGGGGGCGACTATTCTGGCGATCCTCACCGCTTATCCAGCGCTGTCCTGGCTGGTGGCCAACCCGAGTTTCAGCCATCTGCTGATCGTGCTGCTCTGGCTGTCGTTCCTGTATGGCTCGTACAACGGCGCGATGGTTGTAGCGCTGACCGAGATCATGCCGGTAGAAGTGCGCACCACCGGCTTCTCCCTGGCCTATAGCCTGGCAACGGCGACCTTTGGTGGTTTCACACCAGCGGCGTGTACCTACCTGATCCACGTGCTGGACAACAAGGCCGCACCGGGCATCTGGCTCAGCGGCGCGGCGGTGCTGGGCTTGATCGCCACATTGATCCTGTTCAAGGGCAACCGGCATGAACTGCGTACCGCGCAGGCTTCGATAGTCGGCGGCGCTTGATAGGCCGCTTTCGCGAGCAAGCCCGCTCCCACATTTGAAATGTATTCACAAATCAAAATGTGGGAGCTGGCTTGCCTGCGATGAGGCCGGTACAAGCAACACAAAAACAACAGACATAAAAAAGCCCCGAACCAGTCGGGGCTTTTTCATTTACCGCTGATGCTTAGCGCGGGAATGCTGGCGGGTTAACCCCGGCCATGTCTTCCATCACACGAACCACCTGGCAGCTGTAACCGAATTCGTTGTCGTACCAGACGTACAGAACAACGCGGTTGTCTTGAGTGATGGTCGCTTCAGCGTCCACCACACCGGCGTGGCGCGAGCCCACGAAGTCGGTGGAAACCACTTCCTGCGAATTGACGAAGTCGATTTGCTTGTGCAGATCGGAGTGCAGCGCCATGTAGCGCAGGTACTCGTTCATCTCTTCACGGGTGGCGGCTTTCTCAAGGTTCAGGTTGAGAATGGCCATCGACACGTTCGGCGTCGGAACACGGATCGCGTTACCGGTCAGCTTGCCGGCCAGCTCAGGCAGGGCCTTGGCAGCAGCGGTGGCAGCACCGGTCTCGGTGATCACCATGTTCAGCGCGGCGCTACGGCCACGGCGATCGCCCTTGTGGAAGTTGTCGATCAGGTTCTGGTCGTTGGTGTACGAGTGAACCGTTTCAACGTGACCGTTAACGATGCCGAACTTGTCATTCACAGCCTTCAGCACCGGCACGATGGCGTTGGTGGTGCAGGAAGCGGCGGACACGATCTTGTCGTCAGCGGTGATTTCACCGTGGTTGATGCCGTGCACGATGTTCTTCAGCTTGCCCTTGCCAGGCGCAGTCAGGACAACGCGGTCGATACCCGGGCACGCCAGGTGCTGGCCCAGGCCCTCGGCGTCACGCCACACACCGGTGTTGTCCACCAGCAGTGCGTCCTTGATGCCGTACTGGGTGTAATCCACCTCAGACGGGTTCTTCGCGTAGATCACCTGGATCAGGTTACCGTTGGCGGTGATGGTGTTGTTTTCTTCGTCGATGACGATGGTGCCGTTGAACGGACCGTGGACCGAGTCACGACGCAGCAGGCTCGCGCGCTTGGTCAGGTCGTTTTCAGCACCTTTACGCACCACGATGGCACGCAGGCGCAGGCCGTCGCCGCCACCGGTTTTTTCGATCAGGATGCGCGCCAGCAGGCGGCCGATACGACCGAAACCGTACAGCACAACGTCGGTGCCTTTGCGGGCTGCGGCGTTTTGCTGGCCAACCACGTCGGCCATTTCTTCACGTACGAACTGCTCGGCGGTGCGGCCAGCGCCTTCCTTGCGGAATTTATAGGCCAGCTTGCCCAGGTCTACCGAAGCCGCGCCGAGCTTGAGCTCGCTCATGGCTTTAAGCAGAGGGAATGTTTCGTGGACGGAGAGTTCGCTATCGTCGGCAGAACGATGGCGAGCAAAGCGATGAGCCTTGAGAATCGCGATGACTGATTGGTTGATCAGGCTGCGGCCATAGATCGAGCTCACCACGTTGTTATTGCGGTATAGCTGACCGATAAGCGGAATCATCGCTTCAGCGAGTGCTTCACGGTCGATCCATTCACCAAGACACTGGTCGGGCTTCTGAGTCACGGGAACCTTCCACATGTAGGGGCAGAAAAAAGGGGCTACATTATGCCGCCCGACCGCCCTCGGAGCAATGCGCGGCCCGCAACAAAACCCCTTGCAAAAAAATATCGCCCCTCTGCAGCCCAGTAAATACGCGGCTTCCAGCGCACCCCCTGTTGGACCAATGTGACAAAGTGTCCGTAACCCTCCGAAACATACACCGATTTCGGCACTACATAATGAGTCAAAAGGCACCTTTGTTTGTCTTAGCCACTACATTTCCTACAAACCGTAATAGGCTCAGTCAGCAACTGACAGGCGGCACTCCGGGCCGTTACAATTACCGACTTTGTCGCAACGCTTGGAGCTCAACCTTCCGTGCCCGTTCTGCGTCTACCGCTTCTCCCTGCCGCGGCAGGTAAACAGCACTGGGGCAATCTGCCCGGTGCCGCCCTGAGCCTGGCCATCGCCGAGGCTGCCAGCGCTGCCAAGCGCTTTACCCTGCTGCTCACCGCTGACAGCCAAAGTGCCGAGCGGCTGGAACAGGAGCTGAGTTTCTTCGCCCCCGATTTGCCGGTACTGCATTTCCCGGACTGGGAAACCCTGCCCTACGATCTGTTCTCGCCGCACCAGGACATCATTTCCCAGCGCATCGCCAGCCTGTACCGCTTGCCGGAACTGGCCCACGGCGTGCTGGTGGTGCCGATCACCACGGCCCTGCACCGCCTGGCACCGACCAAGTTCCTGCTGGGCAGCAGCCTGGTGCTGGATATCGGCCAGAAGCTCGATGTGGAGCAAATGCGCACCCGGCTTGAGGCCAGCGGTTATCGCTGCGTCGACACGGTGTACGAGCACGGTGAGTTCGCCGTGCGTGGCGCGTTGATCGACCTGTTCCCGATGGGCAGCAAACTGCCCTACCGGATCGACCTGTTCGACGACGAAATCGAAACCCTGCGCACCTTCGATCCGGAAAACCAGCGCTCCATCGACAAGGTGCAGTCGATCAAGCTGCTGCCGGCCCGGGAATTCCCGCTGCAAAAAGACGCGGTCACGCGCTTCAAGGCACGTTTCCGCGAGCGCTTCGACGTGGACTTCCGTCGCTGCCCGATCTTCCAGGACTTGAGCAGCGGGATTACCCCCGCCGGTATCGAGTACTACCTGCCGCTGTTCTTCGACGAAACTTCCACGCTCTTCGATTACCTGCCCCAGGACACCCAGGTGTTTTCGCTGCCAGGCATCGAACAGGCGGCGGAGAATTTCTGGAATGACGTGCGCAACCGTTATGAAGAACGCCGCGTCGACCCGTCCCGTCCTTTATTGCCACCGGCCGAACTGTTCCTGCCGGTGGAAGACTGCTTCGCCCGCCTGAAAAACTGGCCGCGGGTAGTCGCCAGCCAGCAGGACGTGGATGCAGGCGCCGGCCGCGAGCGCTTCCCGGCGCAAGCGCTGCCGAACCTGGCGATTGAAGCCAAGGCCAACCAGCCGCTGGAAGCACTGTCGAATTTCCTCGGTGACTTCCCCGGCCGCGTGCTGTTTACCGCCGAGTCCGCCGGGCGCCGCGAGGTGCTGCTGGAGCTGTTGGAACGCCTGAAGCTGCGGCCGAAAACCGTCGACAGCTGGCCGGACTTTGTCGCGAGCAAGGATCGCCTGGCGATCACCATCGCACCGCTGGACGAAGGGCTGCTGCTGGACGACCCGGCCCTGGCACTGATTGCCGAGAGCCCGCTGTTCGGTCAACGGGTGATGCAGCGTCGCCGCCGCGAAAAGCGCGCCGATGCCAACAACGATGCGGTGATCAAGAACCTCACCGAGCTGCGCGAAGGCGCGCCGGTGGTGCATATCGACCACGGCGTGGGCCGTTACCTGGGCCTGCAGACCCTGGAGATCGACAACCAGGTGGCCGAATTCCTCACCATGGAATACGCCGAGGGCGCCAAGCTCTACGTGCCCGTGGCCAACCTGCACCTGATCGCCCGCTACACCGGCAGCGACGACGCCCTCGCGCCGTTGCACCGCCTGGGCTCCGAGACCTGGCAGAAAGCCAAGCGCAAGGCCGCCGAACAGGTACGCGATGTGGCCGCCGAGTTGCTCGACATCTATGCCCGTCGCGCCGCCCGCGAAGGTTATGCGTTTGCCGACCCAAAAGCCGACTACGCCACCTTCAGCGCCGGCTTCGCCTTCGAAGAAACCCCGGACCAGCAAACCACCATCGACGCCGTGCGCGCCGACATGCTGGCGCCCAAGCCGATGGACCGCCTGGTGTGCGGCGACGTGGGCTTCGGCAAGACCGAAGTGGCAATGCGCGCAGCGTTTATTGCGGTGCACGGTGGCCGCCAAGTGGCGATCCTCGTCCCCACCACCCTGCTCGCCCAGCAGCACTACAACAGCTTTCGCGACCGCTTTGCCGACTGGCCGGTGACTGTGGAGGTGATGAGCCGCTTCAAATCGGCCAAGGAAGTGAATGCGGCCATCGCCGACCTGGCGGAAGGCAAGATCGACATTGTCATCGGCACTCACAAGCTGCTGTCGGATGACGTGAAGATCAAGAACCTCGGGCTGGTGATCATCGACGAAGAGCACCGCTTCGGGGTTCGCCAGAAAGAACAGCTCAAGGCCCTGCGCAGTGAAGTCGACATCCTGACGCTCACCGCCACGCCGATTCCGCGCACGCTGAACATGGCGGTGTCGGGCATGCGCGACCTGTCGATCATCGCCACGCCGCCGGCGCGCCGGTTGTCGGTGCGCACCTTCGTCATGGAGCAGAACAAAAGCACGGTCAAGGAAGCCCTGCTGCGCGAGTTGCTGCGCGGCGGCCAGGTGTACTACCTGCACAACGATGTAAAAACCATCGAGAAATGCGCCGCCGACCTCGCCGAACTGGTGCCGGAAGCACGGATCGCCATCGGCCACGGGCAGATGCGCGAGCGCGAACTCGAGCAGGTGATGAGCGACTTCTATCACAAGCGCTTCAACGTGCTGATCGCCTCGACCATCATCGAGACCGGCATCGACGTGCCGAGCGCCAACACCATCATCATCGAGCGCGCCGACAAGTTCGGCCTGGCGCAGCTGCATCAGTTGCGCGGCCGGGTCGGGCGCAGCCACCACCAGGCGTATGCCTATCTGCTGACGCCGCCGCGCCAGCAGATCACTTCCGACGCCGAGAAGCGCCTGGAAGCGATCGCCAACACCCAGGACCTCGGCGCCGGCTTTGTGCTGGCCACCAACGACCTGGAAATCCGCGGCGCCGGCGAACTGCTGGGCGACGGCCAGAGCGGGCAGATCCAGGCCGTCGGCTTCACCCTGTATATGGAAATGCTCGAGCGCGCGGTGAAGTCCATCCGCAAGGGCGAACAACCGAACCTCGACCAACCGCTGGGTGGCGGCCCGGAGATCAACCTGCGCCTGCCGGCGCTGATCCCCGAAGACTACCTGCCGGATGTGCACGCGCGACTGATCCTGTACAAGCGCATCGCCTCGGCCACCGACGAAGAAGGTCTCAAGGACCTTCAAGTGGAGATGATCGATCGCTTCGGCCTGTTGCCGGAGCCGACCAAGAACCTGGTGCGCCTGACCCTGCTCAAACTGCAGGCCGAGCAACTGGGCATCAAGAAGGTCGACGCCGGGCCGCAAGGTGGGCGTATCGAATTCGAAGCGCAGACGCCGGTGGACCCACTGGTGCTGATCAAGCTGATTCAGGGCCAGCCCAATCGCTACAAGTTCGAAGGGGCTACGCTGTTCAAATTCATGGTGCCGATGGAACGCGCCGAAGAACGCTTTAATACACTGGAGGCGCTGTTTGAGCGCCTCATCCCGAAATCTGCTTGAAGGACACCCCAATGCGCCTGTTCCGCATTTTGAGCTTGTTGTTGGTGGTCGTTGCCCCTTCGGCGTTCGCCGACAGCCCGTACCTGGTGGAGATGATCCTGGTGCGCCAGAACGCCGAGCCGGTGATCAACAGCCGTGCGGCGCCGGAAAACTGGGACGCCGGCGCACCACGCCTGGGGACTGACAAAATGAGCCCGCCACGATTGGGCAATATTGTCGAGAAGCTGCAAGCCAGCAGCGACTACACCGTATTGCTGCACAAGTCCTGGGAACAGAATCTCGGTGAGCAACCGGTGAAGCTGGCCATCAGCGATGGCCAGGAACAGTTCGGCCAGTTCCCCATCGAAGGTACCCTGAACCTGCAGCTTGGACGCTTTACCGATATCGACGCAGACTTCTGGGTCAACCAGTTCGACGCCAACGGCAGCGTCATCGCCAGCGAACACCTCAGCCAGCAAGACGTGCGCACAAAGAACAACCAGCTCAACTACCTGGACGGCGGCCACCTCGCCCTGCTGATCAAGATCACTTCGCTGACCGCCAAGCCGCCCAGCGCTCCACCGCCCGATGTCCAGGACTGATCCAGCACCATGCCCCTGACGTCGTCGTTGACCAAACCCCTGGCCCCTTCGTGGGCCAATCGCTTTAAAGAGCAAAGCCTCGAGCGTGGCCGGCGCTACGCCCTGGAAAACCGTGTGCGTATCGTCGAGTCCGGCGACAGCACCATCATTGCCAGCTGCGAAGGCTCGGGTGGCAATGTCTACCGCCAGACCATTTCGCTGCGCGAATCCGCCAAGGGCACGTTGATCCTGGTGGACAGCCGCTGCACGTGCCCCGTGCACACCAACTGCAAACACATCGCCGCCGTGCTGCTCAAGGTCCAGGAAACCCTGGCCTACCCGGCGGCGGCCCAGGATGCCGAGTTGCTGGAGAAGCTCCAGGCGGTGCTGGATAACCGCGTGGTGTTGCCGCAAGTGGTGATGGAAGACGTGCAACCGGTGCCGCGCCTGTGGCTGGCGAGTATCGAGTTCAGTGCCTTCGAACCGCGCAACGGCAAGATGCAGCGTTATATCCAGCATCGCGCGGCGTTGTCCTTCAACTATTTGGGCAACTACGTCAGCGGCCAGAAGAACGCCGACATTATCGTGCGCCAGGAACAGCAGAGCCTGCGGATCAAGCGCCACCCCGAGGTGGAGCAGCAGTTTCGCGAACAGCTGCGCCTGCTGGGCTTCAAGATCGCCACCCGCCAGAGCAAGGCCCTGCCGGAAAGCGCCGGCGAGCTGTTCGAGATGGTCAATGACAGCGCGTGGCTGAACTTTACCCTGAATGCCTCGCCGAACCTGCGCGCCCAGGGTTGGGAACTACAGATCGACGAAGATTTCGGTTTTGACCTGAGCGCCGTCGACGACTGGTACGCCAGCGTCGACGAGATGCCGGAGCGCGACTGGTTCGACTTGGAGCTGGGGATCATCGTCAACGGCGAACGCCTGAGTCTTCTGCCGATCCTGTTGAACCTGATGCGCTCTCACACCGAGATCCTCAACCCGGAAAAACTCGCCCGGCGCCGTGATGACGAACTGATCCTGGTGAACATTCCCGGCCTGCCCAACGGCCACGGCCCGCTGCAAGTGGCGCTGCCTTATGGCCGGCTGAAACCGGTGCTGGCAACCCTGGGCGAGTTCTACCTGCAAGAGCCCGGCACCACCGCGCTGCGCCTGGCCAAGGCCGACGCGATTCGCCTGAACCCGCTGGAAGACCTGCCGCTGCAATGGGAAGGCGGCGAAAAGATCCGCAACTTCGCCCAGCGCCTGCGGGACATCAAGGATTTCAGCTGCGAAGCGCCGGAAGGCTTGAACGCAACGTTGCGCCCTTATCAACTGGAAGGCCTGAGCTGGATGCAGTCGCTGCGCCAACTCGACGTCGGCGGGATTCTCGCGGATGACATGGGCCTGGGCAAAACCCTGCAAACCCTGGCGCATATTCTCAGCGAGAAAATCGCCGGACGCCTGGACCGCCCGTGCATGGTGGTGATGCCCACCAGCCTGATCCCGAACTGGCTCGACGAAGCGGCGCACTTCACGCCGCAGCTCAAAGTCATGGCGTTGTACGGCGCGGGGCGCAAGAAACATTTCCCTCAGTTGCAGGACTACGACCTGCTGCTGACCACCTACGCCCTGCTGCCCAAGGACATCGAGCAACTGGCCGCCCTGCCCTTGCACGTGCTGATCCTTGACGAAGCGCAGTACATCAAGAACCCCAACAGCAAGGCGGCCCAGGCGGCCCGCGAGCTGAATGCCCGCCAGCGCCTGTGCCTCAGCGGTACACCGCTGGAAAACCACTTGGGCGAGCTGTGGTCGCTGTTCCACTTCCTGCTGCCGGGTTGGCTGGGGGACGTGAAGAGCTTCAACCGCGATTACCGCGTACCGATCGAAAAGCGCGGCAGCGATGTGCGATTGCAGCACCTCAATGGTCGGATCAAGCCGTTCCTGCTGCGTCGCACTAAGGAACAGGTGGCGACCGAGCTGCCGCCCAAGACCGAGATCATCCACTGGGTCGACCTCAACGAAGCCCAACGCGACGTGTACGAAACCATGCGCCTGGCGATGGACAAGAAAGTCCGCGACGAGATTACCCGCAAGGGTGTGGCGCGCAGCCAGATCATCATCCTGGAGGCGCTGCTCAAGTTACGCCAGGTGTGCTGTGATTTACGCCTGGTCAATGATGCAACCCTGCCGGCAAAGGGCAGTAGCTCGGGCAAACTCGACAGCTTGATGGAGATGCTCGAAGAGCTGTTTGCCGAAGGGCGCAGGATTCTGCTGTTTTCCCAGTTCACTTCGATGCTGAGCCTGATCGAGGCCGAGTTGAAGAAGCGTGGCGTGGCTTATGCGCTGCTTACCGGTCAGACGCGGGATCGGCGCACGCCGGTGAAAGACTTCCAGAGCGGCAAGCTGCAGATCTTCCTGATCAGCCTGAAGGCAGGCGGCGTCGGACTTAACCTGACGGAAGCCGACACGGTGATTCACTACGACCCGTGGTGGAACCCGGCCACGGAGAACCAGGCCACCGACCGTGCGTATCGCATCGGCCAGGAAAAGCCGGTATTCGTCTACAAGATGATTGCCCGGGGCACCGTGGAAGAGAAAATCCAGCATTTGCAGCAGGAAAAGTCTGATCTGGCGGCGGGCGTTCTGGATGGGCGGACGACGGGGGATTGGAAGTTGGGGAATGAGGATATCGAGGCGTTGTTTGCGCCGTTGCCTCATAAGCAGGAAAAGCGCTGACTGTTAGATCGCCTTCGCGAGCAAGCCCGCTCCCACATTTGACCGCATATACCCTGGAGGAATGCGGTCGGATGTGGGAGCGGGCTTGCTCGCGAAGGGCGCACCGCAGTTGTCAGTCGATCAACTGAGCATCCCGCAGCGCACCCAACGCCGCCAACCAACGCGGATCCTGCTTGTACTCGGTCGACGCCACCGCCTGGCCACGCATCCGCGCGATACGCGCCGACGGCGTGACCTTCATGCGCTGGGCAGCACTCAGGGCCAGCTCGGCGGCCGCGCGGTCGTTGCACACCAGGCCCATGTCGCAACCGGCAGTCAACGCCGCTTCGATACGACTGGCAGCATCACCGACCACATGAGCCCCCGCCATCGACAGGTCGTCACTGAAGATCACCCCGTCGAACTGCAACTCGCCACGCAGGATGTCCTGCAACCAGCGCCGGGAGAAGCCGGCCGGTTGCGCGTCCACTTGTGGATAAATCACATGGGCCGGCATGACGGCTGCCAGTTGCCTGCTCAGGCGCGCGAAAGGCACCAGGTCATTGGCGCGAATCTGTTCCAGGCTGCGCTCGTCGTTGGGAATGGCGACGTGGGAATCGGCTTCGGCCCAGCCGTGGCCGGGGAAGTGCTTGCCGGTGGCCGCCATACCGGCGCTGTTCATGCCACGGATGAAGGCGCCCGCGAGCACGGCGGCGCGCTCGGGGTCGCCTTCGAAGGCGCGAGTGCCCACAACGGCGCTGCGTTGGTAATCGAGGTCCAGCACCGGGGCGAAGCTCAGGTCCAGGCCAACCGCCAGCACTTCGGTTGCCATGATCCAACCGCACTGCTCGGCCAGTTGCTCCGCATTCGGGTTGTCGGCCAAGGCACGCATCGCCGGCAGACGCACAAACCCCTGACGCAAGCGTTGCACTCGGCCGCCTTCCTGATCGACCGCCAGCAACAGGTCCGGGCGCACGGCGCGAATCGCCGCGCTCAATTCACGCACCTGCCGAGGATGCTCGATATTGCGTGCAAAAATGATCAGGCCGCCCACCTCGGGCTGACGCAACAAGTGGCGATCCTCAGCCGTCAGCCAGGTGCCGGCAACGTCCACCATCAAAGAGCCTTGCAGGGCTTGGGTCATATAGCTTCCTTAAATAACGCGCGCAGCCCGAAGCCCCCGCGAGATCGCATCGCCAGGATTGAACCTGGAGACGGACGCTCAGCAAGCGCAACGGGCTGTGGATAAATAGCTGAAATCGGCATGGGCGGCTAGCTTAGCGGATGCAAGCGGCCGCGCACACCCGGGAGGGGTTAAACCTTGGCCGGGGCCGGTGCTGACTTGCTGCGCGGGCGCAATTGGGCGGCGGCCATGGCCTGGTCGGTGACGCCGGTTTCGGCACGCATGCCGGCGGCGAGAAACGGCACCATCAGGCGCATGACCTGCTCGATGGAGGTGTTGACGCCGAAGTCGGTCTCGGCAATCGCACGCAGTGCCTTGATCCCGGACATGCTGAATGCCGCGGCACCGAGCATGAAGTGCACGCGCCAGAACAGTTCGATTGGCGGGATACGCGGGGCGGCTTCGTTGACCAGCAACATATAGCGGCGGAACACCTTGCCGTACATGTCTTCCAGATAGCGGCGCAGGTGGCCCTGGCTCTGGCTGAACGCCAGGCCCAACAGGCGCATGAAGATCGACAGGTCGTTGCCGCTGCGTGGCTGAACCACCAGGGCTTGTTCGACGAGGATCTCCAGCAGGTCTTCCAGGCTTGGCTTGTTTTCAGGCTTGGCCTGGCGACGCTCCAGCTCACGGTCGAGGCTGATGCAGAAAGGCCCCAGGAACCGAGAGAACACGGCCTGGATCAGCGCCTTCTTGGAGCCGAAATGGTAGTTCACTGCCGCCAGGTTGACCCCGGCCTTGCTGGTAATCAGCCGCAATGAAGTTTCAGCAAATCCTTTTTCCGCGAACAACTGCTCGGCAGCATCGAGAATGCGTTCAACGGTTTCCGACTGGGCCATGGCTACTCCGCCTGACAAACACTTGTTTGAAACATACGTTTCAAGCTATGTCTTGTCAAGCCTGCAGGTCGGTTTGCGGCTGGCCGGTCAGCTATTTCATAGCCATTTAATCACATTCGCCAAGGTCTGTAGGCAGCGCTGTCTCCAGTGTGTAGGACAGGTGATAAATGACCGTCCAGCGGAGTGACTGAAAACGGTGATTGCCAAGCGCAGTCCACTGTATATAATCCCAGTCACTGTATAAAAAGACAGAGCGATCAACATGCTAAAACTGACGCCACGCCAAGCTGAGATTCTGGCTTTTATCAAGCGCTGCCTCGATGACAACGGCTACCCGCCGACCCGAGCGGAAATTGCGCTGGAACTGGGATTCAAGTCACCCAACGCCGCTGAAGAACACCTCAAGGCCCTCGCCCGCAAAGGCGCGATCGAGATGACTCCGGGTGCTTCACGCGGTATTCGCATCCCTGGCTTCGAAGCCAAGGCCGACGAGTCGACACTGCCGATCATCGGCCGCGTCGCAGCCGGTGCGCCGATCCTGGCGCAACAGCACGTCGAGGAATCCTGCAACATCAACCCGACCTTCTTCCATCCCCGTGCCGACTACCTGTTGCGGGTCCATGGCATGAGCATGAAGGACGTGGGCATTTTCGACGGCGACCTGCTGGCCGTCCACACCACACGTGAAGCCCGCAATGGCCAGATCGTCGTCGCCCGTATCGGCGATGAAGTGACGGTCAAACGCTTCAAGCGCGAAGGCAGCAAGGTCTGGCTCCTGGCCGAGAACCCCGAATTCGCGCCGATTGAAGTGAACCTGAAGGATCAGGACCTGGTGATTGAAGGCTTGAGCGTCGGCGTTATTCGCCGCTAACGGAGGCATCATGCAGTTCCTACAGACCCCACAACACACTCAACTGTCGCTGTTTGAGGCCTTTATGGCCCAGCCCCTTGCGCCCATCCTCAAGGAAGTGGTCGAAGCGCCCTGGAGCGCCGAACCCGAGGCGTTCAGTGAACTGTCGTTGCGCGGTGCTGCCGGGAACTGCCTGAGCCTGTTGGCGCCGATCCTTCGCGAACTGAGCGAGGAACAGGACGCCCGCTGGCTGACGCTGATCGCCCCGCCATCCAGCCTGACCCAGGCCTGGTTGCGGGATGCCGGCCTGAACCGCGAACGCATCCTGTTGCTGCAACCCCGTGGTGCTCAAAGCGCCCAGCAGTTGACCTGCGAAGCCTTGCGCCTGGGCCGTAGCCATACGGTGGTCAGCTGGCTGAACCCGCTGACCACAGCGGCCAGGCAGCAACTGATCAGCGCCGCCCGCACAGGTGATGCGCAAAGCTTGAACATTCGGTTGGGATAAAACGATACGCGGGTAACTGACAGCTGTCAGGATCCGCCATGACGCGAGGCTTCTTCAGAATTGAGAAGCCGATCTGCACAATTGAAGCCTGTAAAAAAGTCGACAGACGGACTCAGTGAAGAATCCGCGGGCCGTCTTCCTTTTCCGGTTCGCCTTCAGCCAGGCGCCCCGCCATCTGCACACCTACGCTCAACATGGCTTTTGCCACTTCCACGTGCTGGCCCTGCAGGAACGCTTTTGCGTCCTCGGAAAAATCCAAGATCACCAGAGAACCCTCGTCCTCAGCCCGGCGCAGCTCGATTCGGCCGTCGGGCAACTCAACAATTTCCAGAAAGGACGTTGGCATAAAAGTCTGTTCTCCACGAAAGGCCGGCATTATATCAGTCTTGTGGCGAGCGGGCTTGCCCGCATTGGGCTGAGCCGCGGCCCTCCGACAGCTGACACTGCCAGGCCTGAAAAGCCTTGGGGCTGCTTCGCAACCCAGCGGGAGCAAGCTCCCTCGCCACAAGAGCGGTAGTTGTCAGCGAGAAGCCTTCAGCATTCGTTCAATCCATCCCGAAACCGAATGGCCAACTTCTTCAGCTCCTGCCGCCAGCTTTCCAGCTCTTCCCGGCTCAACGGCTCGGGTCCTTCTTCGTCCAGGCTTACGGCCACGATCAGCGGCTGGGTCACATCGCCTTTGGGCGTGTGCTTCACCCGTGGCGGTTGGAACATCTCCGCGTGGGCTACCAGCAAGCGCGCCAGCCAACTGTCCGGGCTTTGCGCCATCTCCACCAGTTCGGCCAACTCCGGGATGGCCATGGACTCCAGCACATCCCGGTGGATGATCATTTCCGCACGCGGCGAGCCGGCCTGCGGCAGACGGTAGAACCCGGCAATCTCATGGCACAAGCCAAGCAAGGCGCCATACAGGTGGAACAGCGCGGCTTCACGCCCGGCCTGTACCAGCGCGATAGCGTTCATCTCCTTTCCTTCCTCGGCACGGCCAAGGGCTTCCAGGGACAAACCCGCGAAGTAAATTTTCTGGTTGGTACGGGTATAGAGTTCGTTGGCCATGAAGGCAGTCTCCACAACGAATAAGGCGTGATGCTGGCTGAACAGTGTCACGGATCAGCCAAGGCCACTGCAAGCGCAAAAAAAGGCCGCCTATCAAGGCGGCCTTTGTGCATGTAGCTGATCGTATCAAGCGCCCTGGCGCTTGTCCTCGACCTTCCACTTGCCACCGTCGTAGAACGCTTTCCAGCCGGTAGGCTTGCCTTCCACTTCGGTCTGCACGTACTGCTCCTTGGTCTTGCGGCTGTAGCGGATTACGGACGGGCGACCGTCCGGGTCCTTCTTCGGCGCTTCACAGAGGAAGTGGTACTTCGGATCGATCTCGTCCTTGTGGGGCACGATCTCCATCACCAGCGGAGCACGGGTCTCGCGGTTTTTCGGGAACTGGCTGGCAGCCAGGAACAGCCCCGAAGCGCCATCACGCAGGATGTAGGTGTCGTTGACCTTCTCGCACTTGAGTTCAGGCATCTTCACCGGGTCCATCTTCGGCGGCGCCGCGTCACCGCTTTTCAGCAGTTTGCGGGTGTTCTTGCACGTCGGGTTGGTGCAACCGAAGAACTTGCCGAAACGGCCGGTCTTGAGCTGCATCTCGCTGCCGCACTTGTCGCATTCCAGGCTCGGGCCTTCGTAGCCCTTGATGCGGTAAGTGCCTTCTTCGATCTCGTAGCCGTTGCAATCCGGGTTGTTACCGCAGATGTGCAGCTTGTGCTTCTCGTCCAGCAGGTAGGCATCCATTGCCGTGCTGCAGATCGGGCAACGGTGCTTGCCACGCAATACCAGTGACTCGGATTCACCCTCGTCATCGGCCGCGATTTCATCGCCCGGCACCAGGTTGACGGTGGCCTTGCAGCGCTCTTTCGGCGGCAGGCTGTAACCCGAGCAACCGAGGAACACACCGGTGGAGGCGGTACGAATCTGCATCGGGCGACCGCAGGTGAGGCACGGAATGTCCGTCATCACCGGCTGGTTGGCCCGCATGCCGTTCTCGGCGCTTTCAGCCACTTCAAGTTTCTTCTTGAAGTCGCCGTAGAACTCGTCGAGCACGTTTTTCCAGTCGCGTTCGCCCTGGGCCACGTCATCGAGGTTCTCTTCCATGCCGGCGGTGAAGCCGTAGTCCATCAGGTTGGAGAAGCTCTCGGACAGGCGCTCCGTGACGATGTCGCCCATCTTTTCCGAGTAGAAACGACGGTTGTGCAAGGCCACGTAGCCGCGGTCCTGGATGGTGGAGATGATCGCCGCATAGGTCGAAGGACGACCGATACCGCGTTTTTCCATCTCCTTGACCAGGCTGGCTTCCGAGTAACGCGCCGGCGGCTTGGTGAAGTGCTGGGACGGGTCGAGCTTGATCAGCTTCAACACATCGCCCTGCGCCATGTCCGGCAGTACATCGTCGTCGCCCGGCTTGGCGATTTGCGGCATCACGCGGGTATAACCGTCGAACTTGAGGATACGGCCCTTGGCACGCAGCTCGAAGTCACCAGCACCCACGCTGACAGTCGTCGACAGGTATTGCGCCGGCAGCATCTGGCACGCCAGGAACTGGCGCCAGATTAGCTCGTAGAGGCGCTCAGCGTCGCGCTCCATGCCGCTCAGCTTGCTTGGCTCGGTGTTGGCGTCGGAGGGACGAATCGCTTCGTGAGCCTCTTGTGCGCCTTCCTTGCTGCTGTAGACGTTCGGCTTCTCCGGCAGGTACTTCTTGCCGAATTCGCTTTCAATATAAGTACGCGCCATCGCCACCGCGTCTTGCGACAGGTTGGTGGAGTCGGTACGCATATACGTGATGTAGCCCGCTTCATACAGGCGCTGGGCCATCATCATGGTCTTCTTCACCCCGAAGCCCAGGCGGTTGCTCGCGGCCTGTTGCAGGGTGGAGGTGATGAACGGCGCCGACGGCTTGCTGCTGGTGGGCTTGTCTTCACGCTTGACGATGCTGTAGCTGGAAGCCTTGAGCTTCTCCAGCGCGGCCATGGCCTGGGCTTCGTTGAGCGGCTTGAAGGCCTCGCCTTTCTCGCGGGCCACTTCAAAGCGTACGTTGTTGCCCTTGGCAGTGCCCAGGTCAGCGTGCACTTCCCAATATTCTTCAGGGTTGAACGCACGAATCTCGCGCTCACGCTCCACCACCAGCTTTACCGCAACCGATTGCACACGGCCGGCGGACAGGCCACGAGCGATTTTCGCCCACAGCAGCGGCGAGACCATGTAACCCACGACGCGGTCGAGGAAGCGACGGGCCTGCTGGGCATTGACGCGGTCAATGTCCAGTTCGCCCGGCTTGGAGAAGGCTTCCTGGATCGCCTTCTTGGTAATTTCGTTGAACACCACGCGCTTGTAGCGGCTGTCGTCACCCCCGATGGCTTCCCGCAGGTGCCAGGCAATAGCCTCCCCTTCGCGGTCCAAGTCGGTTGCGAGATAGATGGTGTCAGCATCCTTGGCGAGCCGGCGCAGCTCTTCGATGACCTTTTCCTTGCCCGGGAGGATCTCGTACTTGGCTTTCCAGCCATGATCGGGATCGACACCCATGCGCGAGACCAGCTGCTTGCGCGCTTTCTCTTTAGGCGTGAGCACCGGACCTTCGCCCGCAGCCGCCTTGCCGCGCTTGGCGGCAGGCTCCTTGCTGGCGCTAGCCGAACCGCTGGTGGGCAGGTCTCGGATATGGCCGATACTCGACTTCACCACGTACTCGTTACCCAAGTACTTGTTGATGGTCTTGGCCTTAGCCGGGGATTCCACAATGACCAGCGATTTGCCCATGGATCGGAAAATTCCTGAATTCGAGAAGTGAAAGGCGGTTGGCGCCTGACGCGGCAACGCTATATATAGTGGCAACAAGGTGAGGTCAAGCGCAGCATTCTGCGCGGCCTGCCTTTATTGCACGGAAAAAAGGCTGGGTTCGGCCTGCATCAAAGCAAAGCGCGGGACCTGTTCGCCGTCAACTTCGACGGTCTCCAGGAACATGCTCAAGGGACGCACCCAAAAGCCGTAATCGCCATACAGTGCTTGGTAGAACACCACTTCCTCTTCGGTCTCGGAATGCCGCGCCACATTAAAAACGCGGTACTGCGGACCTTTATAATGCTGGTAGAGCCCTGGTTCGACTTTCATGCTCTGGCCCTCTTACAAAATTTGTTAAAAAAAAAATATAAAAAATTCCAAAAAACAAAAACCGGGGCACTGGGCCCCGGCTTCCGTCAACGAAACGTTTAGATACGTTCGAAGACGGTGGAGATGCCTTGGCCGAGGCCAATGCACATGGTTGCAACCCCAAGGTTGCCGCCATTTTGCTTCATCACGTTAAGCAACGTGCCGGAGATACGAGCGCCGGAACACCCAAACGGGTGACCCAAGGCAATCGCGCCGCCGTGCAGGTTAACCTTCTCGTTCATCTTGTCGAGCACTTTCAAATCTTTCAGCACTGGCAGGGCCTGGGCGGCGAAAGCTTCGTTGAGCTCGAAGAAGTCGATGTCGGAGATAGTCAGGCCTGCGCGCTTCAATGCTTTTTGTGTGGCCGGTACTGGACCATAGCCCATGATTGCCGGGTCCACACCTGCGACTGCCATCGAACGAATCACGGCCATCGGCTGGATACCCAGGTCCTGGGCACGCTGGGCCGACATCACGATCATGCACGAAGCACCGTCAGTGATCTGCGACGAAGTACCGGCTGTCACGGTGCCGCCCTTTGGATTGAAGGCCGGCTTCAGGGCCGCCAGGCTTTCCAGGGTGGTGTCCGGACGAATGGTTTCGTCGTAGTCGAACAGTTTCAGGAAACCGTTCTCGTCGTAGCCGTTCATCGGGATGATTTCATCCTTGAACTTGCCTTCCACGGTTGCCTTGTGGGCCAACTGGTGGGAACGCAGGCCGAATGCATCCTGGGCTTCGCGGGTAATGCCGTGCATTTTGCCGAGCATTTCAGCGGTGAGGCCCATCATGCCCGAGGCTTTCGCCGCGTACAGGGACATGTGCGGGTTCGGATCCACACCGTGCATCATGCTGACGTGGCCCATGTGCTCCACGCCGCCAACCACGAACACATCACCGTTACCGGTCATGATCGCTTGGGCAGCGGTGTGCAGCGCGCTCATGGACGAGCCACACAGGCGGCTGACGGTCTGGCCGGCAGCGGTGTGCGGGATCTGCGTCATCAAGGAAGCCATGCGGGCGATGTTCCAGCCCTGCTCCAGGGTCTGGTTGACGCAGCCCCAGATCACGTCTTCGACTTCGTTCGGGTCGACCTTGACGTTGCGTTCCAGCAATTTGCTGATCAGGTGCGCCGACATGTCTTCGGCACGGGTGTTGCGGTGCATGCCGCCCTTGGAGCGGCCCATCGGAGTACGACCGAAGTCGACAATCACGACGTCTCTTGGATTCAAGCTCATAAATATTCTCGCTCTAGTCGTCTGGGCACTTAACCGAAGAAGCTCTGGCCGTTCTTGGCCATCTCGCGCAGCTTCGCAGTCGGGTGGTACAGCGGGCCCAGATCAGCGTATTGATCAGCCAGGGCAACGAACTCGGCCACACCGATGGAATCGATGTAACGCAGCGCACCACCACGGAATGGAGGGAAACCAATACCGTAGACCAGGCCCATGTCGGCCTCGGCTGCGGTTTCAACGATGCCGTCTTCCAGGCAACGCACGGTTTCCAGGCACAGGGCGATCATCATCCAGTTGACGATGTCCTCGTCGGACACTTCACGCTGTTCGTAGATGACCGGCGCGAGTACTTCGTGAACCGATGGGTCGGCCACTTTCTTCTGCTTGCCCTTCTTGTCGGTCTCGTAGGCGTAGAAGCCCTTGCCATTCTTCTGGCCCAGGCGCTTGGCTTCGTAGAGCGCGTCGATCGCCGAGCGGCGGTCGTCTTTCATGCGGTCCGGGAAGCCTTCAGCCATTACGTCGCGACCGTGGTGGCCGGTGTCGATGCCGACCACGTCCATCAGGTACGCCGGGCCCATTGGCCAGCCGAATTTTTCCATGACCTTGTCGATGCGCACGAAGTCCACACCGGCGCTGACCAGCTTGGCGAAACCGCCGAAGTACGGAAACAGTACGCGGTTGACCAGGAAGCCCGGGCAGTCATTGACGACGATCGGGTTCTTGCCCATTTTCTTGGCGTAGGCAACGGTGGTGGCAACGGCCAGCTCGCTGGACTTCTCGCCACGGATCACTTCCACCAGCGGCATCATGTGCACCGGGTTGAAGAAGTGCATGCCGACGAAGTTTTCCGGACGCTTGAGCGCCTTGGCCAGCAAGGTGATGGAAATGGTCGAGGTGTTGGACGCCAGGATCGTGTCTTCTTTCACCTGGGCTTCAACTTCAGCCAGTACCGCCTGCTTGACCTTCGGGTTCTCGACAACCGCTTCGACCACCAGGTCGACGTGGCCGAAATCACCGTAGGACAGGGTCGGACGAATGCCGTTAAGCACTTCAGCCATTTTCGCTGCAGTCATGCGGCCTTTATCAACGCGGCCTACCAGCAGCTTCGCGGCTTCTGCCAGACCCTGCTCGATGCCGTGCTCGTTGATGTCTTTCATCAGGATCGGCGTGCCTTTGGACGCCGACTGATAGGCGATACCGCCGCCCATGATACCGGCGCCGAGTACGGCAGCCTGTTTAACGTCGCGAGCGATTTCGTCGTAGGCCTTGGCCTTTTTCTTCAGTTCCTGATCGTTCAGGAACAGACCGATCAAGCTCTGCGCGGCAGAGGTCTTGGCCAGTTTGACGAAGCCGGCAGCTTCGACTTCCAGGGCTTTGTCGCGACCGAAGTTCGCGGCCTTCTGGATGGTCTTGATCGCTTCAACCGGCGCCGGGTAGTTCGGGCCGGCCTGGCCAGCCACGAAACCCTTGGCGGTTTCGAACGACATCATCTGTTCGATGGCGTTGAGCTTGAGTTTTTCCAGCTTTGGCTGACGCTTGGCCTTGTAGTCAAATTCGCCGCTGATGGCGCCCTTGATCAGGTTCAGCGCGGCTTCGGCCAGCTTGTCGGGAGCCACCACAGCATCCACGGCGCCGACTTTCAGCGCGTCTTCAGCACGGTTTTCCTTGCCGGCGGCAATCCACTCGATGGCATTGTCGGCACCGATGATGCGCGGCAGGCGCACGGTACCGCCGAAGCCTGGGTAGATGCCCAGCTTGACTTCCGGCAGGCCGATTTTCGCGGTGGCAGACATCACGCGGAAGTCGGCGGCCAGGCACATTTCCAGACCGCCGCCCAGGGCGATGCCATTGATCGCGGCAACGGTCGGCACGTTGAGGTCTTCGAAATCGCTGAAAATCTTGTTGGCTTCGAGGTTGCCAGCCACAAGCTCGGCATCGGGCAGCTTGAAGTTGTCGACGAATTCGGTGATGTCAGCGCCGACGATGAACACGTCCTTGCCGCTGGAGACGATCACGCCCTTGACCGAAGCATCTGCTTTGATGGTGTCTACGGCCTGACGCAATTCATTCAGGGTTAGACGGTTGAACTTGTTGACGGACTCACCCTTGAGGTCGAATTTCAATTCGACGATGCCACTTTCAAGAGCCTTAACCGTGATGGCTTTACCTTCGTAAATCATCAACTGATCTCCACGATATGGAAGCTGAACAGTACACGTCGGACGCAGGATTCAGCGTAGGCACTGACGTTACCGTCGATGCTAACGCCAAGTTGCCAGGCACACCCGCCAACGCGATAGTCGGGATTCTGTACGAACGGTCTGAAAGACAAACGATCAATTCATACGCCCGTTTGATTTGGGTACGTCACCTTCAGCCAAATCCGATGAATTGTCAATCGCTCGAAAGGGCCGCAAAAACGCGACTTTTCAGTCATTTCAGAACCAGGGGCAGCCGGCATCGCCCCGCCAATGTTTAATCATTCGCGAAATCAATAATGTGAATTTTGATTTAAAGGGCTGTACAGAACCGAATATGCGGCTAGGCTAGCGGCACGTAAAACGAATTACCGGCCTGCCTGGCCAACTCCAGCCCGATGATGCTTTCGGGCTTTTTAATGCCCGCAGGAATCTCAGGCCAGCGCCTTGAGCACCGCGTCAATGTCCTGCAACACGCTCAACTCGCCCTTCTCGCCCCAGTACAGGGTGATCATTTGCTTGTCGGCTTCGACTTTGTAGACGTTCGCCGGCAGCGTCGCAAAATGTGGCAACAACTTTTCATCGACGCAGGTTTCCTGCCACTGATTGACCCAAACCCCTGGCTCCAACTGCCAGTAACTCCAGGTCACCCGCGTGGTGCCACGCCGTGGCCGGTGATACTGGGCACACGGGCTTGGCGGCTCGTGCTTGAGCCAGTGTGGCCATTCCTGGGGCGTCAGTTGCATGGCCAGGCCAATGCGCCGCGCCTCCATGCGCAAAGCCATGCGCCCGCTCGAATGGCGCGAAGGACGCAGCCACGCCAGGGGGCTTAAAACCAGCGCAAGGATTGACACCACTATCCAGACCGTCATATGTGTACTCCCGAATTTCTTGATGAGCGGATTTGACTGACGCAACCCCATCCGCTTGAAACCAGCCATACTGAACTTATCGCTTTCCCTTGGAGGACTCCTCATGCCCTACGAACATATTCTGGTCGCCGTGGACCTGACCGAAGAATGCGACCCCGTGATCAAGCGGGCCGTAGGCCTTGCAGGCGACTCGGTGAAGCTGTCCCTGGTGCATATCGTCGAACCGATGGCCATGGCCTTTGGCGGCGATGTGCCGATGGACCTTTCCCAACTGCAACAGCAGCAGTTCGACCAGGCCAAGGAACGCCTTGACCGGCTGATCAACAAGTACCCTGCCCTGAAAAAAGACCAGAGCCACCTGACCTACGGCCAGCCGCGCCAGGAAATCCACCACTTGGCCAAGGAGCAAGGTTGCGACCTGATCGTGGTCGGCAGCCACGGCCGTCACGGCCTGGCCTTGCTGCTGGGCTCCACCGCCAATGACGTGCTGCACGGCGCACCTTGCGATGTGCTGGCCGTGAAACTGGTCAAGAGCTCGTAAGACCAACGGCAATCCAATGTGGGAACGGGCTTGTGTGGGAGCGGGCTTGCTCGCGAAAGTGGTGGATCAGTCGACAAATATATGGACTGACACACCGCATTCGCGAGCAAGCCCGCTCCCACATCTGAACCGCGTTTCATACAAAAAACCCGGCGCTCATACAAATGAGCGCCGGGTTTTTTATTGCGCTTGAATCACTCAGGCATCCAGCTCGGCCCAGCGTTCAACCAGGGCTTCAAGCTCGCTGTTAAGCTGCTCGAGGGATGCAATCACCTTGGCGGTTTCTGCAGCCGGACGCAGGTAGAAACCCGCGTCAGCCATTTCAGCTTCAACGGCAGCAATCTGCTGTTCCTTGGCGTCGATATCACCCGGCAGTGCTTCCAGCTCACGTTGCAGCTTGTAGCTGAGCTTCTTCTTCGCAGCAGGTGCTTCCTGGGCTGGTGCCGGAGCAGCAGCCACTGGAGCAACCACGGCCGAGGTCAAGTCAGCCTTGCCGGACTTGCTCTCGGTCACGCCCAGCAGGCGCGGCGAGCCGCCCTGGCGCAGCCAGTCCTGATAACCACCGACGTATTCACGCACCTTGCCTTCACCTTCGAAGACCAGGGTGCTGGTGACCACGTTATCGAGGAATGCCCGGTCGTGACTGACCATCAGCACGGTGCCGTTGAAGGTCAGCAGGACCTCTTCCAGCAGTTCCAGGGTTTCCACGTCGAGGTCGTTGGTCGGTTCGTCGAGTACCAGCAGGTTGGCTGGCTTGCTGAACAACTTGGCCAGCAGCAGGCGCGCACGCTCACCACCGGACAAGGCCTTGACCGGCGTACGTGCACGCTGCGGGCTGAACAGGAAGTCGCCCAGGTAGCTCAGCACGTGGCGGCTCTGGCCGTCGATGTCGATAAAGTCGCGACCTTCGGCGACGTTGTCGATCACGGTTTTTTCCAGGTCCAACTGGTGGCGCAACTGGTCGAAGTAGGCCACGTCGATGCGCGTGCCCTCTTCCACGGTACCGCTGGTGGGTTGCAGGCCGTTGAGCATCAGCTTGAGCAAGGTGGTCTTGCCGGTACCGTTGGCGCCGAGCAGGCCGATACGGTCGCCGCGCTGCAGGACCATGGAGAAGTCCTTGATCAGGAACGGGCCGTCCGGGTGATGGAAGCTGACGTTTTCCAGCACCATCACTTGCTTGCCCGACTTGTCGGCGGTGTCCAGCTGGATATTGGCCTTGCCGGTGCGTTCACGGCGCTCGCTGCGCTCGACACGCAGGGCTTTCAGGGCACGTACGCGGCCTTCGTTACGGGTGCGGCGGGCCTTGATGCCCTGGCGGATCCAGACTTCTTCCTGGGCCAGCTTCTTATCGAACAGGGCATTGGCGGTTTCTTCCGCAGACAGCGCGGCTTCCTTGTGCACCAGGAAACTGGCGTAGTCGCCGTTCCAGTCGATCAGGCCGCCACGGTCCAGTTCGAGGATGCGGGTTGCCAGGTTCTGCAGGAAGGAACGGTCGTGCGTGATGAACAGCACGGCGCCCTGGAAATCCTTGAGGGCTTCTTCAAGCCAGGCGATTGCGCCGATGTCCAGGTGGTTGGTCGGTTCGTCGAGCAGCAACAGATCCGGTTCGGAAACCAGGGCCTGGGCCAGCAGGACGCGGCGACGCCAGCCGCCGGACAATTCGGCGAGGGTCTTGTCGGCGGGCAGTTGCAGGCGGCTCAGGGTGCTGTCGACCAATTGCTGCAAGCGCCAGCCGTCGCGGGCTTCGAGGTCTTGCTGGACGTGCATCAGCTTGTCCAGGTCGGCTTCGGTGACGCAGTTCTGCGCCAGGTGATGGTATTCGGCGAGCAGTGCGCCCACGCCGTCGAGGCCTTCGGCAACCACGTCGAACACTGTCCGTCCGTCGGCCACCGGCAATTCTTGCGGCAATTCGCCAATCTTGAGGCCCGGGGCGCGCCAGACAGAGCCGTCATCGGGCTTCTGGTCGCCTTTTACCAGCTTCATCATGCTGGACTTGCCGGTGCCGTTGCGGCCGATGATGCACACCCGCTCACCACGGGCGATCTGCCAGGACACCTTGTCCAACAACGGCATAGCGCCGAAAGCAAGGGACACATCGCTGAATTTGAGCAGGGTCATACGCTTCTCCAAAAACTGGGCGCGCATTCTACCTGACTTAGGGCTCGAGGCGGCCGGCATTTTCGCCGCTGACACGTTCTGTTGGACATTTCAGATGAACTTGAACGAAGCGACCGGCAAAGCTTTCACCGGTTGCGGGCAAAAGGCTAAGCTAGGGGCAATCAGTGTCGGCGACGTCGGCACTAGTCCAGATTCCTCTGCACGGACGTCTCATGCGCAGTCGCCTTTTCAGCTTTTTATCTTGTCTGCTTCTTTCTGCCACCGCCGTTCAATCCGCCCAGGCCGTGGACCTCACCACCCAACGTCAATATTACGATGAAGCCAAACGAGCCCTCGCCAAAGGCGACAGCGGCCCGTATTTCCAATACAGCCAGGCCCTGGCCGACTACCCGTTGACGCCGTACCTCGCCTACGACGAGCTCACGGCGCGACTGAAAACCGCCAGCAACGAGGAGATCGAACAATTCCTCGCCAAGAACGGCGACCTGCCCCAGGCCAACTGGATGAAACTGCGCTGGTTGCGCTGGCTGGCCGACCGTGGCGACTGGCAAACCTTTGAAAAGTACTACGACGCCAAACTCAATTTCGTCGAACTGGACTGCCTCCATGGCCAATTCCAGCTGACCCACAACCAAAAAGCCGAAGGTTATAAAACCACCGAGAAGCTGTGGCTGACCGGTAAATCCCAGCCTGCGGCCTGTGATGCCACCTTTGGCCAGTGGGCCGCCGACGGCCAACTGACCGAACAGAAGATATGGGACCGCGCCAAGCTGGCCGCCGAAGCCCGCAACTATCCGTTGGCCAACAGCCTGGTGAAGACCCTGCCGACCCTCGGCGCCCAGGGCCGCCTGATGGTGGACGTGGCGCAGAAGCCCGACATGCTCGGCGACCCATCGCGCTTCCTGCCGGCCAACGAAGCCATGTCCGATGCCGTAGGCCTGGGCCTGCGCCGCCTGGCACGCCAGGACCCGGACAAGGCCATGGCCCTGCTCGACGGTTATGCCAGCAGCATGCACTTCTCTCGTGACGAAAAAGTGTCGATCGCCCGGGAAATCGGCCTGACCCTGGCGCGTCGCTACGACCCGCGCGCCCTCGACGTGATGACCAAATACGATCCGGAACTGCGGGACAACACCGTTTCCGAATGGCGCCTGCGCCTGCTGTTGCGCCTGGCCCGCTGGGAAGACGCCTACCAGTTGACCCGCAAGCTGCCCCAGGACCTGGCCACCACCAACCGCTGGCGCTACTGGCAGGCCCGCAGCCTGGAACTGGCAGAGCCGAAGAACCCGCAAGCCCTGGTGATGTACAAGGGCCTGGCCAAGGAACGAGACTTTTACGGTTTCCTGGCGGCGGATCGCTCCCAGTCCCCGTACCAACTGAACAACAAGCCACTGGTGATGAGCCAGGCGCTGATGAACAAGGTACGCAACACACCGGGCGTGCGCCGCGCCCTGGAGTTCTACGCCCGTGGCCAGATCGTTGATGGCCGCCGCGAGTGGTACCACGTCAGCCGGCATTTCAACCGCGACGAAATGGTCGCCCAGGCCAAGCTGGCCTATGACATGAAGTGGTACTTCCCGGCGATCCGCACCATCAGCCAGGCGCAGTACTGGGACGACCTGGACATCCGCTTCCCGATGGCCCACCGCGACACCCTGGTGCGCGAAGCCAAGGTCCGCGGCGTGCATTCCAGCTGGGTATTTGCGATCACCCGCCAGGAAAGCGCCTTCATGGACGACGCACGCTCCGGCGTCGGCGCCACCGGCCTGATGCAACTGATGCCCGGCACCGCCAAGGAGACTGCGCGCAAGTTCAGCATCCCGCTGGCTTCGCAACAGCAGGTGCTCGACCCGGACAAGAACATCCAGCTCGGCGCCGCCTACCTGAGCCAGGTCCACGCCCAGTTCAACGGCAACCGCGTGCTCGCCACCGCCGCCTACAACGCCGGCCCGGGCCGTGTGCGTCAATGGCTGCGCGGCGCCGATCACCTGAGTTTCGATGTGTGGGTGGAAAGCATTCCGTTCGACGAAACCCGCCAGTATGTGCAGAACGTGCTGTCTTATTCGGTGATCTACGGGCAGAAGCTCAATGCACCGCAGCCGCTGGTGGATTGGCATGAGCGGTATTTTGATGATCAGTAAGTAACGCTGTCCCATAAAAAATGCCCGCATTGAGAGATGCGGGCATTTTTTGTGGGCGGTGAATCAGTGGGTGGTCGACTCACCATCACTGAACTGCAACGCCGCCAGCCGTGCATACAGCGGATTGCTGGCGATCAGTTGCTGATGCGTCCCCACCGCCACCAGCTTGCCCTGGTCCATCACGGCAATCCGGTCGGCATTCTTCACGGTGGCCAGCCGGTGGGCTATGACCAGGGTGGTGCGCCCTTCCATCAACTGCGGCAGCGCCTGCTGGATCAGGTGTTCGCTCTGGGCGTCCAGCGCGCTGGTGGCTTCGTCCAGCAACAGGATCGGTGCATCCACCAACAAGGCCCGGGCGATGGCCAGGCGTTGGCGCTGGCCGCCGGAGAGGCCCATGCCGCCGTCGCCCAGGTGGGTCTGGTAGCCGTCGGGCATTTGCAAAATGAAGTCGTGGGCGTGGGCGATGCGCGCCGCCTCCTCGACCTGGGCAAAGGTGGCCGTCGGATTGCCGTAGCGGATGTTCTCCTCAACGCTGCCGAAAAACAGCGCCGGGCTCTGGGACACCAGGGCGAAACAGCAGCGCAGGTCCAGCGGATCCAGCTCGGTCAGCGGGTGGCCTTCAAGCAGGATGCGGCCTTGCTGGGGATCGTAGAAACGCAGCAACAGATCGAACATCGTCGATTTACCCGCACCGGACGGACCGACCAGGGCCAGGGTTTCGCCGGCATTGATGCTCAGGCTCAAGCCGTCGATGGCAAAACGATCCGGACGCGACGGATAGGAGAAGCGCAAATCCTGGATTTCCAGGCGGCCACTGACCCGCTCCGGCAACTTGATCACGTTGGCTTCGGGCGCCTTGATCTCATTGCTCGACTGCAGCAATTCGCCAATCCGCTCCGCCGCACCGGCGGCGCGCTGCAACTCGCCCAACACTTCACTCAAGGTACCGACGGCACTGCCGACGATCAGGCTGTAGAACACGAACGCCGCCAGCTCACCACCGGAAATGCGCCCGCCGATCACGTCCATGCCGCCGACCCAGAGCATCACGCCCACGGCGCCCAGCACCAGCATGATCACCAGGGTAATCAGCCAGGCGCGCTGCACGATGCGTTTGCGGGCGGTGGTGAAGGCCTCTTCCACCGTCAGCGCGAAGCGCTGTTCGTCCTGGACCTGGTGGTTGTAGGCCTGCACGGTCTTGATCTGGCCGAGGGTTTCGGACACATAGCTGCCGACATCGGCGATGCGATCCTGGCTCTGGCGCGACAGGCTGCGCACCCGGCGGCCGAAGATCAGGATCGGCGCCAGCACCAGTGGCAGCGCTATCACGACGATGCTGGTGAGCTTGGGGTTGGTGACAAACAGCAGCACGATCCCGCCGATCACCATCAAGGCGTTGCGCAGGAACAGCGACAGCGAGGAGCCGATCACCGATTGCAGCAAGGTGGTGTCGGTGGTCAGCCGGGACTGGATTTCCGAGCTGCGGTTGTTTTCGTAGAAGCCCGGATGCAGGTAGATCAAGTGGTTGAACACCTGCCGCCGGATGTCCGCCACCACCCGCTCGCCGATCCACGACACCAGGTAAAACCGCGCAAAGGTGCCCACCGCCAGGCCCAGCACCAGGATCATGAACAGACCGATGGATTGGTTGAGCAGGTGCGGCGACTGGGTCATGAACCCCTGGTCCACCAGCAGGCGAATACCCTGGCCCATGGACAAGGTAATGCCGGCGGTGACGATCAGCGCCAACAAGGCGCCCAGGGCCTGCCAGCGGTAGGGAGCGACGAAGCGACTGGCCAGGCGAATCGCGCGGCGTTGACGGGCTGAGAGCATGGAGGGTTTCACCTGAAGGTTGGAGACGGGAACCTGCATAGCTACATGGGGGGAACTTGAGCGAATCACAATGAGTCAGGTTAATTATGCTCACCGAACCTAGGCCCTAGAGGCTATCGGTCTAAGGACCGGCTGGAAATTTGTATCGGTTTCTGCTGGACTGGGCATTCGATCTGCGGGCCGCGCAAGGAGTTGTAACAACGCGGTCACGCGGGGGTTTTAAAGTAGGTACACAACCTGATGAGGAGACGGGCCATGTCCTTGCAAAACAGCAGCAACGCCAAAATTCAAGTGATCCGCCAACCGCAGCAATTGCCTTGCTCGTACATCGACGCTCAGGGCCGCGAAGTGCAAATCACCGAAGAAATGATCCAGAGCGCGTGCGCCGAACTGGAACAGAAATTGGTCAAGCCTGCCAAGCGAGGCTGATTCGCCCACGCTCTCTTAAACCCGGCCTTGATGGCCGGGTTTTTTATGCCTTCAGATTGCCTGTGCGCCCAATGCTGCCACGATGCTCGACAAGGCGGCAGACTCGCCGTTGATCCGCACTTTCAAGCCGTCAATCTCACGCCGCTCGGGGTAGTGCTTGCGCAATAGGTCGAAGGCCTTGCGCTGCTCATCCACTGTGCCTACCAGGCTGCGGCGGAAATCCGCGTCATCACGGCGCGGGTCGTACACGCTGCGGCACAGGGTCGCCAGGGCCCAGGCCGGATCGGTATTGGCATTGAGGCTGACTTCGGCCAGCCACGGCTCCGGCAGCAAGTCGCTCAATTGAATCGTCGGGTCCTGACCAAGATGCCGGCAAAACGCCTGATAGATCTGCGCCGTGCCGCGCTGCTTGCCGTCCAGGCTGTAGCCGGCGATATGCGGGGTGGCCAGCACACACAGGTCGGCCAGGTCGACGTCCACCTGCGGCTCGCCTTCCCACACATCCAGCACGGCCTGCAGGTCTTCGCGCTCCAGCAGCACCTCCTTGAGGGCGGCGTTGTCCACCACCGGGCCGCGGCTGGCGTTGATCAGCCAGGCACCGGGCTTGAGCTGGTTGAGGCGCTCGCGGTCGAACAAGTGCCAGGTGGAGCCGTTACCGGATTTGTTCAGCGGCGTGTGCAGACTGATCACATCGCACTGCTCGACGATCTGCTCCAGGCTGACGTAATCACCGTCCTCGGCGATCTGCCGGGGCGGGTCGCACACCAGCACGTTCCAGCCCAACGCCTTGAGCACCTTGACCAGACGCCCGCCGACTTCACCGGCACCCACCACACCGTAGGTGCGCTGGGCCAGGTCGGCGCCTTCGATCTCGGCCAGGGTCAGCAGGCTGCCCAGCACATAGTCGACAACGCCACGGGCATTGCAGCCGGGGGCGCTGGACCACTGGATGCCGGCGCGCTGGAAGTAATCGAGGTCGAGGTGATCAGTGCCGATGGTGCAGGTGCCGACAAACCGCACCGGCGTGCCTTCGAGCAAGGCACGGGTGACGTTGGTCACTGAACGCACCAGCAGCACATCGGCCTGCTCGATCGTCGCGCGGTCAATGGACCGGCCCGGAACCCGGCGAATCTCGCCGAATCCTTCGAAGAATGCATCGAGCAGCGGGATATTTTCGTCGGCAACAATCAGCATGGCAGGCTCCTTTCGCGGATCAGCAGTGTACAGCGGTTTTCCTTGTGGCGATGGAGCTTGCTCCCGCTGGAGTGCGCAGCGCTCCCAAATGCAGCACCGTGTTTTTTCAGGTACACATCGGTTGCCCGTTATGGGGCTGCTGCGCAGCCCAGCGGGAGCAAGCTCCCTCACCACAGCAAGCGCCCTCGCCACAAAACGCTGCATTTGCGCGGGGATGTGTTTACAAATCCACAACACAGGTTTTTTCCTGACCAACACGTCAAGGCGTAGAATGCGCCGTCCTGCGCTCCCCTATCGGACATCTGTACGTGAACACTGCCACAACCACCACCGCCCTTTCTCGCCCCGCCCGCGTCAGCCTTGAAGTGCGCAACCTGCTGGCCCTGGCGCTGCCGATCATGATCGGGCAACTGGCGACCACCGCCATGGGGTTCGTCGATGCCGTGATGGCCGGGCGTGTCAGCTCCCGAGACCTGGCGGCGGTTGCCCTGGGCAACTCCATCTGGATCCCGGTGTACCTGCTGATGACCGGCACCCTGTTGGCCACCACGCCGAAAGTCGCCCAGCGCTTTGGCGCCGGCACCCACGGTGAAATCGGCCCGCTGGTGCGCCAGTCGATGTGGCTGGCACTGGTGGTGGGAATTACAGCGCTGCTGTTGCTGATCAGCGCCGAACCGATCCTGCACCTGATGAAGGTCGATCCCGAGTTGATCAAGCCCTGCATGGGCTACCTGCACGGCATCGCTTCGGGCATGCCGGCCATTGCGTTGTATTACGTGCTGCGCTGCTTCAGCGACGGGCTGGGCCGAACGCGGCCGAGCATGGTCATGGGCCTGTGCGGGCTGGCGCTGAATATTCCGCTGAACTATGTGTTTATCTACGGCCACTTCGGCGTGCCGGCCATGGGCGGCATCGGTTGCGGCTGGGCCACGGCGATCGTGATGTGGGTGATGATGCTTGGCCTGGCCGCCTGGACCCGCTGGGCACCGGTGTATCAGAGCAGCGAGCTGTTCAAGCGCTTTGACTGGCCGCAATGGTCGGTAATCAAGCGTGTGTTGAGCATTGGCTTGCCCATCGGGATCGCGGTGTTTGCCGAGTCGAGCATTTTTGCGGTGATCGCGCTGCTGATCGGCAGCCTCGGCGCCACGGTGGTGGCCGGGCACCAGATCGCGCTGAACTTCAGTTCGCTGGTGTTCATGATTCCCTATTCCCTGAGCATGGCGGTCACCGTGCGCGTGGGCCAGGCCCTGGGCCGAGGAGAACCCCGTGAGGCGCGCTTTGCCGCAGGTGTCGGAATGGGCACCGCGCTGGTGTATGCCTGCCTGTCCTGCAGCCTGATGCTGCTGTTTCGCGAACAGATCGCCACCATCTACACCCAGGACCCGCTGGTGATCCAGGTGGCGGCGATGCTGATTGTGTTTGCGGCGCTGTTTCAGTTCTCGGACGCGATCCAGGTCACGGCCGCCGGCGCACTACGTGGTTACCAGGACACTCGGGTGACCATGGTGCTGACGTTGTTTGCGTATTGGGGCGTGGGCTTGCCGGTGGGCTACGCGCTGGGGCTGACCGAGTGGCTGGGCCAGGCCCGAGGCCCGAGCGGCTTGTGGCAGGGGCTGATCGTGGGCCTGAGCTGTGCCGCGGCGATGTTGGTGATCCGCCTGGTGCGCAGCGCACGCAAGCGGATTCGCCGGGTTTAAGCCGATTTCTTGCGGATCCAGTATAGGTAGGTACCGGCCTGCTCCTGCTGGTCCACCAGTTCATGGTCGAGAAACACGCAGAACTTGGGGATGTCGCGACGGGTCGACGGATCGGTCGCGATCACCTTGAGCAAGCCACCGGGCGCCAGGTCGCGGATGTGCTGGTGCAGCATCATCACCGGTTCCGGACAGTTGAGGCCGGTGGCGTCGAGGACGGCATCGACGGGTAAATCAGGGGTCAGGCTCATGGTTTACTCCTAAACAGGCCGGCATTTTAACGGTAACGCGGGGCGCCAGGTAGCCAGCGGCGCCCTCGGTTTTTTCGCGAGCAAGCTCGCTCCTACATTGAGCAGCGTTTACCGGGCCTTTGGCTTCTTCACATCCAACCGGCGCAAATGGCAGGTCACTTCTTCACGGTCGTGGTACAGCTGCTTGCAGCCGATCTCCACCCGGATGCCACGCTCCTTGAAGCCTTCCGCGATGCGTTCAAGCAGGCGCTTCACTTCGGCATAACGCTGCTTCATCGGCAACTTCAGGTTGACCACTGCTTCGCGGCAGTGTCCCTCGCCAATCCAGGTTTCCAGCAAAGCTGCGTTGCGCGCCGGTTTCTCGACGATGTCGCACACCATCCAGTCCACCGGCTGCTTGGGGGTGTAGATGAAGCCGTCGGCCATCAAGTGCTGCACCAGCCCGGTATCCATCAGGCTTTCGGCCATCGGGCCGTTGTCGATGGCGGTCACCAGCATGCCGCGGTTGACCAGTTGCCAGGTCCAGCCGCCAGGCGCTGCGCCGAGGTCGACGCCGGTCATGTCGCTGTGCAGGCGCTCGTCCCACTGATCACGGGGGATAAAGTGGTGCCAGGCCTCTTCCAGCTTCAAGGTCGAGCGGCTTGGCGCGTCCCGCGGGAATTTGAGGCGCGGGATGCCCATCGGCCACATGGCCGAGTTGTTCGACTCGGCCAGGCCCATGAACACTTCGCGGCCGCTCTTGAAGGTCAACAGCAGGCGCGGCTTGCTGGCGTCTTCCACCAGTTTGCCGGCGGCCATCAGCGCCTTGCGCAAGTGAACTTCGAATTTCTTGCAGAAGTTCGACAGCTCCTTGCCGTCATTGGTGTCGACCATTTCCAGCCACAGGCTGCCGCACACCGGGAAATCCCGCAGGTGCGCGAGGATCACGCTGATACGGTCGGTTTCCGGCAAGTCGATGAACACCCCGCGCGCCCACTGCCTCGGGAAGATCAGCTCGGCAAAGCGTTGGCCGCGCATCAGGCGCTGGGCGCCGTCTTCTTCGGTGCAGACAAATTCGGCGCAGGCGCTGCCGGTCTTGGCCTTGGCATAGCCCGAAACGTTCAGGCGTGCGGCGTGTTCCGCGATCTCGGAACAGACTTCGCCTTCAAAACCCGGGCGGCAGTGCATAAAAAGGGTGTTCATCAACTCTCCTGGATCACGGGCTTGCTATAGCGCAATGCCTGTCATGAAAACGCGCGCATGATAGCCGAGTTCGGAACCTTGGACTTATTGATAGAGTCCAGTAATTAGCCAGCTACTTAAAACAGGGCTAATTTGTAAGCTCTGTTCGTCCCGTCAGGTCCGTAGCCGTGCGGACCATAAGGAGTCATGTAATGTCATCCCTTGATAGTCTGAGAACCCTTAAAACCTTACAGATCGACGACAAGACCTATCACTACTTCAGCCTGCCCGAAGCCGCCAAGAGCCTGGGTGATCTGGACAAGCTGCCGATGTCCCTCAAGGTGCTGCTGGAAAACCTGCTGCGCTGGGAGGACGAAAAGACCGTCACCGGCGCCGACCTCAAGGCCATTGCCGCCTGGCTCAAGGAGCGCCGCTCCGACCGCGAGATCCAGTACCGCCCCGCCCGGGTGCTGATGCAAGACTTTACCGGCGTGCCCGCCGTGGTCGACCTGGCCGCCATGCGCGCCGCCGTGGCCAAGGCCGGCGGTGACCCGCAACGCATCAACCCGCTGTCACCGGTGGACCTGGTGATCGACCACTCGGTGATGGTCGACAAGTTCGCCACCACCGGCGCCTTCCAGGAAAACGTCGACATCGAAATGCAGCGCAACGGCGAACGCTACGCCTTCCTGCGCTGGGGCCAGAGCGCCTTCGACAACTTCAGCGTAGTGCCACCGGGCACCGGCATCTGCCACCAGGTCAACCTGGAATACCTCGGCCGCACCGTGTGGACCAAGGATGAAGACGGCCGCACCTACGCCTTCCCCGACACATTGGTAGGCACCGACTCCCACACCACCATGATCAACGGCCTTGGCGTACTGGGCTGGGGCGTGGGCGGGATCGAAGCAGAAGCCGCGATGCTCGGGCAGCCGGTGTCGATGCTGATCCCGGAAGTGATCGGCTTCAAGCTCACCGGCAAGCTGAAAGAAGGCATCACCGCCACCGACCTGGTGCTGACCGTCACCCAGATGCTGCGTAAAAAGGGCGTGGTCGGCAAATTCGTCGAGTTCTATGGCGACGGCCTGGCCGACCTGCCTTTGGCCGACCGCGCGACCATCGCCAACATGGCCCCGGAGTACGGCGCCACCTGTGGCTTCTTCCCGGTGGATGAAGTAACCCTGGACTACCTGCGCCTGTCGGGCCGTCCTGCAGAAACCGTCAAACTGGTGGAGGCCTACACCAAGGCCCAGGGCCTGTGGCGCAATGCAGGTCAGGAGCCGATCTTTACCGACAGCCTGGCGCTGGACATGGCCAGCGTCGAAGCCAGCCTGGCCGGGCCTAAACGTCCGCAAGACCGTGTCTCACTGCCTAACGTCGGCCAGGCCTTCAGCGATTTCCTCGACCTGCAATTCAAACCCACCAACAAGGAAGAGGGCCGCCTGGAGAGCGAAGGCGGCGGCGGTGTTGCGGTGGGCAACGCCGACCTGATCGGTGAAGCCGACTACGACTTCGAAGGCCAGACCTATCGCCTGAAAAACGGCGCGGTGGTGATCGCGGCGATTACCTCCTGCACCAACACCTCCAACCCCAGCGTGATGATGGCGGCGGGCCTGGTGGCGAAAAAGGCGGTAGAGAAAGGATTGAAGAGCAAGCCATGGGTGAAAACGTCCCTGGCACCCGGCTCCAAGGTGGTCACCGACTACTACAAAGCGGCGGGGCTGACCCAATACCTCGACAAGCTGGGGTTCGACCTGGTGGGTTATGGCTGCACCACCTGCATCGGCAACTCCGGGCCGCTGCCCGAACCGATCGAAAAAGCCATCCAGAAAGCCGACCTCGCGGTAGCCTCGGTGCTTTCAGGCAACCGTAACTTCGAAGGCCGGGTGCACCCATTGGTGAAAACCAACTGGCTGGCCTCCCCGCCTCTCGTCGTTGCCTATGCCCTGGCCGGCACCGTGCGCATGGACATCAGCAGCGAACCACTGGGCACCGGCTCTGACGGAAAACCGGTGTACCTGCGGGACATCTGGCCCAGCAGCAAGGAAATCGCCGACGCCGTTGCGCAAGTCAGCACCCAGATGTTCCACAAGGAATACGCCGAGGTGTTTGCCGGTGATGAACAGTGGCAGGCCATTGAAGTGCCGCAGGCTGCAACCTACGTGTGGCAGAAGGACTCCACCTACATCCAGCACCCACCGTTCTTCGACGACATCGGCGGCCCGCTGCCGGTGATCGAAGACGTCAAGGGCGCCAACGTGCTGGCATTGCTGGGGGACTCGGTGACCACCGACCACATCTCTCCCGCCGGTAACATCAAGACCGACAGCCCGGCCGGCAAATACCTGCGCGAGCAAGGCGTCGAACCGCGGGACTTCAACTCCTACGGCTCGCGTCGCGGCAACCATGAAGTGATGATGCGCGGCACCTTCGCCAACATCCGCATCCGCAACGAAATGCTCGGCGGCGAGGAAGGCGGCAATACGATCTACATCCCTACCGGCGAGAAAATGCCGATCTACGACGCCGCCATGAAATACCAGGCCTCGGGCACCCCGCTGGTGGTGATCGCCGGCCAGGAATACGGCACCGGCTCAAGCCGTGACTGGGCGGCCAAGGGCACCAACCTGCTGGGGGTCAAGGCGGTGATTGCCGAGAGTTTCGAGCGGATTCACCGTTCCAACCTGGTGGGCATGGGCGTGCTGCCCCTGCAGTTCAAGCTGGACCAGAACCGCAAGGCACTCAAGCTGACAGGCAAGGAGAAGATCGACATCCTCGGGCTGACCAACGCCGAGATCGAGCCACGCATGAACCTGACGCTGGTGATCACCCGTGAGGATGGCAGCAGCGAGAAGGTCGAAGTGCTGTGCCGCATCGACACCCTCAATGAGGTCGAGTACTTCAAGGCCGGCGGGATCCTGCACTACGTGTTGCGGCAGTTGATTGCCTCGTAACTGACACGCGCTACCCAAAACACCGCCTTCCCTGGCGGTGTTTTCATTTTTACCGTCGGTGACGCTCGGTATACTGCCGCCCTCAGATTTTGACTGTCACAAGGATTCCCCATGCTTGCATTGCCATGGCTGTACCTGGCGCTTCTTTCCATCGGCTATGTACTTGCCTTGAGCTACGGGCAATTGGGGTTAATGGCGGCGCTTTCCGTCGCCATGCTGCTGTTGGCCGGGTTTGCCGTGCGGCAACAGCGAAACCCGTGGGTACGCTATCTGGGCCACGGGCTGTTTATCGTGCTGGCGCTGGGGCTGGCGATGCATTGGCTGCCGGGGTTCTACAACGGTCGCGGGATCGCCCCGCAGCGCTTTTCGGACGACGCCGTGCCTTTCTCGATGTACCTGAACCAGGACAAACCGCTGATTGGCTTCTGGCTGCTGCTGGCCTGCCCGTGGATTGTTGCGCGCCGGTCCCTGCGCCTGTCGATCTACGCCACCGCCCTGGCGTTGACACTGACGGCGATTGCCGCCCTGGGCGGCGCTGCGTTGCTGTGCGTCATCAGTTGGGCCCCGAAGTGGCCGGAGCAGGCTTGGCTGTGGGTGTTGAATAACCTGCTGCTGGTGACCCTGGTGGAGGAAGCGCTGTTCCGCGGTTATATCCAGGGCGGCCTGAGCCGACGGTTCAAGCAATTGCCCTATGGTGAAAACCTCGCATTGCTGTTGGCCGCCCTGCTGTTCGGCCTGGTACACCTGGGCGCAGGCTGGCAGTGGACCCTGCTGGCGACCATCGCAGGCCTGGGCTACGGCCTGGCGTATCGCTTTGGCGGGTTGGGCGCGGCGATCGTTACGCACTTCGGGCTGAACCTGCTGCATTTCGGGTTGTTTACCTATCCGATGCTGGCCGGCTGAGGCTGTGCCGATTGTTGCAAAAAATAAGTTAAATAAAACCCCGCGACGGTCGACAACCTGTCAAAGCCTTGCGGATTGAACAATCATGCGTAATAACCAACCCGTTACCCAGCGCGAACGTACCTTCCCCGCTCAGCAACGGTTGATCTCCACCACGGATGCCAAAGGCGTGATCACCTACTGCAACGACGCCTTCGTCGAGATCAGTGGGTTTTCCCATGACGAACTGCTGCGTGCCCCGCACAACCTGGTTCGTCATCCGGATGTGCCGGCGGCAGTGTTCGCACACATGTGGTCCACGCTCAAACAAGGCTTGCCATGGATGGGCATCGTCAAGAACCGCTGCAAGAGCGGTGATCACTATTGGGTCAACGCCTATGTGACACCGGTCTTCGACGGCAACCAGGTGATCGGCTACGAGTCGGTGCGGGTCAAGCCCACCGCCGAGCAGATCCGCCGTGCCGAAGCGCTTTACCAGCGCATCAACCAGGGCAAGCCGGCCATCCCGCGCCGCGACAAGTGGCTGCCGGTGTTGCAGGACTGGCTGCCGTTTATCCTGGTCAGCCAGTTGAGCTTCCTGATTGGCGTGTGGCTCAATTCCCACTGGGGCTTTGCCCTGGCAGCGGCGCTGTCGGTACCGCTGGGCCTGTTGGGCCTGAGCTGGCAACAACGCGGGCTCAAGCGCTTGCTGCGCCTGGCCGAACAGACCACCTCAGACCCGCTGATCGCGCAGATGTACACCGACAGCCGCGGCGCCCAGGCGCGCCTGGAAATGTCGATCCTCAGCCAGGAGGCGCGCCTGAAGACGTGTCTTACCCGTTTGCAGGACACGGCTGAACACCTCAACTCCCAGGCGGCGCAGTCCAATACCCTGGCGCATAACAGCTCCAGCGGTCTTGAACGCCAGCGCGTGGAAACCGAACAGGTGGCCACCGCGGTCAACCAGATGGCCGCGACGACTCAGGAAGTCGCCAGCCATGTGCAACGCACCGCCGATGCCACCCAGGAAGCCAATCGCCTGACCGGGCGTGGCCGTGATATCGCCGGCGAAACCCGCGAAGCGATTCAGCGCCTGTCGGTGGCCGTGGGCGAGACCGGCGTGACCGTGACCCAACTGGCCAAGGACAGTGACGAAATCGGTGGCGTGGTGGATGTGATCAAAGGCATCGCCGACCAGACCAACCTGCTGGCGCTGAACGCGGCCATCGAAGCGGCCCGTGCCGGGGAGATGGGTCGCGGCTTTGCGGTGGTGGCCGACGAAGTGCGGCAACTGGCCCAGCGCACCAGCGAGTCCACCGGGCAGATTCATGCGCTGATCGCCAAGCTGCAACAGACCGCCAGCGCGGCCGTACAAACCATGGACGCCGGGCATCGCCAGGCGGAAGAAGGTGTGGCACGGGTGATGGAAGCGGATCAGGCGCTGATCGGGATCAGCGAGGCGGTGGCGCACATCACTGATATGACGGCGCAGATTGCGGCGGCGACCGAAGAGCAGAGCTCGGTGGCGGAAGAGATCAGCCGTAACATCAGCACCATTGCGTTGCTGGCGGACCAGACGTCGGAACAGGCGTTGAATTCGGCGCAGTTGAGTGAAGAGCTGACGCATACCGCCAATACTCAGTATTCGCTGGTAGAACGCTTTAACCGGTAAACCGCTTTCGCGAGCAAGCCCGCTCCCACATTTGGAATGCATTTCAAATGTGGGAGCGGGCTTGCTCGCGAAAGGGCCCTATCAGGCGCCGAGAAACCCGGCCACCTTCACCGCCGCAGCCTCCAGATGCTGCTCATGACTGAACCCCGAAGCCTTCAACGGCTTCAAATCATGATCCCCCGCCACCAGCCACATCACCTCGATGCTCGGCGACAACACATACCCCTCCACCGCCGCCCGATTGCCCAGCGCATCCCGCTCGCCCTGCACAATCAACGTCGGCGTCTTCAGTCCGGCCAGATGCTCGGTCCGGGGTTTCTCCGGCTTGCCCACCGCATAAAACGGATAACCCAGGCACACCAGCGCATCCGCGCCCAGTTCATCCGCCAGTAAACTGGCCATCCGCCCGCCCATGGACTTGCCGCCCACCGCCAGTTTCCCAGCGACATGACGTCGCACCTCGGCATACACCTCACGCCAGCATTCCAGCAGTTTCGGGGCTGGATTGGGTGGGCGTTTGCCCCCGTCCACACGGCGCTGGGCCATGTAGGGAAACTCGAAGCGCAACACGTTCACGCCATGCCCGGCAAGGCGTGCAGCCATGTCGTTCATGAAGCCCGAGTCCATCGGCGCACCCGCGCCGTGGGCCAGGATCAACGTCGTGGGCGTACGCGCGATAGACCCTGTGGCGACATCCCACAACCAGCCGTGTTCCCGCACACACTGCGCCCATTGATCCCCGTCAATACTGGCCTTGTGCTCTTTGCCCATGCTTGCCTCGCTTTTTAGTCTGCCTATAACTCCAGCCCAAGTGCCGCATTTGCTTGGGTTGAACCGTGGATGGGGAACCATGAACACTACTTTAAGTACCGCCTATAACTACAAGGTGGTCCGCCAATTCGCCATTATGACGGTGGTGTGGGGCATCGTCGGCATGGGGCTCGGGGTTTTTCTCGCTGCCCAGTTGGTATGGCCCGAACTCAACTTCAATTTGCCCTGGACCAGTTTCGGCCGCTTGCGCCCGCTGCACACCAACGCGGTGATCTTTGCCTTTGGCGGTTGCGCGCTGTTTGCCAGCTCCTTCTACTCGGTGCAACGCACCTGCCAGACCCAATTGTTCGCGCCAAAGATCGCGCAGTTCTGCTTCTGGGGCTGGCAGCTGGTGATTGTGCTGGCCGCGATCACCTTGCCGCTGGGCTACACCAGCTCCAAGGAATACGCCGAGCTGGAATGGCCGATCGACATCCTGATCACCATCGTCTGGGTGGCCTATGCCATCGTGTTCTTCGGCACGGTGATGAAGCGCAACACCAAGCACATCTACGTCGGTAACTGGTTCTTCGGTGCGTTCATCATCACCGTGGCCATCCTGCATATCGTCAACAACCTGGAAATTCCGGTCAGCCTGACCAAGTCCTACTCGCTGTACGGCGGTGCGACGGATGCCATGGTGCAGTGGTGGTATGGGCATAACGCGGTAGGCTTTTTCCTCACCGCCGGCTTCCTGGGGATGATGTACTACTTCGTGCCGAAACAGGCCGAACGCCCGGTGTATTCCTATCGCCTGTCCATCGTGCACTTCTGGGCACTGATCACCCTGTACATCTGGGCCGGCCCGCACCACTTGCACTACACCGCGCTGCCGGACTGGGCACAGTCCCTGGGCATGGTGATGTCGCTGGTACTGCTGGCACCGAGCTGGGGCGGGATGATCAACGGGATGATGACCCTGTCGGGCGCCTGGCATAAGTTGCGCAGCGACCCGATCCTGCGATTCCTGGTGGTTTCCCTGGCCTTCTACGGCATGTCGACCTTCGAAGGGCCGATGATGGCGATCAAGACGGTCAATGCCCTCTCCCACTACACCGACTGGACCATCGGCCACGTACACGCCGGGGCGCTGGGTTGGGTAGCGATGATCTCCATCGGCGCGCTGTATCACATGATCCCGAAAATCTTCGGTCGCGAGCAGATGTACAGCCTCGGCCTGATCAACGCGCACTTCTGGCTGGCCACCATCGGCACCGTGCTCTACATCGCCTCGATGTGGGTCAACGGCATCGCCCAGGGCCTGATGTGGCGTGCGGTCAACGAAGACGGCACCTTGACCTACTCCTTCGTCGAAACCCTGGTGGCCAGCCACCCAGGCTTCATCGTGCGACTGGTGGGCGGGGCGATCTTCCTCAGCGGCATGTTCCTGATGGCTTACAACACTTGGCGCACCGTGCGTTCGGCACAACCCGCCGAAGTCGCCGCTGCGGCGCAGATGGCCTGAGGAGTCGATGATGAAACACGAAACCATTGAAAAGAACGTCGGCCTGCTGATGCTGCTGATGGTGCTCGCCGTGAGCATCGGCGGCCTGACCCAGATTGTGCCGCTGTTCTTCCAGGATGTGACCAACAAGCCGGTGGAAGGCATGAAGCCCTACACCGCGCTGCAACTGGAAGGCCGCGACATCTATATCCGCGAAGGCTGCGTACAGTGCCATTCGCAGATGATCCGCCCGTTCCGCGCCGAAACAGAGCGTTATGGCCACTACTCGGTGGCCGGTGAAAGCGTGTGGGATCACCCGTTCCTGTGGGGCTCCAAGCGTACCGGGCCGGACCTGGCCCGCGTCGGCGCGCGCTACTCGGACGACTGGCACCGCGCGCACTTGTACAACCCGCGCAACGTGGTACCGGAATCGAAGATGCCGGCGTACCCATGGCTGGTCACCGCCCCGGTCGACAGCAGCCACACCGAGACCAAGCTCAAGGTGATGCGCACCCTCGGCGTGCCGTACACCGACGACGACATCGCCGGTGCCGTGGCCTCCCTCAAGGGCAAGACCGAGATGGACGCGCTGGTTTCGTACCTGCAAGTGCTCGGCACTGCCATCAAGAGCAAGAGGTGAGCCATGGGATTTGATTTCGATGCTGGAACCATCCGCGGGCTTGGCACGCTGGTCGTGGCCATCGCCTTCATCGGCTTGTCGCTGTGGGTGTTCAACTCCCGGCGCAATTCGGAGTTCGCCGAGGCGTGCCTGCTGCCGTTTGCCGATGAACCGCTACCGCCAACCCCCGACGCTCAAGAAGAGCCTGCAACAAGGAGCAACCGGCCATGACTACCTTCTGGAGTACATGGATCTGTGTACTGACCCTCGGCAGCCTGATCGGCCTGACCTGGCTGTTGATCGGCACCCGCAAGGGCGAGACCAAGGGCAGCGTGGACCAGACCATGGGCCACGCCTTCGACGGGATCGAGGAGTACGACAACCCGCTGCCGCAATGGTGGTTCATGCTGTTCGCCGGCACCCTGGTGTTTGCCGTCGGCTACCTGATCCTCTACCCGGGCCTGGGCAACTGGAAAGGCGTATTGCCGGGCTATGAAGATGGCTGGACCCAGACCAAGGAATGGGACAAGGAGATGGCCAAGGCCGACGCCAAATTCGGGCCGATCTTCGCCAAATTCGCGGCCATGCCGGTGGAAGAAGTCGCCAAGGACCCGCAGGCGCTGAAAATGGGCGGCCGCCTGTTCGCCTCCAACTGCGCGGTGTGCCATGGCTCGGACGCCAAGGGCGCCTACGGCTTCCCGAACCTGGCAGACAACATCTGGCGCTGGGGCGGTTCGGCGGATGCAATCAAGATGACCATCATGAATGGCCGTCATGCCGCGATGCCTGCCTGGGGTGAAGTGCTGGGTGAGGACGGTGTGAAGAACGTCGCAGCCTATGTGCGTCATGAATTGGCGGGCCTGCCGCTGCCGGCTGACAGCACTGCGGATGTCGCCGCGGGCCAGGTGGCATTCAGCACCACCTGTGTCGCCTGCCACGGGCCGGAAGGCCATGGCGTGGAAGCCATGGGCGCGCCGAACCTGACGCAGCCAGGCGGCTTTATCTACGGCACCAGCCTGGCGCAGTTGCAGCAGACCATTCGCCACGGCCGCCAGGGCCAGATGCCTGCGCAGGAAGTACTGCAAGGCAATGACAAGGTGCACCTGCTGGCCGCCTATGTTTACAGCCTGTCCCACAATGCTGATGGCGCAACGCCTGACAGCCAACCCGAGTAATCCTGCACCACCCAAAAGCCGCGCCTGATTCAGGCGCGGCTTTTTTGCGACCCATTGTCGCACCCTTCCGATCGCTGACTTTCCCCTCCTGCCATTCGGGTCTACGCTTGTTTGCACAGTGGACTGGCATTGGCCGGTCGACGGCCGACTTGCACTCGATGGGTTGAAACATTTCTGCTCGATGACAGGCGCAAAGGCTGGTACCTACCGGCTGTCGTGCCACTGGCCATTCGTCACCCGAGCTGCTTGTTTACACACACTCGGTTACAAGTACCTTCGACCCGTTTAAAATCCTGTCCAAGTCGTCAGCTTTTAACCCTGAATTTTGTCCTTACGCCAAACATGGAAAGGGCGCAGAATCTGGTTTGGAACGCATTGACGCAGGTCACCTTGCGTTGCAATGGAATCTTGCTTTCTCCATACTTGCGACCGATTTTTACCCTATAAAAAAACTAAACCGTGGAACCTTAGAATGAGCACAGCAATCAGTCCGACTGCTTATAACTATAAGGTAGTCCGCCAGTTCGCCATCATGACGGTGGTCTGGGGGATCCTTGGCATGGGGCTCGGCGTTTTCATTGCCTCGCAACTGGTTTGGCCAGAGTTGAATTTTGGCCTGCCATGGACGACATTTGGACGCCTGCGCCCGTTGCACACCAACCTGGTGATTTTCGCCTTCGGTGGATGTGCACTGTTTGCCACTTCTTACTACGTCGTGCAGCGAACCTGCCAAACGCGACTGATTTCCGATGCACTGGCGGCCTTTACCTTCTGGGGTTGGCAAGCGGTCATCGTGGGCGCGATCGTCACCCTGCCGCTGGGCTACACCACCACCAAGGAATACGCCGAGCTGGAATGGCCGATCGCCATTTTGCTGGCGATTGTCTGGGTGACCTACGCAGTGGTGTTCTTCGGCACCATCGTCAAGCGCAAGACCAAGCACATCTATGTCGGCAACTGGTTCTACGGGGCGTTTATCCTGGTGACGGCGATGCTGCATATCGTCAACCATGCGTCCTTGCCGGTCAGCTTCTTCAAGTCCTACTCGGCCTACGCCGGTGCGACGGACGCAATGATCCAGTGGTGGTACGGCCACAACGCCGTAGGTTTCTTCCTCACCACCGGCTTCCTGGGGATGATGTACTACTTCGTGCCGAAACAGGCCGAGCGTCCGATCTACTCCTATCGCCTGTCCATCGTGCACTTCTGGGCCCTGATCACCCTGTACATCTGGGCCGGTCCGCACCACCTGCACTACACCGCATTGCCGGACTGGGCCCAGTCCCTGGGCATGGCGATGTCGATCATCCTGCTCGCGCCAAGCTGGGGCGGCATGATCAACGGCATGATGACCCTGTCGGGCGCCTGGCATAAATTGCGCACCGACCCGATCCTGCGGTTCCTGGTGGTCTCCCTGGCGTTCTACGGCATGTCGACCTTCGAAGGCCCGATGATGGCCATCAAGACGGTCAACTCGCTGTCCCACTACACCGACTGGACCATCGGCCACGTACACGCCGGCGCCCTCGGTTGGGTAGCGATGATTTCCATCGGCGCGCTGTACCACATGATCCCGAAACTGTTCGGCCGTGCGCAGATGCACAGCGTCAGCCTGATCAACACGCACTTCTGGCTGGCCACCATCGGTACCGTGCTCTACATCGCCTCGATGTGGGTCAACGGCATCACCCAGGGCCTGATGTGGCGTGCAATCAACGATGACGGCACCCTCACCTACTCCTTCGTCGAAGGGCTGCAAGCCAGCCATCCGGGTTACATCGTGCGCGCCCTCGGCGGTGCGATCTTTGCCAGCGGCATGCTGTTCATGGCCTACAACGTGTGGCGCACCGTGCGTGCCTCCGACCCTGTAGAAGCCGAAGCCGCTACCAAGATCGCCGTTGTGGGAGCTCACTGATGAAGCATGAAGTAGTCGAGAAGAATATCGGCCTGCTGGCCTTCTTCATGGTCATCGCCGTGAGTATCGGCGGCCTGACCCAGATCGTTCCGCTGTTTTTCCAGGACGTGACCAACAAGCCGGTGGAAGGCATGAAGCCGCGCACCGCCCTTGAACTGGAAGGCCGCGACGTCTACATCGCCAACGGTTGTGTCGGCTGCCACTCGCAGATGATCCGCCCGTTCCGTGCCGAAACCGAACGCTACGGCCACTACTCGGTCGCCGGTGAAAGCGTGTGGGACCACCCATTCCTGTGGGGTTCCAAGCGTACCGGCCCGGACCTGGCCCGGGTCGGCGGTCGTTACTCCGATGACTGGCAGCGTGCGCACTTGTACAACCCGCGCAACGTGGTGCCCGAATCGAAAATGCCGGCGTACCCGTTCCTGGTCGAAAACAAACTCGACGGCAAGGACACCGCCAAGAAGATGGAAGTCTTGCGCACCCTGGGCGTGCCCTACACCGACGAAGACATCGCCGGCGCGGCAGCGGCCGTGAAGGGCAAGACCGAAATGGACGCACTGGTGGCCTACTTGCAAGGCCTTGGCACCATCATCAAAAGCAAACGGTGATCTGGATGGATATCGGGATGATTCGAGGCCTGGGCACCGTTGTCGTGATGGTGGCCTTTATCGGCCTGGCCTTGTGGGTGTTCAGCCCCAAGCGCAAGTCGGAGTTTGAAGACGCGACGTTGCTGCCCTTCGCGGATGATCCCGAAGCCATCAAGCACGTCGTGGAAGCGTCTAGGAGTAACAAAGAATGACTACGTTCTGGAGTCTGTACGTCACAGTCCTCAGTCTGGGTACCATTTTCGCCCTGACCTGGCTGCTGCTGTCGACCCGCAAGGGCCAGCGCGCCGAGCAAACCGATGAAACCGTCGGCCACTCGTTCGACGGCATCGAGGAGTACGACAACCCGCTGCCCAAATGGTGGTTCATGCTGTTCGTCGGCACCATCATCTTCGCCCTCGGTTACCTGGCGCTGTACCCTGGCCTGGGCAACTGGAAAGGCCTGCTGCCGGGCTACAACTACCTCGACAACGACAAGCAAACCCCATTTGCCAATGGCCAGACCGGCTGGACCGGCGTGCACGAATGGGAAAAGGAAATGGCCAAGTCGGACGCCCGGTTCGGGCCGATCTTCGCCAAGTTCGCCGCCATGCCGATCGAAGAAGTGGCCAAGGACCCGCAAGCCTTGAAGATGGGTGGCCGCCTGTTCGCCTCCAACTGCTCGGTGTGCCACGGTTCCGACGCCAAGGGTGCCTACGGCTTCCCCAACCTGACCGACGCCGACTGGCGCTGGGGCGGCGACCCGGCCACCATCAAGGAAACCATCATGAAGGGCCGCCACGCGGTGATGCCGGCGTGGGCCGAAGTCATTGGCGAGCAAGGCGTGGCCGATGTGGCCGGCTTCGTGGTGACCAATCTCGATGGCCGCAAACTGCCGGAAGGCGCGAAGGCAGACGTGGCCAACGGCGAGAAACTCTTCGCCGCCAACTGCGTGGCGTGCCACGGTCCCGCCGGTAAAGGTACACCCGCCATGGGCGCGCCTGACCTGACCCACCCTGGCGCGTTCATCTACGGTTCGAGCTTCGCGCAACTGCAGCAGACCATCCGTTATGGCCGTCAAGGCCAGATGCCTGCGCAGGAGCAGTTGCAGGGCAATGACAAGGTGCACTTGCTGGCGGCCTATGTTTACAGCCTGTCCCATGGAGACAAGGCAGTTGAGGAGCAGTAAGCATTAAAACCAAAAAGCCCCGCGCAGCCAATGCTGCGCGGGGCTTTGGTAATGGGGCATTGGTGGAACTCAACTTACCCCGAGGACGAGGCGTTACCGTTCTTCATGCACTTAGTCCATTCTTTTAATAGCAGCGTTGATCGCCCCCCGATCAGCCGATTTAGACCAATCCGTCAGTCCTAACTGTGCCACTAACTCAGGACGACTCAAGATTTCCCGCGCGACCATCGCTTCATCTGGGCCGCGATCATGACGCGTCCCATCCGCGATGTTCTTCAGTGAAGCGTAAGTCACACCCTCCCTGCGATCAATTCCACCCCAACCGCGCTCCGGGTAATAGGTGTCATATTCATTCAGGAGCTTTTGCGCCAGTTCTTTATCACTCATCGTGGCCAGGGGAAACCCCATATTCTGACCCACGGTTATGATACTTTCACGATCGATTTTGCCATCGTGCTTATGCTTTCCGTACCCATCGAGTTTCTCCATGAGTACAGGATTTTCCAGCAGCGAACGGGCAAAATTCATGTCGTCACTGCTGTAGCCACTCTGCGCAGAGGCATACGCAACCTGTCGTAGAGAGTCGCGGGTGATGTAGTCTGGTTGCGCAGGGTCGGCATACTTATCAAAGTTTCTGAGTAGACGGTCGGCCACCCGATAATCATTCCAACTACTGAATTGCTCTACGCTGATGCCAGAGGATACTGGCAGCGTCGAAGCCGATGGTGGAACGGCTCCAACATTATGCGTGTCATTAGCACGTTGAATGGTCATTGGTTTCCTCGATTTGAATAACGTCAAAACAAAATAAATTTATCGGCGCGCAAGAGGCCTAGGCATAACGCTCAACAATTGCTCATCAAAGGTTTCATCGTGGTAACGCTGCGCGCTGCTACAAAACATTGCCGAACACTGATCCAGACTTGATCTCAACGTCGGCATTTCCTGCGTGGCAATAACGCGATCAGCGTTCCTACAACAAACGTTTCATTCTGTGTAAACAAAGGCTCGTTTGGGCCTAAGAACTGATATCGCAGAAGCGTCAGCTTCCTAACCAATCGTTGTAGGTTATTTAACAGCGCAAAAAGCAGGTATAAAAACGCCACCACACCGGCCCGTAGACCTCTCCTGATTTACTTACTCAACACCAGGAAGTCGCAAGGGAAACGGCAAGGTGCACTTGCTGGCGGCGTATGTTTCGGACTGTCCCATGGGAACAAGCCGCCAGACGCCGTGTGAGGAAAAGCGGTGAAAAAAAACGGCCCCGCCAGTGGAGATTGGCGGGGCCGTTTTGTTTTCAAGTCGAAAAAGTCGTCACCGCCAGCAACGCATCTACATTTGAGATTGATCAAGAAAACCGCAGGTAGTAACGTGACTACATTCGTACTCCATACGGAGGTTAGCCCCCATGACCATCACCACCATTTCCAGCCGTGAATTCAATCAAGACACAAGCGGTGCCAAAAAAGCCGCCCGCCAAGGCCCGGTTTTTATCACTGACCGGGGCAAGCCTGCCCATGTACTGCTAAGCATTGAGGACTACCAAAAACTGACAGGCCTCAATGCCGACATCGTTGACCTGTTGGTGATGCCAGAAGCGGCAGATATCGAGTTCGAAACCGAACGCGCCGTGATCACTCATCGACCCGTGGACTTCACTTGATGTATCTACTCGACACCAACGTCATCTCTGAACTGCGCAAACCCCAGGCCGATGCCAAGGTCGTCGCCTGGGCCAAAAGTGTCATCGCGCCACGGATGTATATTTCGGCCATTACCTTGAAGGAACTGGAAACAGGAGTCCTGCGAATGGAGCGGCGTGATCCCGCCCAGGGGAAGGTTTTGCGCACATGGCTCAAGCGCCATGTCATGCCGGCGTTTGATGCCAGAATCCTGCCGATTGATGCAGCAGTTGCCCTGCGCTGTGCCAGCTTGCATGTGCCAGACCAAGCCAACGAAAGTGACGCGCTGATCGCTGCAACCGCGCTGGTTCATGGGCTGACAGTGGTCACGCGCAACACTGGCGACTTTCAATCCAGCGGCGTCGCGCTGATCAATCCATGGGACGAATGACCGGTAAGGCTGCGAAAACCGTCCATACTTCACAAGTCAATTGACCCAGATCACGTACACCATCAATTGATTTCCCCCAACGCGACCAAAGGTCGCACCCGTCGAAGGGTATCAGGGGCGTATCATTAGGCCACTGCAACACCCCTATTTTGACCCCGGCCGGCACGTACTGGCCGAGGCAAATCTCCACTGCCGTGGGATGCAATGATGAGCAACCAGATTCCGGTACATGACGTTACTCCGCCTGCCAAAAATTCGAATAACACCGTCGATCTCTACGCATCGCGGGAGAAAATCTACACCCGTGCCTTCACCGGCTTGTTCCGCAATCTGCGGATGCTCGGGGGTGCCGGTTTGTTCCTGCTCTACTTCGGCACCGTGTGGCTGAACTGGGGTGGCCACCAGGCTGTCTGGTGGAACCTGCCGGAGCGTAAATTCTTCATTTTTGGCGCGACTTTCTGGCCCCAGGATTTCATCCTGCTGTCGGGCATCCTGATCGTGGCGGCGTTTGGCCTGTTCTTCATCACCGTGTATGCCGGCCGCGTCTGGTGCGGCTACACCTGCCCGCAAAGCGTGTGGACCTGGATCTTCATGTGGTGCGAAAAGGTCACCGAAGGCGACCGCAACCAGCGCATCAAGCTGGACAAGGCGCCGATGAGCGCCAACAAGTTCCTGCGCAAGTTCGGCAAGCACAGCCTGTGGCTGATCATCGGCTTCGTCACCGGCATGACCTTTGTCGGCTACTTCTCGCCGATCCGTGAACTGGTGTTCGATTTCTTCACCGGCCAGGCGGATGGCTGGTCGTATTTCTGGGTCGGCTTCTTCACCCTCGCCACCTACGGCAACGCCGGCTGGCTGCGCGAGCAGGTGTGCATCTACATGTGCCCGTATGCGCGTTTCCAGAGCGTGATGTTCGACAAGGACACGATGATCGTTTCCTACGACCCGCGCCGTGGCGAAGTCCGTGGGCCGCGCAAAAAAGGTATCGACTACAAGGCCCAGGGCTTGGGGGACTGCATCGATTGCACGATGTGCGTGCAGGTGTGCCCTACCGGCATCGACATCCGTGACGGCCTGCAGATTGAATGCATCGGCTGCGCGGCCTGCATCGACGCCTGCGACAACATCATGGACAAGATGGAATACCCGCGCGGGCTGATCAGCTACACCACCGAGCACAACCTGTCCGGGCAGAAAACCCATAAGCTGCGCCCGCGCCTGATCGGTTATGCCCTGGTGCTGCTGGCGATGATCAGCCTGTTGGTGGCCGCCTTCTTCGTGCGCTCGCTGGTGGGTTTCGACGTCAGCAAGGACCGCGTGCTGTACCGCGAAAACGCCGAGGGCCGGATCGAAAACGTCTACAGCCTGAAGATCATGAACAAGGACCAGCGCGACCACACCTACGTGCTTGACGCCGCAGGCCTGCCAGACCTCAAGCTGCAAGGCCGGCGCGAGATCAAGGTAGCGGCCGGGGAAATCTTCAGCATGCCGGTGGAGTTGTCGAGCGCACCGGAACAACTGCCGTCGAGCACCAACGAGGTGAAATTCATCCTCAGGGATGCCGATGACGACAGCGTCCACATTGAAGCCAAGAGCCGATTCATCGGCCCACAAGTCCGTTAATAGAGAGCCGAACAATGCCCGCAGCTACTGCCGCAAGCCCCTGGTACAAGCACCTCTGGCCCTGGATCATCATTGGGATCCTGACCTGCTCGGTGACGTTGACCTTGTCCATGGTGACCATCGCGGTGAACAACCCCGACAACCTGGTCAACGACAACTATTACGAGGCCGGCAAAGGCATCAACCGTTCCCTGGACCGCGAACTGCTGGCCCAGACTCTGCAACTGCGGGCCAAGGTGCACCTGGACGAGTTGACCGGCGAAGTCGAATTGCACCTGACCGGCAACAGCGGGCCCGGCACCCTGGAGCTGAACCTGATTTCGCCAACCCAGCCGGAGAAGGATCGCAAGATCATCCTGACCCGCAGCGACAGCGAGCCCGGCCGCTACATCGGCCAGGTGACCGACAAGGTCGAAGGCCGCCGCTTCGTCGAGCTGCTGGGGGTGGAAGGCGACCGGACCTGGCGTATGTTTGAAGAAGAACAGGTCAGCCATGACAAGGACTTGCTGCTGGGCGACGAACCGCTGCAGGGTGCTGAAGACCTGAAAAAATAGAGCGTCACCTGTTTGATCGTTCCCACGCTCTGCGTGGGAATGCATCCCGTGACGCTCCGCGTCACAAGAGCGGACGCGGAGCGTCCAGCGAAGCGTTCCCACGCAGAGAGTGGGAACGCTCATCGGAACTGAGCCATGACCACCCCAATCCCCTGCTACCACTGCGCCCTGCCCGTGCCGCCCGGCAGCCGGTTCACTGCCGTGATCCTCGGCGAGCCCCGCGAGCTGTGCTGCCCGGGCTGCCAGGCGGTGGCCGAGGCAATTGTCGCCGGTGGCCTGGAAAGCTATTACCAGCACCGCAGCGAAGCCTCGGCCAACCCCGAGGCGCTGCCGGTGCAACTGGTGGACGAGCTGGCGCTGTATGACCGTGCCGATGTGCAAAAGCCTTTCGTGCGCCACGACGGTGACCTGTCGCAAGCCACACTGTTGATGGAAGGCATCAGTTGCGCCGCCTGTGGCTGGCTGATCGAAAAACACCTGCGCAGCCTGCCCGCCGTGGCCGAGGCACGCCTGAACCTGTCCAACCACCGCCTGCACGTGCGCTGGGCCGACGGGCAATTGCCCCTGAGCCAACTGCTCGGCGAGTTGCGCCACATCGGCTACGCCGCCCACCCGTATCAAGCCGACCGTGCCGCTGAACAACTGGCCAGCGAAAACCGCCTGGCCCTGCGTCAACTGGGGGTGGCCGGGCTGCTGTGGTTCCAGGCGATGATGGCGACGATGGCCACCTGGCCGGAATTCAATATCGACCTGAGCCCGGAGCTGCACGTGATCCTGCGCTGGGTCGCGATGTTTCTGACAACGCCCATCGTGTTCTACAGCTGCGCGCCGTTTTTCAAGGGGGCGATGCGCGACCTGCGCACCCGCCACCTGACCATGGATGTTTCGGTGTCCCTGGCCATTGGCGGTGCCTACCTGGCCGGAATCTGGACCGCCATCACCGGCACCGGCGAACTGTATTTCGATGCAGTCGGCATGTTTGCCCTGTTCCTGCTGGCTGGGCGCTACCTGGAGCGTCGCGCCCGGGAACGTACGGCGGCAGCCACCGCGCAGTTGGTCAACCTGTTGCCAGCCTCGTGCCTGCGCATGAGTGCCGACGGGCAAAGTGAACGGATCCTGCTCAGCGAACTGGCCCTGGGCGACCGGGTACTGGTGCATCCGGGGGCGGTGCTGCCGGCAGACGGCATCATCCTCGACGGCCAGTCGAGCATCGACGAATCGCTGCTGACCGGCGAGTACCTGCCGCAACCACGCCAGGTCGGCGATGCCGTCACTGCCGGCACCCTCAACGTCGAAGGTGCGCTGACCGTCGAAGTCCGCGCCCTGGGCCACGACACGCGCCTGTCGGCCATCGTGCGCCTGCTGGAGCGGGCCCAGGCGGAGAAACCCCGGCTGGCGGAGATCGCCGACCGCGCCGCCCAATGGTTCCTGTTGTGCTCGTTGGTCGCCGCTGCGGTCATCGGCCTGGTGTGGTGGGAGCTGGATTCGTCACGGGCGTTCTGGATCGTCCTGGCGATGCTGGTTGCGACCTGCCCTTGCGCCCTCTCACTGGCAACACCCACCGCCCTGACGGCAGCCACCGGCACCCTGCACAAACTCGGGCTGCTGCTGACCCGCGGCCACGTGCTGGAAGGCCTGAACCAGATCGACACGGTGATTTTCGACAAGACCGGCACCCTTACCGAAGGTCGCCTGGCGTTGCGCGCGATCCGCCCGTTGAGCCTGCTGGGCAGCGACGAGTGCCTGAGCCTCGCGGCGGCGCTGGAGCAACGTTCGGAACATCCTATCGCCCGCGCATTCGGCCGCGCGCCGTTGGCGGCGGATGAAGTGCTCAGCACGCCGGGCCTGGGCCTGGAAGGCCGCGTCGGTGACCGCCGGTTGCGCATTGGCCAGCCGGGTTTTGTTTGCGAACTGAGCGGCTGCGCCCTCCCCGCCTCGCCGAAGGAAGCCGGCCAATGGCTGCTGCTGGGCGACACCGACGGCGCCCTGGCCTGGTTTGTCCTGGATGACCGCCTGCGCAGCGACGCGCCCGCCTTGCTCGCCGCCTGCAAGGCACGCGGCTGGCGCACGTTGCTGCTGTCGGGAGACAGCTCGCCGATGGTTGCCAGTGTCGCCGCCGAGCTGGGCATCGACGAAGCCCATGGCGGCCTGCGCCCCGATGACAAGCTGCAAATGCTGCAACAGCTGCACAAGGAAGGCCGCAAGGTGCTGATGCTCGGCGATGGCGTCAACGATGTGCCGGTGCTGGCCGCCGCCGATATCAGCGTGGCCATGGGCTCGGCCACCGACCTGGCCAAGACCAGCGCCGACGCGGTGTTGCTGTCGAACCGCCTCAACGCCCTGGTGCAAGCCTTTACCCTGGCCCGGCGCACCCGCCGGGTAATCATTGAAAACCTGCTGTGGGCCGGGCTGTACAATGGCCTGATGTTGCCGTTTGCCGCCCTCGGCTGGATCACTCCCATCTGGGCGGCGATCGGCATGTCCCTCAGTTCGTTGACCGTGGTGCTCAATGCCCTGCGCCTGACTCGCATGCCGAGCACGCCAGCCGTGAGCCCCGCCCCCGTAACCCGCCCGCTGCCGGCTTGAGCCGCGCGGGCATGGAGTGCAGATGCCAGCTCTTTACGTGATGATCCCGGCGGCGCTGTTGATCGTGGCCATCGCCATTTACATCTTCTTCTGGGCGGTGGACAGCGGCCAGTACGACGACCTCGATGGCCCGGCCCACAGCGTGCTGTTCGATGACCAGGACCCGAACCACCTGGCGGCCGTCGATGAAGCCAACGGCCCTGAACAACCGCCCAAGCCGAAAGATCCGCCCCATGCTTGAACTGGCGCCCCTGCTGGTCTCGGCAGTGATCCTCGGCCTGCTGGGCGGCGGCCATTGCCTGGGTATGTGTGGCGGCCTGATGGGCGCGCTGACCCTGGCGATTCCCAAGGAGCAACGCAGTCGGCGCTTTCGCCTGCTGCTGGCCTACAACCTGGGGCGCATCCTCAGCTACGCCACCGCCGGCTTGCTGATCGGCCTGGCCGGCTGGGCCGTGGCCAACAGTCCGGCAGCGATGTTCATGCGCATCCTCGCCGGGCTGTTGCTGATCTGCATGGGCTTGTACCTGGCCGGCTGGTGGAGCGGCCTGACCCGTATCGAAAGCCTCGGGCGCGGCCTGTGGCGGCATATCCAGCCGGTTGCCAACCGTTTGCTGCCGGTGTCCAGCCTGCCCCGGGCGTTGCTGCTGGGTGCGCTCTGGGGCTGGTTGCCGTGCGGGTTGGTCTACAGCACGTTGCTGTGGGCGGCCAGCCAGGGCAATGCGCTGGACAGTGCGGTGCTGATGCTCGCGTTCGGCCTTGGCACCTGGCCGGTACTGCTGGCCACGGGCTTAGCCGCTGATCGAGTCACCGCGTTATTGCGCAAACGCAGCGTGCGGATGGCCGGTGGCCTGCTGGTCATCCTGTTCGGCATCTGGACCTTGCCCGGGCCGCACCAGCACTGGCTGATGGGCCACTAGATCGCCATGTGGCATAGCGCCGCTCCCCGTTGATGCAAATCAAGATGGCTTCCCCACCCAGCCCCTAGACTCGGCCCACTAGCCTATCCGGGGGAACGCCCGCATGCTCGACGCCATTCGTTGGGACACTGATCTGATTCACCGCTACGACCTGGCGGGGCCACGCTATACCTCGTACCCCACCGCCGTACAATTCGACAGCCAGGTCGGCACCTTCGACCTGCTCCACGCCCTGCGCGACAGCCGCAAGGCCGTACGGCCCCTGTCGCTGTATGTGCATGTGCCGTTTTGCGCCAACATTTGCTACTACTGCGCCTGCAACAAGGTCATCACCAAGGATCGCGGCCGGGCTCACGCCTATCTGCAACGCCTGGAGCAGGAAATCCAGTTGGTGGCGTGCCACCTCGACCCCAAACAGCCGGTGGAGCAGCTGCACTTCGGCGGCGGCACCCCGACCTTTCTCAGCCATGACGAGCTGCGTCAGGTCATGGGCCGCCTGCGCCAGCACTTCAACCTGCTGGACGATGACTCCGGCGACTACGGGATTGAAATCGACCCACGGGAAGCCGACTGGGCGACCATGGGCCTGCTGCGTGAACTGGGGTTCAACCGCGTCAGTATCGGCCTGCAGGACCTGGACCCCGAAGTGCAGCGTGCGGTGAACCGCCTGCAAAGCCTGGAAGAAACCCGCGCAGTAATTGACGCAGCGCGCACCCTGCAGTTTCGTTCGATCAATATCGACCTGATCTACGGTTTGCCCAAGCAGACACCGCTGAATTTCGCCCGCACCGTGGAAGAAGTCATCAGCCTGCAACCGGACCGCCTCTCGGTGTTCAACTATGCACACCTGCCGGAACGGTTCATGCCCCAGCGACGGATCAACACCGACGACCTGCCCTCCCCGGCGGAAAAACTGCTGATGCTGCAAACCACCATCGAGCAGTTGACCCGGGCGGGCTACCGCTACATCGGCATGGACCACTTTGCCCTGCCGGACGACGAATTGGCCGTCGCCCAGGAAGAAGGCACGCTGCAACGCAACTTCCAGGGCTACACCACCCATGGGCATTGCGATTTGATCGGGCTTGGGGTGTCGGCGATCAGCCAGATCGGCGACCTGTACTGCCAGAACAGCAGCGACCTGAACCACTACCAGAACGCCCTCGCCGGCGCGCAACTGGCCACCAGCCGTGGGTTGTTATGCACCACGGATGACCGGTTGCGACGGGAAGTGATCCAGCAGCTGATCTGCACGTTCAGCCTGAATTTCGAGAAGATCGAACAGGCCTTCAACATCGATTTTCGCGGCTATTTCGACGAGCTCTGGCCGCAACTGGAGGCGATGACCGAGGACGGACTGATCGAACTCGACCCACAGGGCATCCGCGTATTGCCGGCGGGGCGCCTGCTGGTACGCTCGGTGTGCATGGTGTTCGATGCCTATCTGGAGCACCAGAATCGGCAACGATTTTCGCGGGTAATCTGAACCTGTCCTACTTCGCCAGCAGGGCCATCGCTTCCAGCTGCGACTCGGGAGACTCGTCCTTCAAGGCCTTGGTCAACTGCGATTGGGCCGTCATCAAGCCGGCCTGCAATGTCGCGATATCACTCTGCAAGGCGGCCACTCTGGCCTGCCTTGCCTGCGGGGTCTTTGAGGCGTCGGACATGGCAGCTGAGAGCTGAGCCATCTTCTCGGCGAGCTGTTTTCTCATCTCGCGAATCATTTTCAACAGCTGCTTGATGTTGTCTTTCAGGTTGCTGTCGTCAATGTCCTTGTTGGAGTTGGTGCTGGCCTTGGAGGCTTTCAGCCCCGCCCCCGAGATATCCACCACCAGTCCTTGGGGCTTGGTGTCAGTGGCCCGATTGGTCGAAGACGCTTGGTCTTTATCGTCTGCAGCGGGGTCTTTTTTCGCATCAGGCACGGTTAGCGAAGAAACAATGGCAGGGTTGGTTGCGCCAATGGAAAGCATGATCTGAGCCTCCAGCTCTAGGAGTGACAATCTTGTATCGACCTCGATACAAAATTCTTTATACCGCTGCTGCTTTTTTGTACACGCTGGCCTGATCGTCCCCCAGTGCGGTACCCTTACGTCTTATGTGTGTTTTCCCACAAGGATTTAAGAAATGTCCGAGCCAGTTAAACTGCGCGCTCATAGCCAGGCTCATTGCAAGGATTGCAGCCTGGCCCCCCTGTGCCTGCCACTTTCGTTGAATCTGGAAGACATGGAAGCGCTGGACGAGATCGTTAAACGCGGTCGCCCACTGAAAAAAGGCGAGTTCCTGTTTCGCCAGGGCGACAAGTTTGACTCCGTTTATGCAGTACGTTCTGGCGCGCTGAAAACCTTCAGCCTGAGCGATGGCGGCGAAGAACAGATCACCGGCTTCCACCTGCCGAGCGAACTGGTCGGACTGTCGGGCATGGACACTGAGATTCACCCCGTGTCGGCCCAGGCCCTGGAAACCACATCGGTGTGTGAAATCCCGTTCGAACGCCTGGATGAACTGGCCCTGCAGCTGCCGCAATTGCGTCGCCAGCTGATGCGCGTGATGAGCCGGGAAATCCGCGACGACCAACAGATGATGCTGTTGTTGTCGAAGAAAACCGCCGACGAGCGTATTGCCACTTTCCTGGTCAACCTTTCCGCACGTTTCCGCGCGCGGGGTTTCTCGGCCAACCAGTTCCGCCTGAGCATGTCGCGCAACGAAATCGGCAACTACCTGGGCCTGGCGGTGGAAACCGTGTCCCGGGTATTCACCCGCTTCCAGCAGAACGAGTTGATTGCGGCCGAAGGCAAGGAAGTGCATATCCTCGACCCGATCCAGCTCTGCGCATTGGCTGGCGGTTCGCTCGACGGTTGATCCAGACGCTTGCGGCCGAGCCAATCGGCTGGGCCGCAGGTATACTTCGAGTCCGCTTTCCTCCCCAGGACTCCTCGACGATGGTCTTCGATTCGTTCGACATCAAATCCCTGATTCGCCCAGTCATCGACTTCCCCAAGCCTGGGGTGATCTTTCGCGATATCACGCCGCTGTTCCAGTCGCCCAAGGCCTTGCGCCTGGTGGCCGACACCTTCGTACACCGCTACGTCGAAGCCGACTTCACCCACATCGGCGCGATGGATGCCCGAGGCTTCTTGATCGGTTCGATCATTGCCTATCAGTTGAACAAACCGCTGATCCTGTTCCGCAAGCAAGGCAAATTGCCGGCTGACGTGCTGGCCGAGAGTTACCAGACCGAATACGGCGAAGCCTTCCTGGAAGTGCACGCCGACAGCCTGTGTGAAGGTGATTCGGTACTGATGTTCGATGACCTGATCGCCACCGGCGGCACGCTGATCGCAGCGGCCAACCTGGCGCGGCGCATGGGCGCACGGATTTTCGAAGCGGCGGCGATCATCGATCTGCCGGAGCTGGGTGGTTCCCAGCGCCTGGAAGACATGGGCATTGCGACGTTCTGCCTGACGCAGTTTGCACTGACAGAGCAATAACCCCGGGACTCGTGTGGCGAGTGAGCTTGTGTGGCAGGGAGCTTGTGCGGCGAGGGAGCTTGCTCCCGCTGGAGTGCGCAGCGCTCCCAAAGATCTTGGGGCCGCTACGCAGCCCAGCGGGAGCAAGCTCCCTCGCCACAGCTCCCTCGCCACAAAAGCGCTTTCTACAAGCCCATCTGCTTGCTGATGATTTCGTTCATCACTTCCCGAGTCCCGCCGCCGATGGACAGGATGCGGTTGTCGCGATACAGCCGCTCCACCAGGTTGCCGCGCATGTAGCCCTGGCCGCCGAGGATCTGCACGGCATCAAAGGTCACGCGGTCGGCGGTGTCGGTGGCGAGGTTCTTGGCCATCGAGATCTCCTTGATCACACTCTTGCCCGCGGCCATCTTGGCGGCCTGGCGGTAGGTGAATTCCCGCGAGACCTCCACCGCCGTGGCCATTTCCGCCAGGCGATGCTTGAGCACCTGGAACTTGCCGATGGGTTTGCCGAAGGCCTCGCGCTGGGCCGCCCACTTCAGGCTTTCCTCCAGGGCCATCTGCGCAGTCATATTGGCCATCAGGGCCAGGGCCAGGCGCTCGCTCTGGAAGTTGCCCATGATGCAGGCGAAACCCATGTTCTCGGCGCCGATCAGATTGCCTACGGGTACGCGGCAATCATCGAAGAATAATTCGGCAGTGTCCGACGCCCACCAGCCCATTTTCTTCAGCGGTGTACCGGTGGTGAAACCAGGCGTGCCCTTTTCGATCAACAACAGGCTGATACCGCCAAACCCCGGCCCACCGGTACGCACGGCGACGGTGTAGAAGTCGGCGCGCTGGCCGCTGGTGATAAAGGTTTTGCTGCCGCTGACCCGGTAATGGTCGCCGTCGCGCACAGCACGGGTCTGCAGGCTGGCGACATCGGAGCCGCCACCGGGCTCGGTGACGGCCAGGGCGGCGATCTTCTCGCCGGATAACACCTGCGGCGCCACACGATCGCGCACCTCGGGCCGGGCCCATTTGACGATGGGCGGCAAGCCGATATCCAGCGAGCCCAACCCTGCCACTACCCCGCCGGAGCCGCAGCGCATCAGTTCTTCGCTGGCCGCGACTTTGGCGAACAGGTCACCTTCGTGGCTGCCTCCAAGGGCTTCGGGGTAACCGATGCCCAGGATCCCCGCCGCACCGGCCTTGAGGTACAGCTCCCGGGGGAAGCTTTCCGCTTCCTCCCACTGCTCGATGCCCGGCAACATCTCGCGCTCGACGAAACGACGCACGCTGTCGCGGACCAATTGGTGGCTGGGGTCGAAGTATTCCTGATAGGCAGACATCGGCAAGCTCCACGGGACGGTAGAGCGAACTTACCAAGCGCTTGCTTGGTTATCAAGCAAGAGGAAAGACTCGTGAACGCCACAAAACAAATGTGGGAGCGGGCTTGCTCGCGAATGCGGTGGTTCAGTCAATGCATCTGGCGACTGATACACCGCATTCGCGAGCAAGCCCGCTCCCACATTTTGTTCTGCGGTGTTTGTTATAGGGCGATCGGCTTACGCCCGGCAAACGAATGCGCCAGGGTCCCGCCATCCACCAGTTCCAGCTCGCCACCCAGCGGCACGCCGTGGGCGATGCGCGAGGTAATCAGGCCTTTGTTGGTCAGCAGCTGGGCGATGTAATGGGCCGTCGCTTCGCCTTCCACCGTAGGGTTGGTGGCCAGGATCACCTCGACGAACGTGCCCTGCTCCTCGATTCGCGTCACCAGTTGCGGAATACCAATCGCCTCCGGCCCCAGCCCGTCCAGCGGCGACAGGTGGCCCTTGAGCACAAAGTAGCGCCCGCGGTAACCGGTCTGCTCCACCGCGTAGACATCCATCGGCCCTTCGACCACGCACAGCAGCGTGTCGTCGCGACGCGGGTCGGCGCATTGCGGGCACAGCTCTTCCTCGGTCAGGGTGCGGCACTGGCGGCAGTGGCCAACCCCTTCCATCGCCTGGCTCAGGGCCTGGGCCAGTCGGGAGCCGCCGCTGCGATCACGCTCCAGCAGTTGCAGCGCCATGCGCTGGGCGGTTTTCTGACCCACACCCGGCAAAGTGCGCAGGGCGTCGATCAGTTGACGAATCAGGGGGCTGAAGCTCATGGGGAAAGGTCCGACAAAACAACGAGACGCGGTTTATACCCGCGCCTCGGATTAGCGTCAAATGCTCAATCTTGTGCGACCCGCACCACCAACTTGCCGAAGTTGCGCCCCTCCAGCAAACCGATAAAGGCTTCAGGTGCCTGCTCCAGGCCTTCCACCACGTCCTCGCGGAACTTGATCTTGCCATCCCGCACCCACGGCGCCATGGCACTGAGGAATTCCGGTTGGCGGTCGCCATAGTCGTCGAACACGATAAAGCCCTGGATCCGCACACGCTTGGTCAGCAAGGTACGTTGCAACGCCGGCAGCCGGTCGGGACCGCTGGGCGCTTCGTGGGCGTTATAGCCGGCGATCAGGCCACACAAGGGAATGCGCGCCTTGGCATTCAGCAGCGGCACGACCGCGTCGAATACCTTGCCGCCGACGTTTTCAAAGTAGATATCGATGCCCTTGGGGCAGGCCTGGGCAAGCTCCTCGGCAAAGTTGTCGCTCTTGTGATCGACACAGGCATCAAAGCCCAGCTCGTCCACCACATAGCGGCACTTGTCGGCGCCACCCGCCACACCGACCACCCGCAGCCCCTTGATCTTCGCCACCTGGCCCACCACCGAGCCCACCGCACCGGAAGCGGCCGCCACCACCAGGGTTTCCCCGGACTTGGGCTGGCCGATATCGGTGAGGCCCATATAGGCGGTCATGCCGGGCATACCCAGCACACCCAGGGCCATGGACGGGCTGGCCAGTCCCTTCGGTACCGGGATCAGGTTGCGCCCATCGGAGATGCTGTGGCTCTGCCAGCCGGTGGAACCGACCACCAGGTCACCCACCTCGAACTTCGGATTGCGGGACTGTTCGATGCGGCTGACAGCGCCACCGGTCATCACTTCGTCGATTTCTACCGGCGCAGCGTAGGACGGCGCATCACTCATGCGCCCGCGCATGTAGGGATCCAGGGACAGGTAAAGGGTCTTCAGCAAAACCTGGCCGTCGGCCAGTTCCGGCAGCGCGACGCGCTCCAGGCGAAAGTTTTCCGGCACCGGTGCGCCGTGGGGGCGTGAGACCAGCACAATGCGCTGGTTGAGGGTCAATGCTTCGGACATCAGCGAGGCTCCTTCTATCGGTGATTGAATTCAACGGTATAGGGTGCAGACCCCAACACAGGGTCCAGGGTTCGACAAAACTCTCGCAGTAGCAGTTGTCGAGCGCCAGCGAGGCTACGTTAGCCGCACCGCTGCTTTCATGCCAGACGTGGGACCGAGTCGCTGCCGACGCAGCCTCGCTGGCGCTCGACAGCTGCTACGGGTATGGAAAATAGCCGGACAAAAAAATGCCAGGCGCGGGGCCTGGCATTTTCGGTGCTGCGCTTGCCGATCAGAACGGCAGCTTCATGCCCGGTGGCAGTTGCATGCCAGCGGTCACGCCAGACATCTTGTCCTGGCTGTTGGCTTCGATCTTGCGCACGGCGTCGTTGACGGCCGCGGCAAACAGCGCCTCGAGCATTTCCAGGTCGTCTTCGCCGACGCCCGGCAATACGCTTGGGTCGATGCTCACGCGCTTGATGTCGTGACGACCGGTCATCACCACGCTGACCATATCGCCACCGGCTTTACCGGTGACTTCGGCGTTGGCCAGTTCTTCCTGCATCTTGGCCATCTTTTCCTGCATCTGCTGCGCCTGCTTCATCAGGCCGGCCATGCCACCTTTCATCATGGGAATCACCTCAAAAGTACGTGGATCAATTATTGGCCCCGGGTTATGACGCTTGGGGTACCGGGGCTTCTACAGGTTCAATAGTATCGTGCCGCACCACCGCGCCAAACTGCTGCATCATCTGCTGGATGAGCGGATCACCGTGGATCGACTCTTCAGCCTCGCGCTGGCGGTTGACCCGGCGACGGGACGCCGCCTGGGCCGGGGTTTCCTGCTCGGGCTTGATCAGCTCGATGCTGATGGTCAGCGTGCGCCCGTGGAACTGGTTCAGGGCATCGTTGAGCCGGCGCTGCTGGGTCGCGTTGAACAGGGCGCTGTGGGCCGGGTCCAGGTGCAGCAGCCAGTGGTCGCCATCAACGGCAATCAGGGTGCAGTTGGCGGCGATGCTGCCGGTCATGCCGGAGATCGGCAGTTTCGGGAACAGCTCCAGCCATTGCAACGCCAGGCCGGTGGCCGGCATCGCGGCAGGTTCGGGTTCAGGCTCCGGGGCAGGCTCGGCGGTGTGTTCGCTGGCCAGGTCGTCCAGGTAGCTGTAGGCCGAATCCATGTCCGGCTCGATGTAATCTTCGTCCAGCGGCGGCTCGTCGTCGAGGTCGGTGCCCGGGGTGGCGGCGTCCACTTGCGCAACGGTCGGCTCCGGCACCGGGGCCGAACCCCACTCGGGGGCGTCCGGCACCACGCTGTCCGGGGTCGGCGCGGGCATGGGTGTCAGTTCAGGCTGCTCGCTGGTGGTTTCCAGCACCGGCTCGACGGCAGGCTGCAGCTCGACCTCGACCTCGACCTCGGCTTCGGCCTCTACCGGGTCGTTCCACGGCAGATCGACTTCAGGCACGGGCGCAGGCTCAACCACCGGCTCCGGCACCACCACAGGCGCCACGGGCTCGGCGACAACCGGGGCGGCGGCCTGTGCAACCGGCGCAGGCGGCGCAACCACTGGCGCGACAACAGCCGGGCCAGCCACTGGTTTGGCGGAATCAACTGTGGCCTGGCTGATCCCCACTGGCTTTAGCGGCTGTCTCGGCGCATCCGCCGTGTCGGCGGGCCTGAAGGCCAGCATCCGCAGCAGGACCATTTCGAAGCCGCCCCGCGGATCGGGTGCCAACGGCAGGTCACGTCGCCCAATCAGGCCCATCTGGTAGTAGAACTGTACGTCTTCGGCCGGCAACGCCTGGGCCAGGGCCAACACGCGGTCGCGGTCGCCGTGGCCGTTGTCGACACCTTCGGGCAGGGCCTGGGCGATGGCGACGCGGTGCAGCACATTGAGGATTTCCGACAGCACGCCATTCCAGTCCGGGCCTTGCTCGGACAGATGGCGCACGGCTTCGAGCAACGCCTTGGCGTCGCCTTCGATCAACGCGTGCAGCACGTCGAACACCTGGCCGTGGTCCAGGGTGCCGAGCATCGCCCGCACGTCGGCGGCCAGCACCTTGCCTTCACCGAAGGCGATGGCCTGGTCGGTAAGGCTCATGGCATCACGCATCGAGCCGTCGGCGGCACGCCCCAGCAACCACAGGGCGTCGTCTTCGAACGGTACGTTCTCGACACCCAGCACGTGGGTCAAATGCTCGACCACACGCTCCGGGGTCATGTTTTTCAGGGAGAACTGCAGGCACCGCGACAAAATCGTTGCAGGAAGTTTCTGCGGGTCGGTGGTGGCCAGGATGAATTTGACGTAGGGCGGCGGCTCTTCCAGGGTCTTCAACAAGGCGTTGAAGGAGTGGCTGGACAGCATGTGCACTTCGTCGATCAGGTAGACCTTGAAGCGGCCACGGCTCGGTGCGTACTGCACGTTGTCGAGCAGCTCGCGGGTGTCTTCGACCTTGGTGCGGCTCGCGGCGTCGATCTCGATCAGGTCGACAAAACGCCCTTCGTCGATTTCCCGGCACACCGAGCAGGTACCACACGGCGTCGAGGTGATGCCGGTTTCACAGTTCAGGCACTTGGCGATGATGCGGGCAATGGTGGTCTTGCCCACCCCGCGGGTACCGGTGAACAGGTAGGCGTGGTGCAGCCGCTGGCTGTCCAAGGCATTGATCAGAGCCTTGAGCACATGGGTCTGGCCGACCATTTCGCGGAACGAGCGCGGGCGCCATTTACGTGCAAGAACCTGATAACTCATCGAAAACCGTCGCAACTGGGAAGCGGAAGCGGGTAATGCTAGCGGAGCAAGGGGGAAATTGCATCCGGCACGCTCGTCTAATCTGACTAAGCTGGTCTGACCAAGCCTATAAAAGGCTGAACCCGGAGAATTTATGCGCGCAGTCCTGGGCGCCTTGTGGATGATTGCCACGGTCAGCCTGGCGGCACCCGCACCTCTGCGATTCTCCATTTCCGACAGCTGGACCATGCCCATGGTGCAACTCGACCAGGGCCAGCCGACCCAGGGGATTTTGTATGACCTGATGTTGAGCCTGGCCACCCAGGTCGGCCGTCCTGCGAAATTCCATGTGCTGCCGCGTGCGCGTATCGACACCGCCATGGAGCGCGGGGATGTGGACGTGCGCTGCTACGTGACACCGGCGTGGCTGAACAACCTGTCGGGGGACTACACCTGGAGCATCCCGCTGCTGGTCCAGCGCAATGTGCTGGCCGCCGGGCGCGTGCCATCAACGTCGGTGGCACTGGACAGCCTTGCGCCGCAACACATCGGCACGGTACTCGGCTACAGCTACCCGACCCTGGAGGCGCGCTTCGCCAGCGGCCAGTTCAGCCGCGACGACAGCCGCAGTGAAGAGCAAGTGCTGCAAAAACTGGTGGCCGGACGCTTCAACTATGCAGTGATCAACGAATGGATCCTTGACCGCTTCAATCAGCAATTACCGCCCACACAGCGCCTGCATACGGTGGCCGTGATCGAGGAGCAACGCCTGGGCTGCTATGTGCGCAACGACCCGCAGGTGCCGGGGCAGCAGATCCTGCGCACGTTGCTGCGGATGAAAATGTCCGGGGAGATTGATGAAATCATCCAGCTGTATATCGGGAACAGCGCCCCTGCCCCTTAAGATCACCTGATTGTCCTTGTGGCCAGGGAGCTTGCTGTGGCGAGGGAGCTTGCTCCCGCTGGAGTGCGCAGCGCTCCCAAAGATCTTGGGGCCGCTACGCAGCCCAGCGGGAGCAAGCTCCCTCGCCACAGCAACCTCCCTAGCCACCGTAAGCTCCCTCGCCACAATAAACATCACTCAAGCTTTTGCCACTGCGGCGGCGGTGCAAATTCCTCGACCCAACCCGGCACGTCTTCTGCAGGCATCGGCCGGGCGATGAAATAGCCTTGGGCCACTTCGCAGCCCATGCGCATCAACAGCTGGCCGTGCTCCAGGGTTTCCAGGCCTTCGGCAATCACTTCGCGGCCAAACGCACGGGCCAGGCCGATCACGGCCTTGGTCAGCGCCAGGTCGTCCTTGTCGTGCAGGATGTCGCGCACGAACGACTTGTCGATCTTGATGGTCTGGGTCGGCAGGCGCTTGAGGTAGCTCAGGGAGGAATAGCCGGTGCCAAAATCATCCAGGGAGAACTGCACGCCCAAGGCCTGGCAGGCCTCCAGGTGCTGGGTGACACGCTGGATATTGTCGATGGCCACCGACTCGGCGATCTCCAGGTCCAGCCGGTGCGGCTCCACCTGCGGGTATTGCGCCAGCAAGTCTTGCAGGCGCTCGACAAAATCCTCGCGCTGGAAGTGCCGCGCCGCGATGTTCACGCTCACCGACCACCAATGCCCATGCACCTGCCAGCGATGCATCTGGCCCAACACCTGGGCGATCACCCATTCGCCGATATCGACAATCAGGTCGGTCTGCTCGATCAGTGGCAGGAAATCCCCCGGCTTCACCAGGCCACGCTCGGGGTGCTGCCAGCGTAACAACGCTTCGAACCCCACCACCGTGCCGCAGCGCAAGTTGACCTTGGGCTGGTAATGCAGGCACAACTGGCGCGCCGCCAGGGCCTGGCGGATCTGCTCCACGGTCTGGTGGCTGGCCTTGACCTCCTGTTCCAGGGATACATCAAACAACTGGTAGCGGTTGCGCCCGCTCTGCTTGGCCACATACATCGCCTGGTCGGCATGGCGCAGCAAGGTGTCGGCGTCCTCGTCGTCCAGGGGGAACAGCGTGACGCCGATGCTGGCGAACACATTCAGCTCCGCCCCCTGGATCGAGTACGGCTCGGAAATCGCCTTGAGGATGCGCAGCAAGGCGCCGTTCAGCTCGTCGATATCGCGCACATAACGCAGGATCAGCACAAATTCGTCACCGGCGAGCCGGGCGACCACGTCCTCGCCGCGGATGATCTCCCGCAACCGAGTGGCCACTTCCACCAACAACAGATCCCCACAGGCATGCCCATACCCGTCGTTGACCGCCTTGAAGCCGTCCAGGTCGAGCATGCACAACGCCAACGGGATGTCTTCGCTGCGGGAGAACTCCAGGGACTGGTTAAGCAACTCGGACAGATAGGCGCGGTTCGGCAAGCCGGTCAGCACATCGTGGCCGACCCGCCATTGCAGGGTGTGCAACAGCTGGCGCTTTTCGCTGACATCAAAGCGGATCGACACGTACTTCTGCACGCGCCCGGTCTTCTCATCGAGCAGCGGCACCATGGTGCTGTCCACCCAATACAACGTCCCATCCTTGGCCCGGTTGCAGATTTCCCCACGCCACACCCGGCCTTCGCTGATGGCTTGCCACATGCCCTGGAAGAACCCCGCAGGGTGCAGTCCCGAGCTCAGAATGCGGTGATTTTGCCCCAGCAACTCGTCACGCCCGTAGCCGGACATGCCGCAGAACTGGTCATTGACGTAAGTGATGCAGCCCGCCAGGTCAGTCTCGGAGAAAATGGCGGCTGCATCCACGGCCCTGCGGTATTTCTCGTCCATGAGTCAGGCTCACTGTGGCTAGCGGTTGAACCGCTCGACCAGGGCGCGCAACCCGGAAGAGATGCTTTCGAGTTCCCGGCCACGGGTGACTGCAGCGTTGGCATTGCCCGCTGTCTTTTGCACCGTGGCGGCAACGTTATTGATCTGCTGTGAAACTTCCTCGGCGACGTGGGATTGTTCCTGTGAGGCAGCAGCCATTTGCTGACTCATATCGGTAATACGCTCCACCGCGTGGCGAATGCCTTGCAGCGCCTGCTGCGCCTCAAGTACTTGCTGCACGCCCTGCTCGGCCTCGTGAATGCCCAGGCTCGCGATCTCGACCGCCTCATCGGCGCCGGCCCGCAGGTTCTGGATGATGCCCTGGATCTGCTGGGTCGACTCCCGCGTCTTGCCCGCCAGGGCGCGCACCTCGTCGGCCACCACGGCAAAGCCACGGCCCTGCTCGCCGGCGCGGGCCGCTTCAATGGCCGCGTTGAGGGCCAGCAGGTTGGTCTGGTCGGCGATTGCCTGGATCATGCTCGCGGCCACCTGGATTTGCTGGGTCTGCCCGGCCAGGTTGCCCACCGCCTGGTTGATCTGGGTGACGGTGCCGGCCAGCAACTGGATCGCCTCGCGGGACGTGCCGGCCACCTGGCTGCCCTGCTCGGCGAGGGTGTTGGCGGTGTGAGCTTCGCTGGCGGTTTGCTGCACGTGCACCGCCACTTCGGCGATGGACGCAGCCATCTCGGTCATGGCGGCGGCGGTCATGTCGGTCTCGGCGCGCTGTTCCAGCAACGCCGATTCGGTGGTGCTCGACAACACGCTGGAATGGGCGGCTGCTTCGGCCATCTGGTTGGCCAGGTCGCTGAGGCGCGTCAGGGCGGTTTTAAGTCGCGCCTCTTCGCTGATCAGGATCATTTCGAGCTGCGCGGTCGGCCCCAGCGCGTCGCTGTAGGTCATGGCGCTGATGGGGTCGGAAAAGGTATTGGGCGTGTTCTGCACAATCTGCTTGAGCTGCAGCCCCAAGCGTTGATGCCCCCAGACGCCCAGGCCGAGAAACAAGCCGACAGTCAACGCCTGGGCCCATACACCCGGAACCCATTGGAAGGCGGCGACACTGGCAACGGCAGCCGCCAGTGGCAACGCCATGGCCCGGGACACAGACGCCACACGCCGCACCGGCGAGACCGCCGCACCACCTGCCTGCAACCGCGCGTACAGCGCCTCTGCGCGGCGCACCTGTTCGCGGGTGGGCTTGACCCGAACCGACTCGTAGCCCGTCAGCCGCCCGTCTTCGAGAATCGGCGTCACATAGGCGCTGACCCAATAATAGTTGCCGTTCTTGCAGCGGTTCTTCACCACGCCCATCCAGCTCTGCCCGGCCTTGAGGTAGCTCCACATCAGCTGGAACACGGCGGGCGGCATGTCCGGGTGGCGCACCAGGTTGTGGGTGCTGCCGATCAGCTCGGCCTGGGTAAAACCGCTCATGGCGGCAAACTCGGCGTTGCAGTAGGTAATATGGCTGTTGACGTCAGTTGCGGAAATTAGCCGTTGCTGCTCCCCAAAAGTCTGTTCAACAGCAGTGACCGGCAAATTGAGACGCACGTTAAAGCTCCATGGACAGCATTCGATCGCCCTCTCGACCACCGGGTAGGCAGGACAGGCGGATTCGTATTTCCAGTCGGGCTGCGCCGTCGATCGGCTGGTTGGCCGCAAAGGTACGCAAACCCACGATTTTGCACAGCAATTCATCATCCATTCAGTGATGATCAACTAGGCTTGAATTCGGGTATCCGGCACGTGAGGCGCAATGAAGCGTGGCACTGACGAGCGACATTTCAGTCCCTGCCAGGCGTCCGTTTTATGGGCACATTTATGAGAGTAAGGAGAGAGCAATGATTTCCTGTTTCATAAACCTGCCTTCTGAAACGAGACCACCAAATACTTGTCCTAGATGCCGATTCTACGAATTACATCACATTTTGCAAGAAAAGGTGATGGTACATGCGGTTGTCTAATTTTAAGATTTATCGTTAAGTTCTTGATTCTAAATGGGAATTGAGCGATGCACATTTCAAGTTTGGGTCCAGCCATCAGACGTTACCGCAAGGTCGCAGGGCTTACTCAGGCTGAACTAGGTGAAAAAACCGGTTTTGACCCTAAAACCATCAGCCGCTTCGAAACCGGCACCTATACACCCAGCGTCGAGGCACTGTTCTTGTTCGCAGAGGCGCTGGGAGTGAAGCTGAAAGTCTTTTTCGCAGACCTGGTCGACGAGGAGGAACAGCGCGCTTATCTGTTCGGTGTCATTCACAAAGCCACCCCGAAGGATCTGGGAAAGCTGATCGCAGCGGTAGACCAGGCCTTGTCCAAGCCTTAGAGCTCGCAACACACGTGCACGCAATAAAAAGAGCAGACAGCCAGATTGACTGTCTGCTCTTTGCTTGATGACTCCTGACATGAACTGACAGGACAGCCCCTTAGACTAGGGACTGAGCCGCGCCATTGCTGCGTCATTCCACGGAGTCATCATGAATAGCATTGCCCATTACTTTTTGTTGTACGTCGACAGCCCGGCCACCAGCGCCAACCTCTACAGCCGACTGCTGGACAAGCCGCCGGTGGAGCTGGGGCCGACCTTTGCGCTGTTCATCCTCGACAACGGGGTGAAACTCGGCCTGTGGTCGCGCCATACCGTGGAGCCTGCGGCCCAAGCCTCGGTTGGCGGTAGCGAGGCGGGTTTCTGCGTCGCTGATATCGCAACGGTCGACGATTTGCACACACGCTGGGTGCAACTCGGGATGAGCATCATCCAGTCACCGGTCGAGGCGGACTTCGGCTACACCTTTGTCGCCCAGGACCCCGACGGCCACCGCCTGCGGGTGTTCACCGTGAACCCGTAACGGCTTGCGGCGCCAGCGCCCTTCGAGGCTGATGGCGCCGACACTGGCCAGCACGATCAGGCCACCCAGCACCACGCGCAGCGAAACCTGCTCGCCCAGCAGCGTGGCGGCCATCACCATCGCCACCGGCGGCACCAGGTACAACGCCACTGACGCGCGACTGACCTCGACATGCCGCAACACATAGGCCCAGGCCAGGTACGCCAGGGCGCTGGGAAAGGCGCCGAGCAACAACACCGCCCAGTTGGCTTGGGTCGATGATTGCGACACCACCGCCGGCAAACCCGGCAAATAGACACACAACAGCAAGGTGCCCGACCACACGGTGTAGCACACCGTGGTCAGCGGGCTGTAGCGCCGGGAATAGTGTTTCTGGATGGTGAAATAAAGGCTCCACGACAACGCCGCCAGCAGGATCATCAGTCCACGGGGATCAATCTGCCCCAGGCCATGCTCGCCCCAGATCACCACCAGCACCCCGCTCAATCCCAGCAGCACGCAACCCCAGCGCCAGCCGGTAACTCGCTCCTTCAAGCCGAAAAACGCCACCAGCACCGTAAACAGCGGAACCGACTGCGCCAGCACACTGGAGGCCGCAGCCGTGACAAATTGCTGGCCGAAATTGATCGTCAGGTGATGCAGGAAAATCCCGAAGAAGCCCAGCACCAGCAACCACGGCAGGTCCCGCAGACGTGGCCGCTCGATCCTCATGACCAACGCCACGCCGGCCATCAATACTGAAGCAATCAGGAACCGTCCCAAGGCCAACTGGCCAGGGCTGTAGCTGTGCAAGGCCAGATGCACGCCAATCGGCGAATACGCCCAACAGAGGATGACGCTGGCAGTGACTAGCGTAAGCTTTACAGGTGAAGGGGCTTTCATGAACGGCGTCCAGCAGTGGGAATGCCGTCAGTCTTGGCCCCGGCAAGGCGCAGGACAATTAACCGTTTCTGACTTCTGTAATCACTGGAACTGAGCGATGGAACTGGCCCAACTGAAAATGGTGAAAGCCGTGGCACAAACCGGCAGCGTGGCCCAGGCCGCCCTGCAACTGCACTGCGTGCCGTCCAACATCACCACACGCATCAAGCAACTGGAAAGCGAGTTGGGTACCCCGCTGTTCATTCGCGCCGGGCGCGGGTTGGCGATCAGTGCCGCAGGGGAAGTGTTTCTCGACTACTGCGAGCGCATCCTCGCGCTGGTGGAAGAGTCCAAGCGTGCCGTCGACAGCAACGCGATTCCCCGCGGCAAGCTGCGCATCGGCGCAGTGGAATCCAGCGCCAGTGGCCGCCTGCCGCCGCTGCTGGCCGAATACCATCGACGTTATCCACAAGTGGAGCTGGAACTGGTGACCGGTGCCTGGGCGCAGTTACTCGATGACCTGCAACATCACCGCATCGACGCCGCGCTGGTGGCCGCCGGCGGCAAACGCCCGAAGCTCGAACAAAGCGTGGTCTACAGCGAGCGCCTGGTGCTGATTACCAGCGCCTCCAGCGCACCCATCGAGGACGCCCGGGACCTGGCCGGCCGCACGCTGCTGGTGTGGCCGCCCGGCTGCCCGTATCGCGCAGCCCTGGAGAACTGGCTCAAGCCCCACGACATCAAGCCTGCCATCGCAAGTTATGCCAGTTGGGGCACGATCATTGGCTGCGTCAGCGCGGGGATTGGCGTGGCACTGGCGCCGGAAGGCATCCTGGCGCGCTACGAGCAGGCCAACCAATTGACGTCCTACCGCTTCGACGAATTGGCGGCGGTGGATAACCTGCTGTTCTGGCACAAGGACACCCAACGCCATCTGGCGCGGGATGCCTTTGCGGGGCTGTTGCGGGAAACTTTCGGCTAACCGGTTTTCGCCCCGCTACGCGCGGGCGCAGCAGCATCTTCAGCCTTTTGCGGGGACCAGCCTGGCGTACTGGTCCTGGCTGATCCAGCCCTTGGAAGAGCGGCCTTCGCCATTGATGAACTCGACCTGGGCCCAGCCATCCTTGAACGCCAGTACCGCGACCACATCGTCCTTGACCACGTAGGCACGATGGCTGGCCTTGGCGTCCGGGGTCTTCTGCAGGAAGGCCTTGTCGGACGAAACGGTCACCAGGCCAATCCATTTCTTGGCAGCGGTTTGGGTCAGGTCCAGGCCGGTGGCAATTTCCGGCATCAACACGTTGATGCAGCCGGGATGTTCGCGGCCCTTCTCCACGGTCAGCATCACACCGTCCGAGGAGGCCGCGACGGTACCCGGATAGGCCTCATCCAGCCATGTCGACACCGATGCCTTCGCACCGTCGACCTTGCCCTCCAGGAAGAACGTGCACGAGCGGGTCACGCCCTCGCCCATTTCCTCGGCATAAAACCCCTCCACCTGATGCTCGGGCGTCACGGCCAGCATCAGCCCTTCGTACTTGCCCGAGTGCAGCGTAGCGGCAAACGCCGGCGCACCAGCAGCAACACACACGAAAGAGGCAACCAGCAATCGGGACACGCAACGTTTGAACGGCATTCTATTTTTTCCCTTCAAGTGCTTCGTAGGCTTTTTTGATGCGTTGGTCATAGTCGCCATAATCCTTGCCGTTATAGTTCAGCGCCATGGCGGCGTAATCCTTGTTCTTCATGGCCTTGACCAGGGCCGGGCTCTGGCTGCAAAAACCGAGGAAGGCCTTTAGTTGATGCCCGGCATTAATCTTCATGGCCACCACAAATTCAAACACCGTTTTATAACCGCATGCCGTGAAGTTGGAGCCCATAATCTGAAACATGCCCCAGGAGGCCGACTTCAAGGCCGCTTCCTGATCCAGCGCAAAGGCGGTGGCCATGGTTTCCCAGGCCTTGGTCTGGTCCTTGTTATTGGCCTTCCACTGGGGCCCGGCCTTCTTCACGTAGGGGTACGACAACAGCGGGTGGGTCTGGTCGTATTTACTCTTGGTGTACTTGCGAAAATGGTGCCCTTCAAAGGCGATCACCGGCAACTTGGCCGGGCCGAACCCGGAGCGCCCTCCCGACTCCACCGTGGCAAAGGCCTTGATGATATTGACGGAAATGCCGTTACCCAACTGCGTGGCAGCGTTCTGGAAGTCCGTATCCGTCAGCGTCGTGCCGCCGTCGCACGTGGCCTGGAGCATCATCTGCCGGTTGCGCCGCTCGGCCTCGATCATTGCCCGCATGCGGTCCAGATAGTGGTCGACCGTGGCCTGGACCATGTCCGCGCCGGTGTTGCCGAACACATTGAGAAACGTCGGAATACGCAGGGTCGGGTTCGGCTTGACCGGCACCTTCACCGCTTCTTCGATCAGGCTATTGAAGGTGCGCCCGGTGGGGTCGATAACACCATCGGGATGCGCGTATTTGAGGTGGCGGAACTGATACTGGCTGATGCACTGCACCAACTGGCCGTCGCATTTGCCATTTTCCGCCAGGGGGAAACTCAACTTGGGAATGATCAAGTTGAATAAATACTGGATGCATTGAACATCGGCGGGCAAGTTGCGGGCTTTGCCCGGCGCACCGACGGAAGCGCTGATGAGAGTGGGCAACCCTTGCAGGCTTTTCATTACTGACATCCTTGTTAGTTGGAGTAGATGAGCCATAAAGCGCCATCACTTTAATATCATCCATGTGCCACCGACATATTTAGAAATATGTCGCTGGCGCAAACTAACAAGGCGAATTTGGCTTGTCCAGCGCAAGGTTTTAAGGATGTGAGCAATCCCTCACTGACGTCGTCCCTGGGAATAATTTTTAAACGGACTGGGCACTTTGCCACTACCTGCGCTACTGTCTGTTTCGCAGGATGCATTGTCGTCCTGACATCTAACAATGACGTCCAGGGACTGACATGAAATCGACCTTTATTGCCTGTGCCATCAGCGGATTGCTCTTCGTCTCGCCAAACACCCACGCAGAAGATTTTGCGGGCTACTTGCTCAAGGCGGTAACGCCAAAAGGTCCGCAATGGCAAACCAAAAACGATGACGAGATGGCATCAGCGTTCGCGAATGCCGGGGTAAAACGATACAAGTGGTCTGCCGACACCGGAAAAGACGAGATCACCCTGTTTGTGTTGCCGGGCCAGAATCAACCGCCAAGCGCGGCCCGTGATTCCGATACCCGGGCCGCCGAGAAGAACTGCAAAACACATATCAGCCAGACTGACATGGGAGATACCAGCACCCCGTATATGGGCTGGTCGGTGATCTGCACACAGGCGAACGGCAACGTCATGACCTTGAGGCATTTTGCCTATCAATTGGGGGGCGACACGTACAAGGTTTCCAGGACCTGGAGAGAAATGCCTTCAGAACAAACCGTTGCACAATGGAGCGCAACGCTCGCCAGCATCGCCGACCACATCAGCAGCACTAAGCCGTGACATAGGAGGTGCCCATGCGTTGGCTAATCGTGGTATCGACTGTCCTGCTGCTGTTCGGCTGTGCATCCAAACCGCCTGTGGCGCCGCCGGACCTGTCCCGCCCGTCGATCGCCGAGACAAAGTCGGTGGTGTTTGCAGGGAAAACATACGTCCTGAAATACCAGGCCCGGGGCAACGTTCCGCTCTGGGAGTATTTCCTCGCACCAGAAAGCGTCAACGCCTGGAGCGAACTGGTGGATTTTCGCCTCGCGCCGCCCCAGACCACCGGCAACGAGCCCCGGGATCTTGCCAACCTGACCGCGCAGGCCCACAAACAGGAATACCCCAACCTTCCGGTGGAGATGTTTTCAGACGAGAAAACCGATGCGATCTACGTGCTGCTGTTTTATCCGACCTCCACACGCAAGGACGGCAGCTTCTTTGAGTTCAATATCTTCAAATACTACAAGGACAACGGGACCGGCCAAATCATCAGCTTCCACTTTGCCAAGAACATCCCGTCCGACACGCCTGCCGCACGACAGGAGTTGCCCAGGCACATGGCGAGGTTGCGCGCAGAAGTGATTCCGGCCATGGGAGAGTTCCCGCTGTACCGTCAGTAACCCTGATGAGCGAACAGCAGAAATCGCTTCGCAGATGACGAATGTCAGCGAAGGGCTTCATAAAAGTATTTTTTTGAATCAAGGAGGGTTGCGTTATGGAGGCAACCCCACCAGCCACACCCCGGCACACAATGTTCCCGCTGTGGCTGCTGCCTTCCGGCTCTGACCAGGTTCACGGGTAATCGTTGCGGGGGGACCGATGGGGTCACCATAACGACGCTCGCCTCTCGGCAAGCCGCGCCATTGTACCGATCTCATCGGAAGTTACAACCGTTGGCGCGGGATTAAAAATATCTGATGGTTCAAGTACTTGGCTGCAGGAGCAAGCTTGCTCCTACAAAAGCACGACCTCGTCCGCCCGACCGCCCTCTTGCTGGATCACCAGGTGAATGAAGTGCAGCTTGGCAATCACCGCCGGCGGCAGGACGAACGGATAGAAATCCGGCTGGCCCATGCTGCGGGACAGTTCGTTGAGCATGCCGGCCAGTTCGATCCACGCATTGACGAATGACAGGAACGCCGCGCCACCGGGATGCCCGGGGTCGTAGAGGGTGCTGAGGGGGAACGGCTGGTAATCCAGGTCCATCTCCCGGGCGCTCATGCCGAAGCCCAGCGCGGTGTCGACGGCGTCCATCATGTGCAGGTAATGCGCCCAGGTTTCCGCCCAGTCTTCCCACGGGTGCATGGTGGCGTAGGCGCTGACGCAGGTTTGCTGCCAGTCCGGGCGCGGGCCGTTCTGGTAGTGCTGCTCCAGGGCGTCGGCGTAGCTGGCGCGCTCGTCACCGAACAGCGTGCGGAACGGCTCCAGCCAATGGCTGTTGGCGATCAGGCGGTCCCAGTAGTAATGGCCGACCTCGTGACGGAAGTGACCGAGCAAGGTGCGGTAAGGCTCGCGCATCTGTACGCGAATTTTCTCACGGTGGGCGTCGTCGGCTTCCTTGATGTCGAGGGTGATCAGGCCATTGGCGTGGCCGGTGGTGGGCGCGTTGCCTTCCAGGTCGATGCCGACAAAATCGAAGGCCAGGCCGGTGTCTTCATCCACCGCCTTGGGAATCACCTGCAAGCCCAGGCTGATGAGTTGGGCCACCAGACGACGCTTGGCGGTTTCGACCTTGCGCCAGCGTTCGGGGTTTTCGGGGATCGACAGGTCGGGAATGGTGCGGTTCAGGCTGCAGGCCACGCACAAGACCTGGCGGTTGTCGGCGGGCAGCAGCCAATTGCACGCGGCGGGCGTGTCAAGGTTGGCGCAGCGACGAAATGCGCCGGCTTCAGGGTCGGCGTCCAGCAGCCAGGTGTCGGCGTACGGGCCGGGCTGCAGGGAGGACAGGCGACTCTGCTCCGGCTGATAGCCCAGCAGCGCCGAGCAGGCCAGGCACTGGCTGTTGCGAAAGAACAGCGATTGCCCACAGCGGCACTGCCAGACCTTGCTGTTGCGCGAGGTCTCGGCCATGAACGGTGCGGCGATGCGCGAACTGAGTTGTTCGAAGAAGCGGTACATGGCGATCTCTCCGGGAGGCTTGCCAATACTAGAGCATTGCCCGAGAGAGATCGTTCCCACGCTCTGCGTGGGAATGCATCCAGTGACGCTCCGCGTCGCACCTTTCAGAGCGGACGCAGAGCGTCCAGGGCGGCGTTCCCACGCAGAGCGTGGGAACGATCATCAGACTGTGATGTTGTGCTTGGCCAAAAATGCCACGAACGCCTCTTCATCCAGCACTTTCAAGCCCAGCTCAGTGGCCTTGGCGAGCTTCGAACCCGCGCCCGGCCCGGCGACCACGCAATGGGTTTTCGCCGACACCGAGCCCGCCACCTTGGCGCCCAGGCTTTCGAGTTTTTCCTTGGCAACATCGCGGCTCATCAGTTCCAGGGAGCCGGTGAGCACCCATGTGTGACCGGCCTCGGGCAAGCCTTCGACGACTTTCTTCTCACTCTGCCAGTGCATGCCGAAGTCCTTGAGCTGTTGCTCGATGGCCAGCGCACGCCGGGCGTTTTCTTCAATATCAAAAAAGTCCCGGACGGCCTTGGCCTGCTTCTCCGGCAACGCCTGGCGCATGTCGAGCCAGTCGGCCTTGATCACGCCTTCGAGGGAGCCAAACTTGTCCGCCAGCTTCTGCGCGGCGCCCGGCCCTACGGACGGTACGTGCAGCTTGTCGAGCAAGCCGCCCAACGTGGTGCTGGCCGCAAACTCGGCGCTCAGGTCGCCCTGCTCCTGCAACTCCAGGCCGCACTCGTCCTTCGAGATCAGGGCGCCAATCACATCCTGGTTATGGCTGTCTTCAAAGAAGCTGTGAATCTCGTGGGCCACTTCCAGGCCAACGTCCGGCAAGTACGTCAGCACTTCCGGCAAGGCCTGCTGCACGCGCTCCAGGGATGCCAGCGAGCGCGCCAGCACCTTGGCCGTCTCCTCGCCCACATCGGGAATGCCCAGAGCGTAGATAAACCGTGCGAGGGTTGGCGTCTTGCTGTTTTCAATAGAGGCAATCAGCTTCTTGCTGGAAACGTCGGCAAAACCTTCCAGGTCGATGATCTGTTCGTACTTGAGCTTGTAGAGATCCGCCGGCGAGCCGATGAGTTTTTCGTCCACCAGTTGCTCGATGGTCTTGTCGCCCAGGCCATCGATGTCCATGGCCCGGCGCGAAACGAAATGGATGATCGCCTGCTTGAGCTGCGCACCACAGGCCAGGCGCCCGACGCAGCGGTACACCGCGCCTTCACTGACGGTTTCCTTGCCCTTGCTGCGCTTGACCAGTTGGGTACGCTCAACGTGGGAGCCGCACACCGGGCAACTCTCGGGGATCTGCACCGCGCGGGCGTTTTCCGGGCGACGCTCGGTGACAACCGACACCACCTGCGGAATCACATCACCGGCACGGCGGATGATCACCGTGTCGCCGATCATCAGGCCCAGGCGTGCCACCTCGTCCATGTTGTGCAGTGTGGCGTTGGACACGGTCACACCCGCGACCTTGACAGGTTTCAAGCGTGCCACGGGTGTCACAGCGCCGGTGCGGCCGACCTGGAATTCAACGTCAAGCAGCTCGGTCAGCTCTTCCATGGCCGGGAATTTATGGGCAATTGCCCAGCGCGGCTCGCGGGCACGAAAGCCCAGCTCCCGCTGGTAGGCAATGCTGTTGACCTTGAACACCACGCCGTCGATTTCATAGGGTAAGGCGTTGCGGCGCTCACCGATATCGCGGTAGTAGTCGAGGCAATCCTGAATCCCCTTGGCCAGCTTCAGCTCATGGCTGATGGGCATGCCCCACTTCTTCAGCTGTTGCAGGTTGCCGATGTGGGTGTCGCTGATATCCGTGGTCACGCCATAGCAGCAGAACTCCAGCGGACGGCTGGCGGTGATCTTCGAGTCCAGCTGACGCAGGCTACCCGCCGCCGCGTTGCGCGGGTTGGCGAAGGTCTTGCCGCCAACTTCCAGCTGGGTGGCGTTCAGCCGCTCGAAACCGGCCTTGGACATGAATACTTCGCCGCGCACTTCGAGGGTCGCCGGCCAGCCGGTGCCGTGCAGTTTCAAAGGAATGTTGCGTACGGTACGCACGTTGACGCTGATGTCTTCGCCAGTGGTGCCATCGCCGCGGGTGGCGCCACGCACCAGCTCACCGTCCTGATACAGCAGGCTAACCGCCAGGCCATCGAGCTTCGGCTCGCAGCTGTACTCCACCGCTGCGCCACCGCCAAACAGGTCGCCCACGGGCAGGTCCAGGCCTTCAGTGACCCGGCGATCGAATTCCAGCATGGTGCTTTCATCAAAGGCGTTGCCGAGGCTGAGCATCGGGATTTCGTGGCGTACCTGAGTGAACGCAGACAATGCCGCACTGCCGACCCGCTGCGTCGGTGAATCACGGGTTACCAGCTCCGGGTGCTCGGCTTCAAGCGCCTTGAGCTCGTGGAACAAACGGTCGTACTCGGCGTCCGGAATGCTCGGCTCGTCGAGGACGTGGTAACGGTAGTTGTGCTGATCCAGTTCAGCGCGCAGTTCGAGGATGCGGGTGTGGGCGGCGGTCATGGGTGTTCTCTCATAAAGCAAAAGAGCAGCCGAAGCTGCTCAATATGTTAGTGCATGGATTCTACAGGCAACGCTTAAGCTTGGACCTTAGCGCTTCTGTGTCAGGGCACGACGCTCGAACTCGACGATGCGCTGACGGTAATGCTCGATGGTCTGGGCGGTCAGGACGCTGCGTTGATCGTCCTTGAGTTCGCCGTTGAGTTCCTGGGACAGCTTGCGAGCTGCCGCCACCATCACGTCGAACGCTTGTTTCGGGTGACGCGGGCCCGGCAAGCCGAGGAAGAAGCTCACCGCCGGAGTGCTGAAATGGTCGATGTCGTCCAGATCGAAGATGCCCGGCTTGACCGCATTGGCCATGGAGAACAGGACTTCACCGTTGCCGGCCATGCTTTCGTGGCGATGGAAAATATCCATCTCGCCAAAGCGCAGGCCGCTTTCCAGAATATTCTGCAGCAGGGCCGGGCCCTTGAAGCCGGCGGCGTCACGGCAGATCACGCTGATCACCAGCACCTCTTCGGCAGCCGGCTGGTCCTTGACGGATTCTTTATGGGCGCTCTTGGCCGGGGACTCATCCGGGAAGTCGTCATCACGGCTGCTGAAGCTCGGGCCTTCTTCCAGGTCCAGGTTCAGGTCGCCCTGGGATGGCTCGCTGGCCGCGCTGCGCTTGCCGCGCTTGGGTTCACGGGCTTCACGCACCGGTGCGCTCATCGACGGCAGGTCGTGCTCGTCCAGGTGCGGTTCTTTATGGTTGTCCAGGACACGCGGTGGCCCCAGCAGCTCGGCGCTGCCGTCGTCGTCCGGCAAATTGGACAGGTTGCGGTCCAGGCGAAATTTCAACTTGCCCTTGCCGCCACGCATCCGGCGCCAGCCATCAAAAAGAATACCGGCAATGACAATAATGCCGATGACGATCAGCCACTCGCGCAGACCGATTTCCATGTAATCCCGTGCCTCTAATAAAAAATGCTGAAAAATAAGGGGTTTAGCACCGTGCAAACCGCTTTAAAACGTGGCGCCAACTCTATGTTCTGAATGACGTTTTGCCCACGCATACGAAAATTTGACATTAAACTAGCACGACCAAAGATAACTTTACACCGTCTGTCAAAATGCCTTGAACAAATATGTCCATTTGCCACTTTTCCCAGACCGGTAAATCACCTTACGTCCTGCTGAAAATCCTCCTTCGACCTGCGGCTCAGGATTCCACCAGCGCCATCGCCTCTTCGACATCCACCGCCACCAATCGCGAACAGCCCGGCTCGTGCATCGTCACGCCCATCAATTGATCGGCCATTTCCATGGCGATCTTGTTGTGGGTGATATAGATGAACTGCACCGTCTGGGACATCTCTTTAACCAGTCGGGCGTACCGTCCAACGTTAGCGTCATCCAGCGGGGCGTCAACTTCGTCGAGCATGCAAAACGGCGCCGGGTTCAACTTGAAGATCGCAAATACCAGGGCCAATGCGGTCAGTGCCTTCTCGCCACCAGACAACAAATGGATGGTGCTGTTCTTCTTGCCCGGAGGCCGCGCCATGATCGTTACCCCTGTATCGAGTAGATCTTCGCCCGTCAGTTCCAAGTAAGCGCTGCCACCACCGAAAACTTTCGGGAATAACGCCTGTAAACCGCCATTAATCTGATCAAAGGTATCTTTGAAGCGATTACGGGTTTCCTTGTCGATCTTGCGGATCACGTTTTCCAGGGTGTCCAGCGCTTCGACAAGATCGGCGTTCTGCGCATCCAGATAACGTTTGCGCTCGGACTGCTGCTGGTACTCGTCGATGGCCGCGAGGTTGATCGCGCCGAGTCGTTGAATGCGCGCGGCAATCCGCTCAAGTTCTTCTTCGGCTTCTTTCTCGTTGGCCTCGGCGGTCAGGGTATTGAGCACGCCGTGCAGGTCGTAGCCGTCTTCCAGCAACTGGTCTTGCAGGGTTTTGCGGCGCACCGTCAGGGCCTGCCATTCCATGCGCTGCTGTTCGAGCTGGCCCCGGATCAGTTGCGACTGTTGCTCGGCCTGGGTCCGGCGTTTTTCCGCGTCGCGCAGTTCGCGGTCGGCGTCTTCCAGGGCGATCTGGGCGGTCTTGAGCTCTTCGTCGACGGTCATGCGCTTGTCGAGCAACTCTTCAAGCTTCAGGCGCAGCTCTTCCAGCGGGGCCTCGCCCTCCTCCAGGTTGAGGCTCAGTTGCTCGCGTTTTTCGGTCAGGCGTTCGGACTGCATTTCCAGGCGCTCAAGGGCCTGGCGCGTGGAGTCGTGCTGCGCCCGCAGGGAGCCGAGGCGCACGGCCAATTGATGGGCGTGATCCTTGTGCTGGCGAGCTTCCTGGCGCACCCGGTCGAGGCGCTCGCGCAAGCTGTCGCGCTGGGCCAGCAGCAACTCGCGCTGCTCGGTGTCCAGGGCCATGCTGTCGAGGGCTTCCTGCAATTGCAGGCGTGCTTCGCCGACTTGTTCGTGTTCGAGGGCGCGTTGCTCGCCCATCTCGGCCACTTCTTCGTCGAGCCGGGTGCGGCGCAGGGTCAGTTGCTCGACCTTGGCCTTGCTCGCCGAGAGCTGGGCTTTCAATTCGCCCTGCTGGCGCGCTTCGTCCTGCAACAGCCGGCGCAGGTGTTCGCGGCCGGTCTCTTGCTGGCGCTGGGTGGCGCGCAGGGTTTGCAGCTGGTTTTCCAGGGACTCGAGTGTGGCTTCGCGCTCTTCGCGCTCGGCGGTCAGGTTGACGATTTCCTGGCCACGGGCCAATACGCCGCTTTCCGCTTCGCTGGCACGCCGTACCCGCAAAAAGTGCCGGCCGACCCAAAAGCCATCACGGCTGATCAGGCTTTGCCCGGCGGCCAACTGCCCGCGCTGGGCCAGGGCCTGCTCAAGACTGTCGACCGGCTTGACCTGGCCGAGCCACGGCGACAGGTCAATCGCCGCCTCCACTTTATCCAGCAGGCTGCCCGGCACGCGAGTGCCGTCCGCCGCCGGGCTGAGCAAACGCAGATCGCCCTGGGCAAAACCCGCCAGGTCAAACCCGCTAAAATCATCCACCAGCACCGCTTGCAGGTCGGCGCCGAGCACGGTTTCCACCGCCAGCTCCCAACCGGCTTCAACCTTCAGGCCTTCGGCCAGGCGCGGACGCTCGGCCAGGTGTTGGTCACGCAGCCATTCAGCCGTGCCGGTGCCCGGGTCGAGCGCCGCTTGCTGCAAGGCTTCCAGGGAAGCCAACCGGCCGTTGAGCCGCTGCAAATCGCCCTGGGCCTGCTGCTGTGCCTGGGTCGCCTGCTGCAGTTGCTGACGCAATTGCTCGAGGCGCTCCACTTGTTGTTCTTCGCTGGCTTCCAGCTCTTCCAGCGTCATTTCGCTTTCGGCGAGTTTCTCGCTCAGTTCGAGGATCGCTGCATCTTCCGGGTCGGCAGCGAGCAGCACGCGCTCTTCCACCAGGCGCCGCTGACGCTCGGCCAGGCGCTCCATGCTGGTTTCCAGTTGCTGGATGCGTGACTGCTGCACCTCAGCCTGGCGGCGCGGCTCGGCAGATTGCAGGTTGAACGTGTCCCACTGCTCCTGCCAGGCGTGCATGGTGGTTTCGGATTCTTCCAGGGCCGCAGCGGCTTCCTCGGCAGCGGCGCTGGTGACTTCCTGCTCGGGAGTGAGCATGTCCAGCTCCTCCCCAAGGGTCAGCAGCAAGGTGCGGTCGTGGCCCAGGTGCGATTCGGTTTCCAGGCGCGCACGCTCGGCTTCTTTCAAGTCGTCCTGCAACTGGCGCAAACGCTGCTGGCCGTGCTGGATGCTCTGCTCGACCCGGGCGATATCGCCGCCCACCGAATAGAAGCGCCCCTGCACCAGATTGAAGCGCTCGGACAGGTCATGGTGACCGTCCCGCAGGCGTTCGATGCTGGCGTCGGCATTGCGCTGCTCGGCCACCAGGGCTTCGAAGCTGATTTCCTGGGTGCCGATGATCGCTTCGCGCTGGCCCACCTGGTCATTCAACGCCTGCCAGCGCAGGGCCGACAGTTGCGCCTTAAGCTGACGCTCCTCGCCCTTGTATTCCTGATACTTCTCGGCGGCCTGGGCCTGGCGGTGCAGGCGCTCCAGCTGGCGCTCCAGCTCTTCACGCAGATCAGTCAGGCGGGCAAGGTTTTCATGGGTACGGCGGATACGGTTTTCGGTCTCGCGGCGGCGCTCCTTGTACTTGGAGATGCCGGCCGCTTCCTCGATAAAGTTACGCAGGTCTTCGGGCTTGGCTTCGATCAGCTTGGAGATCATCCCCTGTTCGATGATCGAATAGCTGCGCGGGCCCAGGCCGGTACCGAGGAAGATGTCGGTAATGTCCCGGCGGCGACACTTGGTGCCGTTGAGGAAGTAGCTGTTCTGGCTGTCGCGGGTCACTTTGCGGCGAATGGAGATTTCCGCATAGGCCGCGTACTCGCCCACCAGGGTGCCGTCGGAATTGTCGAACACCAGTTCGATGCTGGCCTGGCTCACCGGCTTGCGGCTGGTGGAGCCGTTGAAGATGACGTCGGTCATCGACTCGCCACGCAGGTTTTTTGCGGAGCTCTCGCCCATCACCCAGCGTACGGCGTCGATGATGTTCGACTTGCCGCAGCCATTGGGCCCGACCACTGCCGCCATGTTACTGGGGAAGTTCACCGTGGTCGGGTCGACGAAGGATTTGAACCCCGCCAGTTTGATGCACTTGAGCCGCACGCTTAGGCTTCCGCCAACGCAGCAATGACCAGCGAGCAACTGCGCTCGCCGTAGGCCGAGAGCACCAGGCGAATCTGCGGCAGGTCACGGGCCAGCACGGCGGCGAGCAATTGCTCGAACAGCACCAGGTACTCGCTCATGGACGCCTTGCGCTGATCCAGCGCCAGGTAATAGGCGCGGTTCATCGCCGGCTGCAGGTTCTCGACGGTTTCCTGCAGGTACGGGTTGTTGGCGAACGGATAGGCGGCACGCATCACGTTGAAGCTCTCTTCGACGAAGGCGCGGATGTCCTGGCGTTCGAAGCTGGCGATCAGGCGCTGCTGGATTTGCACGAACGGCGCCATGTCGGCCTGGGTCTGCCAGCCGGCGGCGACCGCATTGCCCAACAGGATGTACAGCTCGCCCATCAGCGTGCACAGGCTTTGCACCTTGTGGGCCGTCAGCTCGGTGACGTGGGCGCCACGGCGCGGCAGGATCGCAATCAGGTGCCGGCGCTCGAGGATCAGCAAGGCTTCGCGCACGGAACCACGACTGACATTCAGCGCCAGTGTGACCTTCTGCTCCTGGATCCGCTCCCCAGGCTTGAGATCGCCGCGAATGATACGTTCGGCGAGGTGGTGAGCGATTTGCTCGGCAAGACTATCCGGCGCCTTGAACGTCATGTTTTCCCTTCAAAATCTTCTATCGGTACAAGCGCGGCAGTGTAGCGCACTTGCCGGTTGATGGCGTACGGCCCACAGAGCGGAATTTGGCATGAAATAAGCAGCCATTAAAGTCCAGAAGCCCCCAAAAACGGCGGTTCCAGAGAACTGGACCATAATTAAGGATGTTGATATCGCATTTTCTTGACCTTTCGGTCAGAAAATCGTTGACCGAAAAGTCAGACATGACTAGATTCGGCGCAAAGCGGTTAACAACAATAATGAGTCTGCGAGGCCTTCCGTGATCCAGTTTTTACTAAACCAGGAGCTCCGTAGCGAGCACGCCCTGGACCCGAACCTGACTGTGCTCAACTATTTGCGTGAGCATCTGGGCAAATCCGGCACCAAGGAAGGCTGCGCCAGCGGCGACTGTGGCGCCTGCACCGTGGTAGTCGGCGAGTTGCACACCGACGATCAGGGCGCCGAGCAGATTCGCTATCGCAGCCTCAATTCGTGCCTGACGTTTGTCTCGTCCCTGCACGGTAAACAACTGATCAGCGTCGAAGACCTCAAGCACCAGGGCCAACTCCACAGCGTGCAACAGGCCATGGTGGAGTGCCACGGTTCGCAATGCGGCTTCTGCACCCCGGGCTTTGTGATGTCGCTGTTCGCCCTGCAAAAGAACAGTGATGCACCCGACAGCCAAAAGGCCCATGAAGCCCTGGCCGGCAACCTCTGCCGCTGCACCGGCTATCGCCCGATTCTTGCGGCCGCCGAACAGGCCTGCTGCAACAAGCCCCAGGACCAGTTCGACAGTCGCCAGGCCGACACCATCGCGCGCCTGAAAGCCATCGCCCCGACGCAAACCGGCGAGTTGAACAGCGGCGACAAACGCTGCCTGGTGCCGCTGACCGTCGCCGACCTGGCGGACCTTTACGACGCTTACCCACAAGCCCGGCTGTTGGCCGGCGGCACCGACCTGGCGCTGGAAGTCACCCAGTTCCACCGCACGCTGCCGGTGATGATCTACGTCGGCAATATCGAAGAGATGAAGCGCATCGAAAGCTTCGACGACCGCCTGGAAATCGGCGCCGCCACTCCCCTGTCCGATTGCTACAGCGCGCTCAACCACGAATACCCGGACTTCGGCGAATTGCTCCACCGTTTCGCCTCGTTGCAGATCCGCAACCAGGGCACCCTGGGCGGCAATATCGGCAACGCGTCGCCCATCGGTGATTCGCCACCACTGCTGATCGCCCTCGGTGCGCAGATCGTGCTGTGCAAGGGCAACACCCGCCGTACCCTGGCGCTGGAAGACTATTTCATCGACTACCGCGTCACTGCCCGCCAGGACAGCGAATTCATCGAGAAAATCATCGTGCCCAAAGGCGTGCCGCTGTTCCGTGCCTACAAGGTTTCCAAGCGCCTGGACGATGACATCTCTGCCGTCTGCGCGGCCTTCAACCTGAAGATCACTAACGGTGTGATCGACGATGCCCGCGTGGCGTTCGGCGGCATGGCCGCCACCCCGAAACGCGCGAAGAACTGCGAAGCCGTACTGAACGGCGCCACCTGGAATTCCGCCACCGTGGAAAAAGCCTGCGCGGCCCTGGCCGAGGATTTCACCCCGCTGTCGGACTTCCGCGCCAGCAAGGAATACCGCCTGCTCAGCGCACAGAACCTGCTGCGCAAATACTTCATCGAACTGCAAACGCCGCACATCGAGACTCGGGTGACCGCTTATGTCTAACCATCACGCCGTGGAAAAATCCCAGGCCGAACTCGCCGAACTGTTTGCCAAGGACCTGACCAGCGGCGTCGGTCGCAGCGTCAAGCACGACAGCGCCGCCAAGCACGTCTCGGGCGAAGCGCAGTACATCGATGACCGCCTGGAATTTCCCAACCAGTTGCACCTCTACGCACGCATGTCGGACCGCGCCCACGCGAAGATCCTCAGCATCGACACCGCGCCCTGCTACGCCTTTGAAGGCGTGCGTATCGTCATCACCCACGAAGACGTGCCGGGTCTGAAAGACATCGGCCCGTTGATGCCCGGCGACCCGTTGCTGGCCATCGACACCGTGCAGTTCGTCGGCCAGGTGGTGCTGGCCGTTGCCGCCCGCGACCTGGAAACCGCACGCAAGGCGGCGATGGCCGCTGTGATCGAATACGAAGACCTGGAGCCGGTGCTGGACGTGGTCGAGGCGTTTCGCAAAAAACATTTCGTGCTCGACAGCCACACCCACCAGCGCGGTGATTCGGCGGGCGCACTGGCGACCGCGAAGAACCGTATCCAGGGCACCCTGCACATCGGCGGCCAGGAACACTTCTACCTGGAAACCCAGATCTCCTCGGTGATGCCCACCGAAGACGGCGGCATGATCGTCTACTGCTCCACGCAAAACCCCACCGAAGTACAGAAGCTGGTGGCCGAAGTACTCGACGTATCGATGAACAAAATCGTGGTCGACATGCGCCGCATGGGCGGTGGTTTTGGCGGCAAGGAAACCCAGGCCGCCAGTCCGGCATGCCTGTGTGCGGTGGTCGCACGCCTCACCGGCCAGCCGACCAAAATGCGCCTGCCGCGTGTCGAAGACATGCTGATGACCGGCAAGCGCCACCCGTTCTATATCGAGTACGACGTAGGCTTCGACGACAGTGGCCGGCTGCACGGCATCAACCTGGACCTGGCGGGCAACTGCGGTTGCTCACCGGACCTGTCGAACTCGATTGTCGACCGCGCAATGTTCCACTCCGACAACTCGTATTACCTGGGCGACGCCACCGTCAACGGCCACCGCTGCAAGACCAACACCGCCTCCAACACCGCTTACCGTGGCTTCGGCGGCCCCCAAGGCATGGTCGCCATCGAAGAAGTGATGGACGCGATTGCCCGACACCTGGCCCTCGACCCGCTGGCCGTGCGCAAGGCCAACTACTACGGCAAGACCGAGCGCAACGTCACCCACTACTACCAGACCGTCGAGCACAACATGCTCGAAGAGATGACCGCCGAACTCGAACAAAGCAGCCAGTATTTCGAGCGCCGCGAAGCGATCCGTCGCTATAACGCCAACAGCCCGATCCTGAAAAAAGGCCTGGCACTCACACCGGTAAAGTTCGGCATTTCCTTCACCGCCAGTTTCCTCAACCAGGCCGGTGCGCTGATCCATATCTACACCGACGGCAGCATCCACCTGAACCACGGTGGCACCGAGATGGGCCAGGGGTTGAACATCAAGGTCGCGCAGGTGGTGGCCGAGATTTTCCAGGTGGAAATCGACCGCGTGCAGATCACCGCCACCAACACCGACAAGGTGCCCAACACCTCGCCGACGGCGGCTTCCAGCGGTGCCGACTTGAACGGCAAGGCCGCGCAGAATGCCGCCGAAACCATCAAGCAGCGCCTGGTGGAATTTGCCGCGCGCAAGTATGAAGTCAGCGAGGCCGACGTTGAATTCCACAACGGGCATGTGCGGGTCCGCGATCACATCCTGACCTTTGAAGCGCTGATCCAGCAGGCGTATTTCGCCCAGGTGTCGCTCTCCAGCACGGGCTTCTACAAGACCCCGAAAATCTTCTACGACCGCAGCCAGGCACGTGGGCGGCCGTTCTACTACTTTGCGTTCGGCGCGGCCTGTTGCGAGGTGATCGTCGACACGCTGACCGGCGAGTACAAGATGCTGCGCACCGACATCCTGCATGACGTGGGCGCCTCGCTGAACCCGGCCATCGACATCGGCCAGGTCGAAGGCGGCTTCATCCAGGGCATGGGTTGGCTGACCATGGAAGAGCTGGTGTGGAATAACAAGGGCAAGCTGATGACCAACGGCCCGGCCAGCTACAAGATCCCGGCGGTGGCCGACATGCCGCTGGACCTGCGGGTGAAGCTGGTGGAAAACCGCAAGAACCCGGAAGACACGGTGTTCCATTCCAAGGCCGTGGGTGAGCCGCCGTTCATGCTCGGTATTGCCTCGTGGTGTGCGATCAAGGACGCCGTGGCGAGCCTGGGTGACTATCGCCATCAGCCGAAGATCGATGCACCGGCGACGCCGGAGCGGGTGTTGTGGGGCTGTGAGCAGATGCGCCAACTGACCGCTGCAAAAGCTGTGGAAACGGAAACCGAGCTGGCTTCGCTCTAGACCGAGGCGCTGCCATCGCGGGCAAGCCCGGCTCCCACATTTTGATGTGTGAACCCAATCAAATGTGGGAGCGGGCTTGCTCGCGAAGGCGGTCGAACTGACAACAGAGATGCTGAGGTAGACATGAACAACTGGATCAGCGCCCTCGCCGACCTGCAGAACCAGGGTGAACCCTGCGTGCTGGTGACCATCATCGAAGAGCTCGGCTCCACGCCGCGCAACGCCGGTTCGAAGATGGTGATCAGCGCCGCCCAGACGTTCGACACCATCGGTGGCGGGCACCTGGAATACAAGGCGATGCAGATCGCCCGGGACATGCTTGTGCGCGGCCAGCAAAACACCCACCTGGAGCGCTTCAGCCTCGGCGCCAGCCTGGGCCAGTGCTGCGGCGGCGTGACGGTGCTGTTGTTCGAACCCATGGGCCAGGTGCAGGCGCAGATCGCGGTGTTCGGCGCCGGCCACGTGGGCCGCGCGCTGGTGCCGTTGCTGGCCAGCCTGCCATGCCGGGTACGCTGGATCGATTCCCGGGAACAGGAATTCCCGGAACACATCCCCCAAGGCGTGCGTAAAATCGTCAGCGAAGAGCCGGTGGATGAAATCGACCACTTGCCTGTGGGCAGTTACTGCATCGTCATGACCCACAACCACGCGCTGGACCTGGAACTCACCGCCGCCCTGCTCAAGCGCAATGACTTCACCTACTTCGGCCTGATCGGCTCGAAGACCAAACGCGTCAAGTTTGAACACCGCCTGCGGGATCGCGGTTTCGACACCGCGCAACTGCAACGCATGCATTGCCCGATGGGGCTGACCGAGGTCAAAGGCAAACTGCCTGTGGAAATCGCCATCTCCATCGCCGGCGAAATCATCGCCACCTATAACGCCAACTTCGGCCAGCACACTGCGAGCGCCGAACCCATTGCCAAACTGCTGCCGGTATCCCGCCGCAGCCAAGCGACTAACTGAGACGACCATGCCTTTGACACGCAAAGCCTACCGTGCCGCCATTTTGCACAGCATCGCCGACCCTGCCGAAGTGGGGATCGAAGCCTCCTACGAATATTTCGAGGACGGCCTGCTGGTGATCGACAACGGCCAGATCAGCGCCCTGGGCCATGCCAGCGACTTGCTCGCCAGCCTGCCCGCCGACATCGAAGTCACCCATTACCAGGACGCGCTGATCACCCCCGGCCTGATCGACACCCACATCCACCTGCCGCAGACCGGCATGGTCGGTGCCTATGGCGAGCAGTTGCTGGACTGGCTCAACACCTACACCTTCCCGTGTGAAAGCCAGTTCGCCGACAAGGCCCACGCCGAAGAAGTCGCGGATATTTTCATCAAGGAACTGCTGCGCAACGGCACCACCACCGCGCTGGTATTTGGCAGCGTGCACCCGCAGTCAGTGAACTCGTTTTTTGAAGCGGCCGAGAAGCTCGACCTGCGGATGATCGCCGGCAAGGTAATGATGGACCGCAACGCGCCGGACTATTTGACCGACACCGCCGAATCCGGCTACGCGGAGAGCAAGGCGCTGATCGAGCGCTGGCACGGCAAGGGCCGTTTGCACTACGCGGTGACGCCACGTTTCGCACCGACCAGTACACCTGAACAACTGACCCTCGCCGGGCAACTGCTGGGGGAATACCCGGACCTCTACATGCAGACTCACATCAGTGAAAACCTGCAGGAAGTGGAATGGGTGAAAGAACTGTTCCCGGAGCGCAAGGGCTACCTGGACGTGTACGACCATTACAAACTGCTGGGTGAACGCTCGGTGTTCGCCCACGGTGTGCACCTGTGCGACGACGAATGCGCGCGGTTGGCAGAAGCCGGTTCGGCAGTCGCGTTCTGCCCGACATCGAACTTCTTCCTGGGCAGCGGTTTGTTCAACCTGCCGATGGCCGAGAAGCACAAGCTGAATGTCGGCCTGGGTACGGACGTCGGCGGTGGCACCAGCTTCTCGCTGCTGCAAACCCTGAACGAAGCGTACAAGGTGATGCAACTGCAAGGGGCGCGCTTGAGTCCGTTCAAGTCGTTGTACCTGGCGACCCTGGGTGGTGCGCGGGCGCTGCGTCTGGAAGACAAGATCGGCACGCTGCAACCCGGCACTGATGCGGACTTCCTGGTACTGGATTACAACGCCACCCCGCTGCTCAGCTATCGCCTGAAGCAGGCCAATAACATCGCCGAGACGCTGTTTGTGTTGATGACACTGGGGGATGACCGGGCGGTGTTGCAGACGTATGCGGCGGGGCAATTGGTGCACCAACGCTGATTTAACAGGTACAACAAAACAAATGTGGGAGCGGGCTTGCTCGCGAAGGCGGTGTGTCAGTCGCTGGATGTGCTGACTGATCCACCGCCTTCGCGAGCAAGCCCGCTCCCACATTTAGTTAGTGGCGAGCCTGGAAAATTACAGTTTTACAGACGAGCGCCCCGGCTTCTTTGTCTGCAACAGATGCGAGAACACTGCATGCAGATCGTCAGAAGCGCTTTCCTCATCGAGGTTGAGCTTGCTGTCGATGTGATCCATGTGATGCATCATCAGGTTCACCGCCAAATCCGCATCCCGCGCTTCGATCGCGTCGATCAACTGCGTGTGCTCATCGTAGGAACAGTGCGAGCGGTTGCCGCTTTCGTACTGGGCGATGATCAACGAGGTCTGGGACACCAGACTGCGCTGGAAACTGATCAGCGGGGCATTCTTCGCCGCCTCGGCCAGCTTCAGGTGGAACTCGCCGGAAAGCCGGATGCCCGCGCCGCGATCGCCCCGGGAGAAGCTGTCGCGCTCGTCGTTGACCATCTGCCGCAGCTCGGCCAGTTGCTCGGCCGTGGCATGCTGCACCGCCAATTCAGTGATCGCACGCTCCACCAGGCGCCGGGCGAGGAATACCTGGCGGGCTTCCTCGACGCTCGGGCTGGCCACTACCGCACCACGATTGGGCCGCAGCAGTACCACGCCTTCATGGGCCAGGCGCGACAGCGCGCGGCGAATGATGGTGCGGCTGACGCCGAAGATTTCGCCCAGCGCTTCTTCACTCAATTTGGTACCGGGCGCCAGGCGTTGTTCGAGGATCGCCTCGAAGATATGCGCGTAGACGATATCGTCCTGGGTTCCACTGCGACCGGCCTTACCGGCTCGCGGCTGTTTCTTGAGGGGCTGCAACTGTTCGTTCATGGGCACTCGGGTCGGGAGAACGGCGGCGAATTGACGTTGACTGTAATACGGCACAGAGGGTCGCTGGCAAGTATCGCGTAAAATCAGCGCACATTGTACACAACCCAGTGCGCCAACACACTGTACGGCTGTTTGCGGCGCCGGCTGTATTGCAATGAATCGTTACGTTTGAGTTTAGGCTTGATTCCGCACTTTCTCCTTTGTAGGAGCGAGCTTGCTCGCGAAAAACGTATAAGCACCGCATTCAGTCAGGATGCCAGCGTCATCGTTAACGACCTTCGCGAGCAAGCTCGCTCCTACAGACAGCCCGGTAAAAGGAACACCGCCCATGTCCGACGTCCCCCAAGCGCGATTACGCCCACTGGCCGACACTTCGCCTTCGGCCATCGTCGCCGGTTTCATTGCCATGATGACCGGCTACACCAGCTCCCTGGTGCTGATGTTTCAGGCTGGCCAGGCAGCGGGCCTGACCACCGCGCAAATTTCCTCGTGGATCTGGGCGATTTCCATCGGCATGGCGGTGTGCAGCATTGGTCTGTCCCTGCGCTATCGCACGCCGATCACCATTGCCTGGTCCACACCGGGCGCGGCGCTGTTGATCACCAGCCTGGGCGGCGTCAGCTACGGCGAGGCCATCGGCGCCTACATCACCTGCGCGGTGCTGGTAACCATCTGTGGGCTGACCGGCAGCTTCGAAAAACTCGTCAAGCGCATCCCCGCGTCCCTGGCGGCCGCCTTGCTGGCGGGGATTCTGTTCAAGATCGGCAGCGAGATTTTCGTCGCCGCGCAGCACCGTACCGGTCTGGTGCTGGGGATGTTCTTCACTTACCTGGTCATCAAGCGCCTGTCGCCGCGTTATGCCGTGCTCGCGGCACTGCTGATCGGCACGGCGCTGTCCGGGCTGATGGGGCTGCTGGATTTCAGTGGCTTTCACCTGGAAGTGGCAACGCCGGTGTGGACCACGCCGCACTTCTCCCTGGCCGCGACCATCAGCATCGGCATCCCGCTGTTCGTGGTGGCCATGACCTCGCAGAACATGCCGGGTGTCGCGGTGCTGCGGGCCGACGGCTATAACGTACCGGCGTCGCCATTGATTACTACCACCGGCCTGGCCTCGCTGGTGCTGGCGCCGTTTGGCTCCCATGGCATCAACCTGGCAGCCATCAGCGCGGCGATCTGCACCGGCCCTCATGCCCATGAGGATCGCAACAAGCGCTACACCGCCGCGGTCTGGTGCGGGATTTTCTACGGGATCGCCGGGGTGTTTGGCGCGACATTGGCCGCGTTGTTCGCCGCCCTGCCCAAGGAACTGGTGCTGTCGATTGCGGCACTGGCGTTGTTTGGCTCGATCATCAATGGCCTGAGCATCGCCATGAATGAACCCAGGGAACGGGAAGCTGCGTTGATCACCTTCATGGTCACAGCGTCGGGGTTGACGTTGTTTTCCATCGGTTCGGCGTTCTGGGGAATTGTCGCGGGGGTGTTGACGCTGGTGATTCTGAACTGGCGCAAGGCCTGATTCTTTAGACCCAGTAACGAAAAAGCGACCCGGGCGGGTCGCTTTTTCATGACATCAGACTGCCGGGTTAATCGGCTTTTCTGGGTGCCAAGCGTCCAGCAGGGCGCTGACTTCAACGCGGGTCAGCTCTGGACGAGCCTTCAGCCACGCTTCAACAGCGGCACGCTGTTCTTCGTTGACCGAACCACGGGTGGCTTTGCAAACCAGACCGAAGTCATCACCGCCGACGTAGTCCAGGCCGTTGCCGTCCATCGCTTCAGTCAGGAATGCTTCGAGGAAAGCGTCAACCGCTTCATCGTCCAAACCTTCTTTGAAGTCCAGGTTCAGTTCGAAACCCAGCTCTTGAAATTCATCAACGCACAGTTTTTTGCGCAGACGCCGGGAACGGTTAGTCGCCATTGGAACAATCCTCTTAAGTAATAACGGGCGGCACTTTAGCAGTTTAAGCAGGCCTTTGCCCGATTCTCTGGGACAGGCGGCAGAGTGCCAGTAAAAAAAACCGCCAATTGCAGCTATCGTTCAGCCACAAGTGCGACAGCCTTGGGGCATAATGCCGACACTTTCATGACCATTGAGGGATTTTTCGTACATACCCCTCACCTTTTTACCCCCTCAGCAGTAGGGTTTTAATTCTTATGATCAAATCTTTGCGTCCACTGTTACTCGCCAGTTTTCTTCTGCCCCTGGCCTTTTCCGTTACCGCCGCCCCGATCAACACTTCCCTGCCGCCCAAGGTCCAGGAAGCCCTCCAGAAAGCCAAGCTGCAAAACAATGCCCTGTCCCTGGTGATGATTCCCCTCAATGGCCCGGGCACACCTACCGTGTTCAACGCCGACGTGTCGGTCAACCCGGCCTCGACCATGAAGCTGGTCACCACCTACGCGGCCCTGGAAATGCTCGGTCCCAACCATCAGTGGAAAACCGAGTTCTATACCGACGGCACCCTGAGCGGCGGGATCCTGAACGGCAACCTGTACCTCAAGGGCGGCGGCGACCCCAAGCTGAACATGGAAAAACTCTGGCTGCTGATGCGCGACCTGCGGGCCAATGGCGTGCAGCAAGTGACCGGCGACCTGGTGCTGGACCGTGGCTTCTTCATCCCGCCGCAACTGCCGGAGTTCAATGACGACGGCAACGACGAGAACAAGCCGTTCCTGGTCAAGCCCGATGCCTTGATGGTCAACCTCAAGGCGCTGCGCTTCGTCACCCGCAATGATTCGGGCAAGGTGCTGGTCTCGGTCGAGCCGCCGATTGCGAGCATCCGCATCGACAACCAGGTCAAGGTCTCCAACGCCAAGCAATGCACCGGCGATGTGCGCTACAGCCCGATGACCGCCGCCGACGGCAGCGTCACCGTGACCGTCAGCGGCCAGTTGGCGGACGGCTGCAGTTCGCAGACGTATCTGTCGTTGCTGGACCACGCCACCTACACCGCCGGCGCCGTTCGGGCGATCTGGAAGGAACTGGGCGGCAGCATCCAGGGCCGCGACATCCAGGCGCCGGTACCGAAGAACGCCAAAGTGCTGGCTCGTGCGTTCTCGCCGGACCTGGCGGAGATCATCCGCGACATCAACAAATACAGTAACAACACCATGGCCCAGCAGTTGTTCCTGAGCCTGGGTGCGCAGTACCGCACCGATGCCGACGGCGACGACGCCAAGGCCGCCCAGCGCGTGGTGCGCCAGTGGCTGGCGAAAAAAGGCATCACCGCGCCGCACCTGGTGATGGAGAACGGCTCCGGCCTGTCCCGTGCTGAACGGGTCAGCGCCCGCGAGATGGCGACCATGCTGCAAGCGGCGTGGAGAAGCCCGTACGCGGCGGAGTACATCAGTTCGCTGCCGATTGCCGGCACCGACGGCACCATGCGTAAACGCCTGAAGACCACGGCCATGCGCGGCGAAGCCCACGTCAAGACCGGCACCCTGAACACCGTGCGGGCGATTGCCGGGTTCAGCCGCGACAACAATGGCAATACCTGGGCTGTGGTGGCGATTCTCAACGATCCGAAACCGTGGGGCGCGTCCTCGGTACTGGACCAGGTGCTGCTGGACCTGTATCGCCAGCCGAAACTGGCGGCGGCGGCCCCGGTCCTCTAACAGCAGCAAATATCAAATGTGGGAGCTGGCTTGCCTGCGATGCAGACGCCTCGGTCTATCAGGAATACCGAGGTGATGCTATCGCAGGCAAGCCAGCTCCCACATTGATCTCTAATAGCTTGAATGGCCGTGCACTTCAGGCAAGCACCCGCTCTGCCTCAACTCTGTCCCTGCCCGCCTGCTTGGCGGCATAGACACCCGAATCCGCCCGCAGCAACAAGCTGTCGACGCCCTCCTCGACCCGCCAACTGGCGACCCCGAAGCTCGCCGTCACCGTGCCGACACCTTCCATCGGCTCACCGCGCAACGCCTGCCACAACTCCAGGGCAACACTGAACGCCTGGCTGCCGTCGGTATTGGCGCACAGCACCACAAACTCCTCGCCGCCCAGCCGGCAAAACACATCCGTGCGTCGTAACCGCTGGCTGATGCGCCGGCATAACTCCTTGAGCACTTCATCACCCACCGCGTGACCATGCTGGTCGTTGATGCGCTTGAAGTGATCGATGTCGAACATGATCACCGACAACGCCCCCGAGGCACGCTTGACCCGGATCATCTCGGCCTTCAGCCGGTCCTGGAAGTAGCGTCGGTTATGAATGCCGGTCAGGGAATCGGTAATCGACAGCGCCCGCAGCTCTTCCTCGACCCGCTTGAGATCGGAAATATCCGACACATAGCCATGCCATAACGTACCGCCACCGGCCAGCTCTTCCGGCGTCGCCTCACCGCGAACCCAGCGCAGCCCCCGATGGGGCAACTGCACCCGGTATTCTTCACGCCAATGGCTCAGTTGCAGGGTGGACAGGCGAATGGACTCCCGTACCCGCTCGACATCCAGCGGATGAATCCGCTCGAAGACCTTTCGCGCATCCTGCTGCAACACCCCAGGCTCGATTTCGTAGATGTCGCGGATGCCATCGCTGGCATAAATGAAACGCGAGACATTGTTCGGTTCCAGGATGAACTGGAAAATACCGCCGGGCACATGGGCGCTGAGTTTCTTCAGCAGGCGGTCCCGCGCGGCCAGTGCCTCATAGGCGCGCTTCTGCTCGGTGACATCCAGGCAGATCGCCAGGTGCCCGACCCACAGGCCATGCTCGTCCAGCAGAACAGTGGCGAGCATGTTCACCGTCAGTTGGCTGCCGTCCTTGCGCACCAGCGTCCACTCGCGGGCCTCATGCACTGCATCGGCGCTGTCCACCAGCATCGCCTGGGCTGGCGCGATGCGCTTGCCGAGGATTGCGCTCAATTGCGCGGCACGGGCTTCCAGCTCGGGGGCCAGGTGCAGGCTTTCGAGGGTCAGGTGGCCCAGTACCTCTTGTGCTTCAAAGCCCAGCATCTGCTCGGCGCCGGCGTTGAAGGTGGTGATCACACCGCGCAAGTCCGTCGCGATGATCGCCACCTGGGTGGCCGCATTGAGCACGCTGCGCAGTTGGCCGTGGGTGCCTCGCAGCTCCTGTTCCCGCTGACGCAATTGGGCGGTGCGCTGCTCCACCAGCTTCAATGCGCGCTGGCGCTGGCTGACCACCACGTAGAGCAACGCACTGAGCAGCACACTCAGCAGGCTGCCCATGACCAGGATACTGACCAGCGACGAGTGATTGCCCTGCTGGAACACCTGGCTGGGGCGCAGGCTCAAGGCGTAGACGTGGTCGCCGAGCGTCAGCCGGCGTGCTGCCACCAGGTCACTGTCTGCCACGGGGTTGCTGGATTCGTACAACACCCGTTGCTCTGCATCGGAGGTGTCGACAATCTGCATCACCAGGTTGTCCCGTGCGGCCTTGGGCAAGCCATCGGCCACCAGCTGGCGCATGCTGATCACCGCCATGACGTAGCCGTAAGGTTCACTGTTGGGCACTTGTGTCGTCGGTGCCCGGCTGACCGGTGCCACCAGCAATACACCCATGGCATAGGCCGGCTCCACACCCACCAGTTGCATGGGCTGGGACACCGCCATCTTCCCTGACTGTTGCGCACGCTCCACCGTCGAGCGCCGCAGTGGCTGGGCCAACAGGTCAAAACCCAGCGGCGAGCCGAGAATGCTCTGGGTCTGGCTGTACAACACCGGCACATACTCATCGCGATCAGTCGCCGGGGTCAGTTCGCCCGCCGCATTCAATTCACGAATGGAGAAATTCGCACCGCGCTCCGCCGTGATTGCCTGCTCGAACGCACCGCGCTGGTCACGCAAAACCCGGGGTGCCCAGGCATAGGCGCGGGTACGCAACAGCAAGGGCTGCGCGAACCCTTCGAACTCTTTGCGCGAGACTGTATTTGAATTGACGAAGAACCGCCGCAGGCTGCCCAGGCGTTGTTCCTGGTCCTCGAAACGCTCCTGGAGACGGCTGTAGCGCTCGTTGACCAGCAGTTGAAAGCGCTGGCGCATCTGCTGCTGGTAAAGCTCGGACGCGGCCCAGGCGACGACAATCGTCAGCGCGATACCGCCCAGCAACACCACCACCGCCACCAGCCACGCCGACACCTGCTCACTGATAAAGCCTAGGATTTTCGGGCGGACGGCATGCAGCGGCATAGACAAGACTCAGAACGCCAGCGTGCGGGTGCGTCACTTTGGCCAGGTCCTAAGTTATAGCCACAGGACTTGCGTTTGACCAGCGCAAAAAAAAGCCGCAAGGCCGGAATGATCCGGGCCTGCGGCTTCAGAACGCAGTGATCAGCGCGCGGTGATTTTCCACGCCCGATGGATCTTGGCGTTACGCGCAAAATCCGGGTCGATGGTCTTGTCGCTGATCTCTTCGACGGCATACCGCTCGACGAGGTTGTCTTCCAGCTGGAACTTGCGGAAGTTGTTCGAGAAGTACAACACGCCGCCCGGTGCCAGGCGCGCCATGGCCAGGTCCAGCAACTGCACGTGGTCGCGTTGCACGTCGAAGATGCCTTCCATGCGCTTGGAGTTGGAGAAGGTCGGCGGGTCGATGAAGATCATGTCGAACTCATCGCGGCTGGCTTCCAGCCAGGCCATCACGTCGCCCTGCTCCAGGCGGTTCTTGTCGGAGAAACCGTTGAGGGAGAAGTTGCGGCGCGCCCAGTCCAGGTAGGTCTTCGACAGGTCGACGCTGGTGGTGCTGCGCGCGCCACCCTTGGCGGCGTGCACACTGGCGGTGGCGGTGTAGCAATACAGGTTGAGGAAGCGTTTGCCGGCCGCCTCTTTCTGGATGCGCATGCGCATTGGACGGTGGTCGAGGAACAGGCCGGTGTCCAGGTAATCGGTCAGGTTGACCAGCAACTTGACGCCGCCTTCGCTGACCTCGGTGAACTTGCCCTGGGCGCTCTGGCGCTCGTACTGCTTGGTGCCGCTCTGGCGTTCGCGACGCTTGACCACCACACGGTTCTTGTCGATGCCCAGCGCCTGGGGAATGGCCGCCAGGGCATCGAACATGCGTGCCGAAGCTTTTTCCGGGTCAATCGACTTCGGCGCCACGTATTCCTGGACGTGGACCCAGTCGTGGTACAGGTCGATGGCCATGGAGTATTCCGGCATGTCGGCATCGTACACACGGTAGCAATCGACGCCTTCGCGCTTGGCCCACTTGCCCAGCAGTTTCAGGTTCTTTTGCAGGCGGTTGGCAAACATCTGCCCGCCTTCGCTCAAGCGCGCCTGCTCGACCACTGGGGCCGGGGCGGGTTTGATCGGATTCCCGTTCTTGTTGTACTGGCGCTCTTGCGGCTCGGTCGGCGCCTGGTCGTAGGCCGCTTGCTCGCGCTCGGCCTGGCGTTGTTCCGGGGTGCGACGCTCGCCGGTGACGAACTGATCCGGGGTGACCTTGATCAGCAGCAATTTGCACGGCAAGGCGCCGTTCCAGAACGAATACTGTTTGTGGCTGCGGATGCCCATGCGCTTGCCCAGGTCCGGAGCACCGGTGAACACCGCCGCTTCCCAGCCCAGGCACGCCTGGCGCAGACGCTCGCCGAGGTTCTGATAGAGGTACAACAGGCTGGCTTCATCACCCAGACGCTCGCCATACGGCGGGTTGCAGATCACCAGGCCTTTCTGGTTCTGGTCCGGACGCGGCTCGAAGGTACCGACTTCGCCCTGGTAGATCTTGATCCAGTGGCTAAGGCCTGCGCGTTCGATGTTGTTACGGGCGGGCTGGATCAGGCGAGGATCCGCCTCGTAACCACGAATCCACAGCGGTGGCTTGGCCATGCCGATGGCGGCACGTTCGCTGGCCTCTGTGTGAAGTTTTTTCCACAGCGCCGGAACGTGGCCAAGCCAGGCGGTGAAACCCCACAGCTCACGGTTCAGGTTGGGCGCCATGTCGGCGGCGATCATCGCGCCTTCCACCAGGAAGGTACCGACGCCGCACATCGGGTCCGTCAGCGCGCCGCCTTCGGCAGCGATGCGCGGCCAGCCGGAGCGAATCAGGATCGCCGCCGCCAGGTTCTCTTTCAACGGTGCCGCGCCCTGCTGCAGGCGGTAGCCGCGCTGGTGCAGGCTGTGGCCGGACAAATCAAGGGAAAGGATCGCTTCGCCACGGTCCAGGCGCAGGTGGATGCGCAGGTCCGGGTTGATCTTGTCGATGGATGGACGTTCGCCGGTCGGGGTGCGCAGCTTGTCGACAATCGCATCCTTGACCTTCAGCGCGCCGAAGTGGGTGTTGTCGATGCCAGAGCCATGGCCGCTGAATTCAACGGCCAGGGTGCCGTCGGCGAGCATGTGGTCTTCCCACTCGATGTCCAGCACCCCGTGGTACAGGTCTTCGGCGTCCTTCATCGGGAAGCGCTTGAGCACCAGCAACACGCGGTTGGCCAGGCGCGACCAGAGGCACAGGCGGTAGGCGGTCTCCATGTCGGCCATGCCGCGCACGGCCGAGGTGTGCTCGCGGGCTTCCTCAAGGCCAAGCCCCACGGCTTCCTCGATCAGCAGGCCTTCGAGGCCCTTGGGGCAAGTGAGGAAGAGTTCAAAACGGTCCGACATGGGGCATTCCAGGCTTTTCAGCAATAAGTGAACGGGCGACGCATCGCGCGTTCGGTTTTCAATCAAGCGCTTTTCTTGAAGAACGCTCGTGTGGCACGAATGTGCCGTTCCACCCCGGCTACCGGCCTTTCGGGCCTTTATCGACGGGGCAGTTCAAGTATTTGAAGCAACAAGAAGAAACATTCCGACCCTTCGTCGAATAATAACCGACTGCAACAGGCGGACATTCTCACTAAAGGATTAAACCCATCCTCTTTGAAGGGCACATCATAGCTGGGTTTGCCCAACAAAAGGGGCGAAAAGCCATCCCAGCTTATGGCTATAGCATCATTATCGTTACGTGCTTATGACAAAACGATCATTGAATCCATGTGACCTATTGGTTAGAACTCAACACAGGTTGGCGCCGTAACGACGCCGACACATAGCTCGCCACGCCGGCAGCGAGCGCACCAACGGCAGAAAAACTCTGCCCGGCCTCGGACGAGGCCGAAGGATATCAAGACAGTCAACAAGTGAGGGAAACACCCTATGAGAAGACTTAAGCGTGATCCGTTGGAAAGAGCATTTTTACGCGGATATCAATATGGCGTTCATGGCAAATCCCGTGAGCTTTGCCCATTTACTCTACCGTCGGTACGCCAAGCCTGGATCAACGGCTGGCGAGAAGGACGCGGCGACAACTGGGACGGTATGACTGGCACTGCGGGAATCCACAGACTCAACGAACTTCACGCCGTCGGCTAATCAAGGGCATTTAATTCCGACACCAGCACGAATACGCAACCACTTAACCACGCACGCCCCATCCGGGCGGCGGGCTTCGGCCCAGGGGCTCCTTCAAGGAGCCCTTTTTATTGCCTGTTGTCAGCCGCGCGGCAATGCCGCAATCGCATCCACCGCCTGGCGAATCAACGCCGGGCCCTTGTAGATAAAGCCGGAGTACAACTGCACCAGGCTCGCGCCGGCGGCGATTTTTTCGGCCGCGTGCTTGCCCTCGGTGATGCCGCCCACGGCAATGATCGGCAAGCGCCCTGCCAACTCGGCCGCCAGCACCTTGACGATGTGGGTACTCTGGTCGCGTACCGGCGCACCGGACAGGCCGCCCGCTTCGTCACCATACGCCAGGCCTTCGACACCGACGCGGCTCAGGGTGGTGTTGGTGGCGATCACCGCATCCATGCCCGAATCCACCAGGGCCTGGGCCACCAGTACGGTCTCTTCGTCGTTCATGTCCGGGGCAATCTTGATTGCCAGGGGCACACGCTTGCCGTGGCGCACAGCCAAATCTTCCTGGCGCTGGCGCAAGGCTTCGAGCAGTTGCTTGAGGGAGTCGCCAAACTGCAGGCTGCGCAGGCCCGGGGTGTTAGGCGAGCTGACGTTGACCGTGACGTAGCTGGCGTGGGCGTAGACCTTGTCCAGGCAAATCAGATAGTCATCCACCGCACGCTCCACCGGCGTGTCGAAGTTCTTGCCGATATTGATCCCGAGGATACCGGTGTACTTAGCCGCCTGAACCCGTGACAGCAGGTTATCCACACCCAGGTTGTTGAAGCCCATGCGATTGATGATCGCCTCGGCTTCCGGCAGGCGGAAGATCCGCGGCTTCGGGTTGCCCGGCTGCGGCCGTGGGGTCACGGTGCCGATTTCGACAAAGCCAAAACCCAGCTGCGCAAAACCGTCGATGGCTGCACCGTTTTTGTCCAAACCCGCAGCCAGGCCTACCGGGTTGGGGAAATCGAGCCCCATCACCGACACCGGCATTTTCGCCGGGGCCTTGCACACCAGGCCATTGAGCCCCAGGCGGCCACCGGCACCGATCAAGTCCAGGGACAGATCGTGGGAAGTTTCCGGAGAGAGTTTGAACAACAGCTGGCGGGCCAGGGTATACATGGGCGGGCTTGACTCGGATGGCGGCGAAAGGTGGCGGCGATTATAGCCGGGGTGACGGGCTGCATGCGAGGCGTGCCGTCCAATCGTCAGTTACGGTGCGTCATCAGTTCCTCATAGCGGGCCCAGATTTTTTGCGCATAGCGAAGACGCAGGGCCTCACGCTGAGGCCCGGGCCCGCCGCCCACATTGTAGGAACCGATCGCCGTCCAGTTGTAGCCGAACTGTTTGACGAAGTCGGCAAGGATCGACGCCCCCACCTCCACCGACAGGCAAGGCTCATCCAGCAAGCGCTGCTCGGTAATGCCCTCCTTGAGCAGGCGCGGCAGGTGAATGCTGTTGATCTGCATCAGCCCGATATCACGGGTGCCGTTGTTGTTGGCGTAATTCATGGCCTTGGCGCGGTAGCCCGACTCCACTGCGGCGATGGCCTGCAACAATTCCGGCTCCATGCCGTATCGGCTGGCAGCCTCGGCCCAGCAATACGCCCGGGCTTCATTGCCGAAGCCGAGCGTGAGCATCAGCAGCAGCGCCCCCTTGCACCGGGCGCTGCTCATGCCTGCCCCCGACCGCAGGTGGAACAGACAGCGCCCACCGTCAGGCTGGTCATCCTGACCGCACAGGTCACCCGGTACCCTTTGCCGTATACCGTCTTGATCAGACCCTTGCCGCCCTTCAAATATTTGCGCAGCGAACAGATGCAACGGGTCAGGGACTCTTCCGTGGCCTCGTTATGGGGCCATGCCTGTTCCAGCAAATGGTCCTTGGTCACCAGCACTCCGGCCGAGGACAGCAACAGGCGCAACACCTGCCACTCCTTGGGCGGGAGTTGAATATCCGAGTCTTCACTGGTCAATCTACCGTCACCGTGCAACGTCCAGCGCTCAAAGACCATGGGGGTAGCCAGTACCCCATCGTTCACCACGGCCATTCGTACCTCCGCACCCAACTCACCTTCCAACACTGGTTTCCTGAAGGTCGCGACTATAAAAAGCCCACTCGCTGTATAGGAGAGGAAAAAACCCCATAGGCACTGATTTTTTCAGACTGGGCACGTAGGACCTTTCGGCGATGCCCGCCCAGGGGCGCCACCAACGTTCTTATCCTTCGGTCACCCGGTTAAATGCCCGCTTCACCTGCTCATGCTGGGAGCGCGTCAACGGCGGCGCCTGCCCCGGCTCGGCAGCGGTATGCAGCACATTTGCGACCGCCGTCGCCTGAATCACAAACAATCGCACACTGTTGGCCATGGGCCCGTTGTAGCGTCCGAGCAAGGCTGTGCCGGTATCGCGCTGAAAATTCCCCACCAGCAATCGCCTGCCCGGAGCCACACGCACCACCGTGTTGATCCCCATCCGCTCCACCCCCGCCGAGGGTTTGTCGCGACTGGCAGCCTTGCCCATCTGGCGGCCATCCTCGACGGTGAGCAGCATCTCGATTTCATTCGCCTCGGCGAAGCGCGGCAGAACACTGACCTGCGTACCAAAGACCACCGGTTGCCATTCGTCGTGGTCTTCACCCGGCCGGGGCAGATAGAACGTCTGGTTGTCGTTGAAAACCGCGGGCACATTCTCCTGGGTGAGAATCACCGGCAACGTCGTGACCCTCGCTCGCCTGCGCAACTCCAAGGCGGTGATCCGCTGCATGAATGCTTCGTCCTCGATGGGTGCCATGACCCGGGTAGCTGAAGGCTTGTCCGCCCCCTTGTGCATGGTCGCGCCGATCTTCTTGAGCTCATCGCGGTCCACATCCACCAGCCACATCGAAACCTCCACCGCGCGCTTCGGTACGTCCAGTTCTGCCACCAGACCTTCGATAAAGCTCACCTGCGCGGGCTTGCCCTTGATCAGCAGGCTGTTGGTGTCCGGGTACGCCAGCACCGAGATATTCTTGTCGGCCAGTAATCCGGGTTGCCGCGGGGACGCACTCTCCTGCTCGACGGCCAGCAGTTTTTCGATCATGGATGCCATGCCCGGCACCGTGACGGTTCTGTCGCCCATGTTGTACTCGCGGTCTGCAACGTGGGTGTTGAGCACCTGCACCACCCCGATCCGCTGCGGCCCCAGGCGCAGTTCCGCACGCTGGCGGTCCATCAGTTGGGCCAGGCGCAGCACATGGTCGACATAGTTCGGCGGCCCGGACACGTAGAACACCCGCGCCCCACTCGCACGCAGCGGGTAGCGCGCCTCTTCGAGCCCCGAACGGCGCATGAACCCGCGCAGGAGGTCGACCGAGATATGCCGCAGGGTCACTACCGAGCTTTTCGCCTCGTCGGCGTCATAGAGGTAAAGCACCTGGCCATCGGTGTACCAGATCAGGCCTTGCTGCTGGGCGACCGACTCCAGCAGCGGTTGGGGCGAGTCGAAATCGAACGCCCCGCTGATGCGCTTGCGAGCTGCCGCCTGACTGACAACGATCGGCTGCCCCAGCGGCAGGGACAACGCGGTAAAAAAAGTGTGCAGGCTTTCATCACGGGCCTGGTAGGAGCCCCCGAACGCGCCGGGGCTGCCCAGCAGCACCAGGCCGAAAAGCAGCGTCGAGAAACGGTGAAGGTGGCTGAACATGCCTGCATGGCCCGGGCTGAAAGAGCGGCCATACTGCGAGGCAGGCCAATTTCAATCCTGATGGAAAGCTGACGCCCAGCCCATCCTGTGCGCATCGTGGCATGTGCCTTGCTTTGCCTTGTCTATCGCAGCTCGCGCCAACGGCGGAACGGGCTCAAGGACACAGACGTCGTTACCCCGGGCTCTTCCTCTGAGTACCCGACGGAACGGCGTTTTTTTATGAAAGGTACGTATTGATGAGTGATCCCCTGGCTTGGGTCAACGGCAGCGATGCCCCGGAAAAGAGCAGCCTCAACCTGGGTTTCATGGCCCTGAGCGATTGCGCCTCGGTGGTGGTCGCCGCCACCCAGGGCTTCGCCCAGCCCTATGGCCTGACCTTGAATCTCAGGCGCCAGTCATCATGGGCCAGCCTGCGGGACAACCTGGTCAGCGGCGAACTGGACGCCGCCCACAGCCTGTACGGCCTGATCTACGCCGTGCACCTGGGCATCGGCGGCGTGGCACCCACCGATATGGCGGTGCTGATGGGCCTGAACCAGAACGGCCAGAGCATCAACCTGTCCCGTGGCTTGCAACAGCTGGGGGTGACCAGTCCTGAGGCGCTGGACCGCCACGTGCACCAAAGCCGAACAAAACTCACCTTCGCCCAGACCTTTCCCACAGGTACCCACGCCATGTGGTTGTATTACTGGCTGGCCAGCCAGGGCATTCATCCCCTGCAGGATGTGGACAGTGTGGTGGTGCCGCCGCCGCAGATGGTTGCGCACCTGCAAGCCGGGCGCATCGACGGCTTTTGTGTGGGCGAGCCCTGGTGCGCCAGTGCGGTGAAGCAGAACCAGGGCTTTACCCTGGCCACCACCCAGGCACTGTGGCCGGACCATCCGGAAAAAGTCCTCGGCTGCACCCAGGCATTTGTCGAGCAATACCCCAATACCGCCCGGGTATTGGTGATGGCGATCCTGCAGGCCAGCCGTTTTATCGAACAGAGCACGGAAAACCGCCGCTCCACTGCACAGTTGCTGAGCGCCCCGCAGTACCTCGACGCCCCGCTCGATTGCATCGAACCGCGCCTGCTCGGCGACTACGATGACGGCCTCGGCAACCACTGGCAGGATCCCCACGCGCTGCGTTTTTATGGCGACGGCGAGGTGAACCTGCCCTACCTGTCTGATGGCATGTGGTTCATGACCCAGTTCCGCCGCTGGGGCCTGCTGCGGGAGGACCCGGACTACCTCGGCGTTGCCCGGCGTGTGCAACAACTGGACATCTATCGCCAGGCGGCCAGCGCCGTGGGCGTGCCTGCCGGTGGCGAGGCCATGCGCAGCAGCCAGTTGATTGACGGAAAAATCTGGGACGGTTCGGACCCGGCCGGGTATGCCCGCAGCTTTCGCCTGCATGCCATGGCAGATGTTGCCAGCCGCCAGGCCTTGCGCTGACAGGAGGAACCCATGCTACGAATCCTGTTGATCAATGACACACCGCGCAAGGTCGGTCGGCTCAAGGCTGCGTTGACCGAGGCCGGGTTTGAGGTGATCGATGAATCGGGGTTGACGATCGACTTGCCGGCGCGGGTCGAAGCGGTGCGCCCGGACGTGATTTTGATCGATACCGAGTCGCCGGGACGCGATGTGATGGAGCAGGTGGTGCTGGTGAGTCGCGACCAGCCACGGCCGATTGTGATGTTTACCGATGAGCATGATCCGGGGGTGATGCGTCAGGCGATCAAGTCCGGGGTGAGCGCCTACATTGTCGAGGGGATTCAGGCGCAGCGGTTGCAGCCGATTCTGGATGTGGCGATGGCGCGGTTCGAGAGTGACCAGGCGCTGCGCGCGCAGTTGCAGGCGCGGGATCAGCAGTTGGCCGAACGCAAGCGGATCGAAACGGCCAAGGGGTTGTTGATGAAAATGAAGGGGTGTAATGAGGAAGAGGCCTACACGCTGATGCGGCGTCAGGCGATGAGTCGGCAGCAGAAGCTGATTCAGGTGGCGGAGCAGATTATTGCGATGAGTGAGTTGTTGGGGTGAGAGGGGGGTCGGGGTGTATATCCGTTATTTAGGTAACGGCCGCTATTGGTACCGCCCTTACGGCGGCTCACTTTTGAACAGCCGGGCTACAGGCCGGCTTGAGTGTTGTTAAGCAAAATCAAAATCTAAAGCGGGCACGGTTCAAATGTGGGAGCTGGCTTGCCTGCGATAGCATCAACTGGAAGTACCTGATGTACCGAGTTGTCTGCATCGCCGGCAAGCCAGCTCCTACAGAAAAGCAGAGCCACCCCGCCCGTAGCAGCTGTCGAGCGCCAGCGAGGCTGCGTGCTTTTGATCTGGCTTTTGATTTTGATCTGCGGG
>NZ_JACAPN010000009.1:259166-322482 GCF_013385665.1 Pseudomonas sp. D4002
GTGCGGGCATGCCGAGCCTAAGCGAGGCACCGAGTGGTGGGGCAAAGACCTTTTGGTTACTTTTGGGGCGTTTGCCAAAAGTGACCCGCTGTAAGAGCGGAACCCTAAGCCGCCGTTACCGCAGCAACGGATATGTACACCACACCACACCACACCACAACGCCCCCACCCCCTGTTGGCCCACCTCTTGCTAAAGAATCCCCACAGGTAGCCAACGGCGGTTGCCCCCTCCACGACAAAGACGTCGCACACCCGGTTTGCCCCAGCGAACCCGGTGGCGGCGTTTTTTCGTTTTGGCCCCATAGCCCGGGGCCGATGGAGCGGCCCCAGCCGTTCCATCACCAGGCCTTCTCATAAGACCCCTTACCGCTGAGGTGCGTGATGAAATCAAGCTTCTGGAAATCCGGTCACACCCCGACCCTGTTCGCCGCGTTCCTGTATTTCGACCTGAGCTTCATGGTCTGGTACCTGTTGGGCCCATTGGCGGTACAAATCGCCGCCGACCTGCACCTCACCACCCAACAACGCGGCCTGGTGGTCGCCACCCCCATCCTGGCCGGCGCAGTGCTGCGGTTCCTGATGGGCATGCTCGCCGACAAACTCTCCCCCAAGACCGCCGGCCTGATCGGCCAGGTGATTGTCATCGGCGCCTTGTTCGTCGCCTGGAAACTCGGAATCCACAGCTACGAGCAAGCCCTGCTGCTGGGCATGTTCCTCGGCATGGCGGGAGCCTCGTTCGCCGTCGCCCTGCCCTTGGCGTCCCAGTGGTACCCCGCCGAGCACCAGGGCAAGGCCATGGGCATCGCCGGCGCCGGCAACTCCGGGACGGTGTTCGCGGCCCTGCTGGCACCGGTGCTCGCCGCCGCGTTTGGCTGGAGCAATGTGTTCGGCTTCGCACTGATCCCGCTGATCCTGACGCTGATCGTCTTCGCCTGGCTCGCCCGCAACGCCCCGCAACGACCCAAGGCCAAGTCCATGGCCGACTACTTCAAAGCCCTGGGCGACCGCGACAGTTGGTGGTTCATGTTCTTCTACAGTGTGACCTTCGGTGGTTTCATCGGCCTGGCCAGCGCCCTGCCCGGCTATTTCAACGACCAATACGGCCTGAGCCCGGTCACCGCCGGCTACTACACCGCCGCCTGCGTATTCGGCGGCAGCCTGATGCGGCCTTTGGGCGGCGCCCTGGCCGACCGTTTCGGCGGGATTCGCACCCTGCTCGGCATGTACGGCGTGGCAGCGATCTGCATCGCGGCGGTGGGGTTCAACCTGCCAAGCTCCTACGCAGCACTGGCGCTTTTTGTGTGCACCATGCTCGGTTTGGGTGCCGGTAACGGTGCAGTCTTCCAACTGGTGCCCCAACGCTTTCACCGCGAGATTGGTGTGATGACCGGCCTGATCGGCATGGCCGGCGGCATCGGCGGTTTCGCCCTGGCGGCGGGCATGGGCGCGATCAAGCAAGGCACCGGCAGCTATCAGTTGGCGCTGTGGCTGTTCGCCAGCCTGGGCGTGCTGGCCTGGTTCGGCCTGTACGGCGTCAAGCGTCGCTGGAGAACCACTTGGGGCTCGGCTGCGGTGACGGCTGCACGGGTCTGATGAGCCTGCAACTGAGCTTCGCCCAGGCCAGCGCCACCGGCCCGCGGCAGGAAAACCAGGACGCCTTGCGCCTGGTCACCCCCGCCCCGGAGCTGGCCGCCAGCAAAGGCTACCTGTGTGCCATCGCCGATGGCGTCAGCCAATGCGCCGATGGCGGACTGGCTGCGCGCTCGACCTTGCAAGCGCTGGCCCTGGACTATTACGCCACGCCGCAAACCTGGGGCGTGGCCCAGGCCCTGGAACGCTTGCTGGTGGCCCAGAATCGCTGGCTGCAAGCCAACGGCGACGGCCAGCCGTTGCTGACCACCCTCAGCGTCCTGGTGTTTCGCGGCCAGCGTTTCACCCTGGCCCATGTGGGTGATTGCCGGGTGTACCGCTGGCTCGATGGCCAGTTGCAGCGCCTGAGCCAGGAGCATGTGTGGGAGCAACCGGGCATGCAGCATGTGCTCAAGCGCGCCATGGGCCTGGATCAGCATCTGGTGCTGGATTTCCTCGACGGCGAGTTGCGGGCAGGCGAGTGTTTCCTGCTGCTCAGCGACGGCGTGTGGGCGACCCTGGATGACAACAACATCAGCGCAATCCTGCGGGAACAGTCGGACCTGGACCTCGCGGTAAACACCCTGGTCAGCGCCGCGCACCTGGCTGGTAGCCAGGACAACGCCAGCGCCCTGCTGGTCCGCGTCGACCAGCTTGGCGCCGCCACCCTCGGCGATGCGCTGGTGCAGTTGCAGCAATGGCCCCTGCCGCCCCCCCTGAAACCCGGCCAGCGCTTCGAAGGCTGGCAGGTAGAGTCGCTGTTGGGGCAAAGCCGCCAGTCCTTGCTCTATCGGGTGCGCGATGCCCATCAACAGGCGTGGCTGCTGAAGACCTTGCCGCTCAGCCACGACGATGACGTGTTCGCCGCCCAGGCATTGCTGTCAGAGGAATGGTTCCTGCGCCGGGTCGCCGGCCGCGCGTTTCCTGAAGTCCATCCAGCCAGTGGCCGTCAGCATTTGTACTACGTGATGCGTGAATACTCCGGCCAAACCCTGGCCGAACTGTTCAAGCACCAGGGCCCATTGCCCCTGGCGCAGTGGCAAACCCTGGCCGAGCGCCTGTTGCGTGCCGTCGGGCTGCTGCACCGCCGGCAGATCCTGCACCGCGACATCAAGCCGGAAAACCTGCTGCTGGGCGAGGATGGCGAATTGCGTGTGCTGGACTTCGGCCTGGCCTACTGCCCCGGGCTCTCGGAGGATCGCGCGCACCTGTTGCCTGGCACGCCAAGCTTTATCGCCCCGGAAGCCTTCAACGGCGAACGCCCTACCCCGCAACAGGACCTGTATAGCGTCGGTGTGACCTTGTATTACCTGCTCACCGGGCATTACCCCTACGGCGAAATCGAAGCTTTCCAGCGTCCCAGGTTCATTACGCCTGTCGGCGCCAGCCGCTACCGCCCCGACCTGCCCGACTGGCTGCAACAGAGCCTGGAGCGCGCAGTCGCCGCGCAACCCGAGCAACGTTATGAAACTGCCGAGGAATGGTTGCTGGTACTGGAGCAGGCGGATCGCCGCGAGTTGAGCACGCGACCAAAACCGCTGCTGGAGCGCGAACCGCTGAAGGTCTGGCAAACGTTGGCCGTGCTGTCGTTGCTGATCAATCTGGTGCTGTTGTACTGGCTGTTGCACCACTAAGAGGCGAAATTTCTTGATACATCACCGCCTCACTTAGCAAAACCGGCCAAAATCCTACTTGGCACAACCGCTGCATTAGCTTTCCCATCAACACACATATAGCCGCACCTTCAACGTCGAAGGTCGGGCTTCCCGAGAGAACGGGACCAGGACAAAGGCGTCCTCGCTACTTACGTAGCGGGGACGCCTTTTTTTGTTGCGCACGATTTGTCGAGCCACTGCGGAGAACGACATGAAGAAACTCAAACTGGTGATGATCGGCAACGGCATGGCCGGGGTTCGCACCCTTGAAGAATTGCTCAAGCTGAGCAGCGACCTGTACGACATCACCGTTTTCGGCGCCGAGCCCCACACCAATTACAACCGCATTTTGCTGTCGCCGGTGCTGGCCGGTGAGCAGACCTTCGAAGAGATCGTGCTCAATGACTTGAGCTGGTACCTCGATAACAACATCAAGCTGTTGCTTAACCGCAAAGTGGTGCAGATCGACCGGGTCAAACGCAAAGTCATCGCCGAAGACGGCAGCGAGGCCGAGTACGATCGCCTGCTGATCGCCACCGGCTCCACGCCGTTTATCCTGCCGATCCCGGGCAATACGTTGCAGGGTGTGATCGGCTACCGCGACATCGCCGACACCCAGGCCATGATCGACACCGCCAAGACCCACAAGCACGCGGTCGTCATCGGCGGCGGCCTGCTGGGCCTGGAGGCCGCCAACGGCCTGATGCTGCGTGGCATGCACGTGACCGTGGTGCATATCGGCGAATGGCTGCTGGAACGGCAACTGGACAAGACCAGCGGCCAGTTGCTGCAAACCGAACTGGAAAGCCGTGGCCTGGTGTTTCGCTTGAAGGAGCAGACCGAGGCGCTGCATGACGCCGGCAACGGCCGCGTCGGCTCGGTGCAATTCAAGAATGGCGATGTGATCCCCGCCGACCTGGTGGTGATGGCTGCGGGCATCCGCCCCAACACCGAACTCGCGGAAAAATCCGGCATCCCGTGCAACCGTGGGATTCTGGTCAACGACACCCTGCAAACCTACGACCCGCGCATCTATGCCATCGGCGAATGCGCCAGCCATCGCGGGATCGCCTATGGCCTGGTGGCGCCGCTGTTCGAACAGGCCAAGGTCTGCGCCAACCACCTCGCCCAGCTGGGTTTCGCGCGCTATCAAGGCTCGGTGACTTCGACCAAATTGAAAGTCACCGGCATCGACCTGTTCTCCGCCGGGGATTTCATGGGTGGCGAAGGCACCGAAACCATCACCCTTTCCGACCCGATTGGCGGCGTCTACAAGAAGCTGGTGATCAAGGACGACATCCTCGTCGGCGCCTGCCTGTACGGCGATACGGCTGACGGCGGCTGGTATTTCCGGCAGATCCGTGAGAACCATGCCATTGGCGAGATCCGCGATCACCTGATGTTCGGTGAAAACGCTTTGGGCGATGTAGGCCACCAAGGCCAGGACAAAGCCATGAGCATGGCCGACACCGCCGAAGTCTGCGGCTGCAACGGCGTGTGCAAGGGCACCATCGTCAAGGCGATTCAGGAACACGGGCTGTTCAGCGTCGACGATGTGAAGAAGCACACCAAGGCTGCGAGTTCCTGCGGTTCCTGCGCCGGGCTGGTGGAACAGATCCTGATCAACACCGTGGGCGGCGCGGCGGACGTCAAACCGAAAAGCGAAAAAGCCATCTGCGGCTGCAGCGACCTCAACCACGGGCAAATCCGCCAGGCCATCCGCGACCAGCACCTGCTGACCATCGCCGGCACCATGAGCTACCTGAACTGGCGCACCCCGAACGGCTGTGCCACCTGCCGCCCGGCACTCAACTACTACCTGATCTCCACCTGGCCCGGCGAGGCAAAAGACGATCCGCAATCGCGCCTGATCAACGAACGCGCCCACGCCAATATTCAGAAAGACGGCACCTATTCGGTAGTCCCGCGGATGTGGGGTGGTGTGACCAATCCGTCGGAACTGCGGCGCATCGCTGATGTGGCCGACAAGTACAACGTGCCGATGGTCAAGGTTACCGGCGGGCAGCGCATCGATTTGCTCGGCATCAAGAAGCAGGACTTGCCCGGCGTATGGAAAGACCTCGATATGCCATCCGGCCACGCCTACGGCAAATCCATCCGCACCGTGAAGACCTGCGTCGGCAGCGAGTTCTGCCGCTTTGGTACGCAGAACTCGACGCAACTGGGGATTGAGCTGGAACATGACCTGTTCAATATGTGGTCGCCCCACAAGGTCAAGCTGGCAGTGTCCGGCTGCCCGCGCAACTGCTCGGAAGCGGGGATCAAGGACGTGGGAATCATCGGCGTCGATTCCGGCTGGGAGATGTACATCGGCGGTAACGGCGGGATCAAGACCGAGGTCGCCGAGTTCTTCGTCAAGCTGAAAACCGCCGAAGAAGTGCGCGAATACAACGGCGCTTTCCTACAGCTCTACCGGGAAGAAGCCTTCTACCTGGAGCGCACCGTGCACTACCTGCAACGGGTCGGCATGGAGCACATCAAGAAGGCTGTACTGGAAGACCCGGCGCGGCGCCAGGCACTGAATGAACGCCTGCAATTCTCCCTGTCGTTCGAGCAGGACCCGTGGAAAGAACGCCTGGAACAGCCGCTGCTGAAAAAGGAATTCGACACCATCCCCGTCAAACTGCTGGAGGTGCCGGCATGAACTGGCTGGATATCTGCGCCCTCGAAGAAATCAACGCCCTGGGCTCGCGCATCATCAGCGGGCCAAAAGGCGACATCGCGATTTTTCGTACCAGTGACGACGAGGTTTTCGCCCTCGACGACCGCTGCCCGCACAAGGGTGGCCCGCTGTCCCAAGGCTTGATCTACGGCAAGCGCGTGGCCTGCCCGCTGCACAACTGGCAGATCGACCTGGAGTCCGGGGAGGCCCAGGCACCGGACGTCGGCTGCGCCCATCACCACCCGGCCCGTGTGGAAAACGGCCGGGTGATGTTGGCGCTGCGGGACGCCGGTTGATGAACCGCCAGACCACCGCGTCCACCTGCTGCTACTGCGGGGTCGGTTGCGGCGTACTGATCGAGCATGATGGCTCGCAGATCCTCGGCGTCAGTGGCGATCCGAGTCATCCGGCCAACTTCGGAAAATTGTGCAGCAAGGGCTCCAGCCTGCACCTCACCGGAGACCTCGCGGCCCGCGCGTTGTACCCGGAACTGCGGCTGGGCAAAGGCCTGGCCCGCAGCCGCACCGACTGGGATACCGCCCTGGAGCACGCGGCGAACGTGTTTGCCGAAACCATCGCTGAACACGGGCCGGACAGCGTGGCGTTCTATATATCCGGGCAGTTGCTGACCGAGGATTACTACAGCTTCAACAAACTCGCGCGAGCGCTGGTGGGCACCAACAATATCGACAGCAACTCGCGGCTGTGCATGTCTTCGGCGGTGGTCGGCTACAAGCGCAGCCTGGGGGCCGACGCGCCACCGTGCAGCTACGAGGACCTGGAGTCGAGCGACTGCGTGATGATCGTCGGCAGCAATATGGCCTACGCGCATCCGGTGTTGTTCCGACGCCTGGAGGAAGCCAAGGCCCGCCGGCCACAGATGAAAGTGCTGGTAATTGATCCCCGGCGCACCGACACCTGCGACTTGGCGGACCTGCATCTGGCGATTTTGCCGGGTACGGATGTCGCATTGTTCCATGGGATCCTGCACTTGTTGTTGTGGGAAGACTGGATCGACCGCGACTTTATCCAGGCCCATACCGACGGCCTGGTCGAACTCAAACGCCTGGTTCACGACTACACACCGCAAATGGTCACGCAGTTGTGCGGGATCAGTATCGAGCAACTGCACCTGTGTGCGGAATGGGTCGGCACCTCGGCGAGTTTTCTGTCGTTGTGGTGCATGGGGCTCAATCAGTCCACCGCCGGCAGCGCGAAGAACAGCGCCTTGATTAACCTGCATTTGGCGACCGGCACCATCGGCCGCCCTGGCTGCGGACCTTTCTCCCTCACGGGTCAGCCGAATGCCATGGGTGGGCGGGAAACCGGCAGTTTGTCGAATTTACTGCCTGGCCATCGTGAGGCTGCCAACCCCGAACATCGGGCAGAAGTAGCCGCGTATTGGGGGGTCGACCAACTGCCGGCCAGCACCGGGCTGACCGCCATCGAATTGTTTGAACAGATGCAGGCCGGCAAGATCAAGGCCTTGTGGATCGCGTGCACCAACCCCGCCCAATCCCTGCCCGACCAGAACACCGTGCGCCAGGCCCTGGAAGCGTGTCCGTTCGTGGTGCTACAGGAAGCCTTTCGTACAACCGAGACGGCGCGTTACGCCGACCTGTTGCTGCCAGCCGCGAGCTGGGGCGAGAAGGAAGGCACAGTGACCAACTCTGAGCGGCGCATTTCCCACGTTCGCCGAGCCATCGCCCCACCTGGGGAAGCGCGGCCGGACTGGGCAATCACCGTGGATTTTGCCCAACGCCTGGAGCAGCGTCTTTGTCCCGGAAAACCGGGGCTTTTTGCCTTTGAGCAACCGGCACAGATCTTTGATGAATACAAGCTGCTGACCCGTGGCCGGGACCTGGACCTGTCGGGTATCAGCCACGCGCTGCTGGACCGGATAGGCCCGCAGCAATGGCCATTCCCGGCCGATGCGGTGGGCGGAACACCAAGGCTGTACACCGACGGATTTTTCCCTACGGAGACTGGCCGCGCGCACTTTGTCGCCGACCCTTATCGCGCCGCCAAGGAGCAGCGTGACGCGCGCTTCCCACTCACCCTGATCACCGGCCGCCTGCGGGACCAATGGCATGGCATGAGCCGCACCGGCACCGCTGCGCAGCTGTTCGGCCATGTCAGTGAAGCAGTGCTCAGCCTGCACCCGGACGAACTGCGTCGCCATCGCTTGAAGGAAGGGGATCTGGTCAGCCTGAAAAGCCGGCGCGGCAGCGTGATTGTGGCCGTCGGCAGCGATGACAGCGTGCGTCCCGGCCAGGCTTTCCTGCCGATGCACTGGGGCGACCGTTTTCTTAAAGGCGGCGTAAATGCGCTGACCCAGCCGGCATTCGACCCGCTGTCCAAACAGCCGGAACTCAAGCACAGCGGCGTGCGCCTGGAGGCGGTGCGGCTGCCCTGGCACTTGTTTGCGCTGATTGAAGGCGATGTGCAGCAACACTTCGAAGCGTTGCGACCGCTGTGTGACGGCTTTGCCTACGTCAGCCTGAGCCTGACCGGACGCGAGCGGCCTGCCCTGCTGATTCGTGCGGCGCATCACGAGGCGCCCGCCCTTGAACTGCTCAAGCAGATCGACCAACTGCTGGGCCTCAACGACGGCCCCGTGATGGCGTACGACGACCCGCGGCGCTCCATTGGCAAGCGGGTAAAGATTGAAAAAGGCCGTATCACCACGATCCGCCTGGCTGGCGAAACCCTGGCTCGCCACTGGCTGCAAAGCCTGTGGCTGGAAGGTCGCACCGATGAGCAGTTACGCCGCTGGTTGTTGGCGCCATTGAGTGCGCCACCGGGGGGCGGCTCAAGCAGCAACAAGACGCTGTGCAACTGCAAGAACGTCAGCGAAAGCGCGGTCTGCGCCGGCATTGCCCGGGGCCTGGACCTGAACGGGCTGAAGCAGGAACTGGGTTGCGGCACGCAATGCGGCTCCTGTGTGCCGGAAATCAAACGGTTATTGGCGAGTGGCAAGCAGCCAATCGCGATCAGAGTGTGAGGCAAGCATATGAGCGCAAAAGTCTGGCTGGTGGGCGCAGGCCCCGGCGATCCGGAACTGCTGACACTCAAGGCGGTGAGAGCCCTGCGGGAAGCCGATGTGGTGCTGATCGATGATCTGGTCAACCCGGCGCTGCTGGAGCATTGCCCCGCTGCACGGCTGATCACCGTGGGCAAACGCGGTGGCTGCCGTTCCACCCCACAGGCGTTTATCCATCGCCTGATGTTGCGTTATGCCCGGCAGGGTAAATGCGTGGTGCGGCTCAAGGGCGGCGATCCGTGCATTTTTGGTCGCGGCGGCGAAGAGGCGGCGTGGCTCAGGCAGCAAGGGGTGGAAGTGGAGTTGGTCAACGGCATTACGGCAGGGCTGGCCGGGGCAACGAACTGCGATATCTCGCTGACGTTGCGCGGTGTCAGCCGTGGCGTCACGTTGGTCACGGCCCATACCCAGGACGACAGCAGCCTCAATTGGCGGGCCCTGGCCGAGGGCGGCACGACGCTGGTGATCTATATGGGGGTGGCGAAACTGGGGGAAATCCGCCGGCAATTGCTGGAAGGTGGCATGAGCGATGACATGCCGGTGGCGATGATTGAAAACGCTTCACTGCCACAACAGCGCGAATGCCGCAGCAGCCTCGCCCGGATGCAGGATGATGCGCACGAATTCGCGCTCAAGAGCCCGGCTATCCTGGTGATTGGCCGGGTTGCGCAAGCGACGCAGGCGCTTGCGGCCCTGGCCAGCGCCACGGCCTGAGGCAAATTGCAGGCGAAAAAAAGCCCGGCCTAAGCCGGGCTTTTTTCTACAACTCAGTAATTACTGAGCTGCTTGTGCTTCTACCGAGGCTTCTACGCGACGGTTGATAGCACGGCCAGCTTCAGTTGCGTTGTCAGCAACTGGGCGGGATTTGCCATAACCAACCGAGCTTACACGGTTAGGAGCGATACCGTCTTTGACCAGGACTTGCTTAACAGCGTCAGCACGACGCTGGGACAGCTTCTGGTTGTAAGCGTCAGGACCGACGGAGTCAGTGTGACCTTCAACAACGGTGGTGGTTTGTGGGTACTGTTTCATGAAGTCAGCGAGGTTTTTCACGTCGCCGTAGCTGTTAGGCTTAACAACCGACTTGTCGAAGTCGAACTTCACGTCCAGCTCAACACGAACAACCTGAGCAACCGGAGCTTCTGGCTCTGGGGTTGGCTCTGGAGCTGGTGCTGGGGTAGGAGCTGGAGCAGTTTTGCCAGCGTTGCCGCCGAAGTTTACGCCCAGGCCAACCAGTGCGGAGTAGTCCCACTTGCCGTTGTCGATAGCGTAGTCAGCTTCAACACCAGCACGTGCGAACAGGTTGTCGGTGAAGTAGTACTTCACACCAGCGCCAGCAATAGCCAGGGTCGACTGATCGCGACCGCTGTGACCATCAGCCTGCACGTTGGTACGGCTCTGGTGGCCGAAACCGCCCTCTACGTATGGACGCAGGGAGTCGACGCCAGCTTGACCGAAGTGGTACTGGGCAGTAACGCTGCCGGTATCACCTTTGATCTTCTGGTTGCCAGTACCGTCGTTCGAACGGGTGTGGTTGGTAGTGTCGTAGTTCAGGTTGATCGACACGTCGTCGGTCAGGAAGTAACCGATGCTGGCGCCAGGATTGAAGCCGTCTTCGATATGTTTGACGCTATCGTTGAACTGCTTTTTGTAAAACAGCTGGCCTTCAACTGCGCCTTGGCCTTGTGCCAGAGCGCCGACAGAAGTGGCAGCAATAAGAGTACCAATGGCCAAGCCCAAGGTGTTTTTCAGTTTCATCCGTTAAATCCCCATCTGGTGATTGTAAAGCAGTCCCACATACCGGGGGACAACTCGGCGACAAGTCTAACAGAACTTGCCTACACGTAAGAGATATTTGCCACGCACTAAGTTTCAGTGCTGCCCGCAAATTTCTCACGTAATTTATCAAGAGCGCGTTTGTAACGCATTTTTGTAGCACTCAAACCCATATGCATGATGTCAGCGATCTCCTGAAACTCCAGCTCTGCGACAAATCGTAGCACCAGAATTTCCCGGTCAATCGGATTCACATGCACCAACCAGCGATCGAGTCCGCCCTTTTCTTCCGGGGTAGGCGCCTTTTCCTCAGACGCTTCCTCAAGGGGGTCCAGACTCAAAGCATCCATCAAGCGACGCTTTCGCCGTTCCTTCCGATACTGCGTGATGCACTCGTTGTACGTGATGCTATAGAGCCATGTCTTGAACTTCGATTTTCCCTCGAAGTTCTTCAGGCCGTATAGCACCTTGAGCATCACTTCCTGACAGACATCATCCGCATCTCTATCGTTCCCTAAATACCTTGAACAAACGTTGAACAGAGTGCGTTGATACCTGCGCATCAATTCTTCGTACGCGCGTGTTACGTGAAACAGCTCCGTGTGCGAGCGCGCGACCAACTCCTCATCAGAGAGCTCACGGGGGTCATAGCGCGTGGACAGCGTTTGGGCTTTATTCAAAACAAGTCGTGCCGACAGTCAGGTCAATGTCCGCCATGGCCTGGATACCCAGGTTTGCGGCGGCGTACATTAGCAGGATTCGCCGGGTTAGCGGCTAGTCACATGCTGTTCCAGCAGGATCCGGTTCGAAAGCGACACCAGTTCGCCATCGTCCGTCAGCACTGTCGTCTTGACCGTGCCGATCTCCTCGATCTGCCCTTCGACCTCGCCCACACGCACTTGTTGCCCAACCTGATATAGCTCACGCACATAGATTCCCGCAAGAATCTGCCCGGCAATTTCCCGGCTTCCCAGTCCCATGGCCAGCGCAACGGCCAGACCAACGGTAATCAAAACAATCACAATCACATGGTTCAGCAGGTCGGTCTTGACCTCCAGCTGGCTGATCGCGACCGAAATACTGATGATAATCACCAGACCCTGGGCAATTCGCCCCAGGCCGCTGGCATAATCCAGACCCACGCCTTCAGCCGCCCCACGCACCAGGCCATTGGCCAGTTGCGCCAGCAAAACCCCTACCAGCAACACCAGCGCGCCACCGAATACTTTCGGCAAATACAGCGCCAGCATGTCGAGCGTAGCTGAAACTCGCTCAAGTCCAAGGGATTCAGCCGCAGAAACCAGAAAAATCAGCAAAACAAACCAATAAACGATCTTGCCGATCAGTGTCGAGATCGGCACTTGCAACCCGGCACGCCCCAAAATCTTGGTCAGGCCGGTGCCACCCATCAATCGATCAAGACCCAGCTTAGCCAGCAATTTGGAAAGCAGGGTGTCAAGCAGCTTGGCCACGACAAAACCCAGCAGTACCACCACCAGTGCACCAAACAGGTTGGGAATGAAATTCGCCACCTTGGTCCACAACGCAGTCATTGCAGTTACCAGACTCTGGGTCCAGAGATCGAGTTCCATATTCATTCAGCCTTATCAGCAGTGCGTGCAAGAGGTTTACGACGGGAAACCGGTGAGACATGGGCCGAACCATTGTTCAAGGCCATCATCAACGCCGGCAACCAGCGGCCAAGCAGACCGAACAGATCCCCCGCCCCGACCTGGCGGTTGGCGGTTTTCAAGACGCGACCCAGGCAAGCATCGTCGTCCCGGTTGGACGGCGAGGCATTGAGCATGTCACGCAAAGACTGTTCGAACGGATCGTGCATAAAAAACCTCTCGCAAGTGATTTAAAAGACGAGGGTAAAATTCTTCGGGTCACATGACCTCTTTCCACGTTCAGGTCACATTCAGCTCAAACCCAACGTAACCGTCGAAACAACCACCATTGCCCGACCGCCACCGTGACCATCATCAGGCAGGCAATCAGGAACCCGTAAGGGCTGGAAGAGAACGGAATTCCGCCTACATTGATGCCCAGCAAACCGGTCAGGAAACTCATCGGCAGGAAGATCCCGGTGATGATCCCGAAGCGGTACATGGTGCGGTTCATGCGCAGGCTCAAACGCCGGTCTTCGGTCTCCAGCACAAGCCCCACGCGCTCCCGGGCCAGCTCAAGCTCTTCCAGGTAGCGGGTCAGGCTGTTGTTCAATTCGTTCCAGTAGTCAGCATCGTCGTCACAGAACCAGGGCAATTTGATCCGGGTCAACTGCGCGAAAATATCCCGCTGCGGCGACAGGAAACGTTTAAGCCCGGCGGCGCGCCGACGGATCTGCAAAACGCTGCCATGCTCCGGAGTATACCGTTCGTCGGCATCCAGTTTTTCTTCTTCGATATCGACGATTTCGGACAAGTCGCTGACCAGATCCTGAACCTTGTTGGTCAGGTACTGCGCCATATACAGGACCAGTTCCGAGGAAGTCTTCGGCCCCTTGCCGTCTGCCAGTTGCACCAGCAACTCGTCGGTGGCGCGCAATGGGCGCAAACGCAGGGAAATCACCCGCGCTGCCGAGGCAAAGATCCGCACCGAGACCATGTCTTCCGGTTCGGCGCCGGGATTGAGGTTGACCCCGCGCAAAAACAGCAGCAGTTCGGCATCCGGCAGCGGCAACAGGCGTGGGCGAGTGTTCTCCTCCAGCAGCAGGTCACAGGCGAATTCGCTGAGGCCGCTGGATTTGCGCAACCAGGTCTGGGTCTGGGGATGGCTACGGTCCCAATGCAGCCACAGGCTTTCCTGAGGCTGCAGTTGCAGCTCATCAAGCTCTGTCCGGGCAATCGAACGCGCACCACCTTTACCGTCCAGCACCAGGGCATGCACCAGCCCCCACTGCGCGTTTTCTTCCTCGAACATCCTCACCCCTGTCGGCTACTGCTGTTTATTCAGGCATCTTCAGCGGGCTAGGGGAGACGATCACACCGTTATTGTCGGCGTACACGTACTCGCCCGGGCGGAAGGTCACGCCGGCGAATGTCACCGCCACGTTCAAATCGCCAATACCGCGCTTGTCAGTCTTCATCGGGTGGCTGGCCAGGGCCTGCACGCCCAGATCGGTCTGGGCGATTACGTCGACATCGCGGATGCAGCCGTAGATCACCAGCCCTTCCCAGCCGTTTTTCGCGGCTTTCTCGGCGATCATGTCGCCCAGCAACGCGCGGCGCAGGGAACCCCCACCATCGACCACCAGCACCTTGCCGGCCCCATTGAGTTCGGCTTGTTCCTTGACCAGGGAATTGTCTTCAAAGCACTTGATGGTCACGATCTCGCCACCAAAGGAGTCCCGGCCGCCGAAATTGCTGAACATCGGCTCAACCACCTGCACCAGCTCCGGATAGGCGTCACACAGGTCGGGGGTAAGGTAATGGTTCATCGAGAAACTCCTGTAGGTGAAAGAAGGTGTCAAACATCCCACTGTTTACTTACATCTGGAAACGCTTTGCCGTGAAGGTTCTTTAATCCGGGCCGAATAGTCAGGCCCATCGGATAGCAACGCAAGACCCACTGCGCGACTGAATATGACCAGAACCACCCAACGCGTCATATCTTAGCCTCTACGGCAAACAAGCGAAACGCCCCTGATAGAGCCTCGCGCTCAAACCGCCGCCAGTTCCTGCGCCTGCGCCCCCAGCAAAGGTGTAAGCGGATTTTTCAACCAGCGCGTCACCAGCGGCCACACTTCAGCCTGGGCGGCCTTGCTGACGAGCATCTCGACATGCCCGAAATCCCCGCTGAACCCTTGCTGGCGCCCCAGGCACAGGTATTGGCGATGCCCGGAGCCGACCTGCTCAAAGAGCTTGCGACAGGCCCAGTCCGGGTCCTGGTGATCGCCGGCGGCGCTCACCGCCAACAGCGGCACGTCAACCTCGGCCAGGCCTTTCCACCAATCCTGCTTACCTTCGCCAAAGCGGCCGAACAGCCCATTCCAGCGCATGGCTTCAATCAATACGCCCGCCGGCTCGTCCTCCGGGCCGCGTTTCCACCGAGCGCCTGACAATTGGCCGAAACGTTTCAAGAGCAGGCGACCGGTCCACTCCACCGGTGGCAACTTCAACGGCCAATGCGTGCGACTGACCTGGCAGCCAAACAGCGCCACCGAGGCCACTGCCGGCGCGCCAAGGTGCTGCCCACCCAGGGCCGCAGCCAGGGTTGTGCCACCCAGGGAATGCCCGATCCAGTGGGGAATCTGCCCGCTTTGCTCACGCACGAAGGCGGCAATGGCCGGCAAGTCGTAGCGAGCATAGTCGGCGACACGATTCCTGGCGTAGTCCTGGTTGCGCCGGGACAGCCCGTGACCGCGCATTTCCGGGATCCAGACGTCAAACCCTTCGCGCGCCAGGTAGGCGCCCAGGCCGATCCCCTTGGGCGAGTACCAGAAGCGGCGGTTGGAAAAACTGCCATGCAACAAAACCACCGGCACGCCCCGGTTTTCCGGGACGTCAGCCAGGCCCAGGCGGGTCACGGCCAGCTCGACGGTACCGTCAGGGCTGTTGCCGGGTTTCAGCCGATACACATCTTCACTCAGGTCGCCACGACGCTCAGCGCTGATCAAGGCGACGGGAAACAGGTTGCTGCTGCTTTGCATAATGCTCTTGCACAAAAAAGGGCGGCGTCCGGAAGGAGTTCCGCCCTGTACAGAATGAGAAATGCCGGCCAACCGCAAGGTTGACCGGCACTTTTGGGTGTTGCGTGTTACGCCTGGGCTTGACCTTCAGCCAGGAAGAACCAGGTTTCCAGTACGGAATCGGGGTTCAGCGAGACGCTTTCGATGCCCTGCTCCATCAGCCACTTGGCCAGGTCCGGGTGATCGGAAGGGCCCTGGCCGCAGATCCCGATGTACTTGCCGGCCTTGTTGCACGCCTGGATGGCGTTGGCCAGCAGCTTCTTGACCGCAGGGTTACGCTCGTCGAACAGGTGGGCGATGATCCCGGAGTCGCGGTCCAGGCCCAGGGTCAGCTGGGTCAGGTCGTTGGAACCGATGGAGAAGCCGTCGAAGAACTCCAGGAATTCTTCAGCCAGGATGGCATTGGATGGCAGCTCGCACATCATGATGACGCGCAGGCCGTTCTCGCCACGGGACAGGCCGTTTTCAGCCAGCAGGTCCACCACCTGGCTCGCTTCACCCAGGGTGCGCACGAACGGCACCATGATTTCGACGTTGGTCAGGCCCATCTCGTTGCGCACGCGCTTGAGGGCACGGCATTCCAGCTCGAAGCAGTCGCGGAAGGCTTCGCTGATGTAGCGCGAGGCGCCACGGAAGCCGAGCATCGGGTTTTCTTCTTCCGGCTCGTAAAGCTTGCCGCCGATCAGGTTGGCGTACTCGTTGGACTTGAAGTCCGACAGGCGCACGATGACCTTTTTCGGGTAGAACGCCGCTGCCAGGGTGCTGATGCCTTCCACCAGCTTCTCGACGTAGAAGCCCACCGGGTCGTTGTAGCCGGCGATGCGCTTGTCGACGCTTTCCTTGATGTCCGGCGGGAGGCCGTCGTAGTTCAGCAGAGCCTTGGGGTGCACACCGATCATGCGGTTGATGATGAACTCCAGGCGGGCCAGGCCCACACCGGCGTTCGGCAATTGCGCGAAATCGAAGGCGCGGTCCGGGTTGCCGACGTTCATCATGATCTTGAACGGCAGGTCGGGCATGGCGTCGATGGAGTTTTGCTTGATATCGAAGCCCAGCTCACCTTCGAAGATGAAGCCGGTGTCGCCTTCAGCGCAGGACACGGTCACGCCCTGGCCGTCTTTCAACAGTTGGGTGGCGTTACCGCAACCGACCACTGCCGGAATCCCCAGCTCGCGGGCGATGATCGCCGCGTGGCAGGTACGCCCGCCACGGTTGGTGACGATGGCACTGGCGCGCTTCATCACCGGTTCCCAGTCCGGGTCGGTCATGTCGGAGACCAGCACGTCGCCTGGCTGGACCTTGTCCATCTCGGACACGTCCTTGATGATCCGCACCTTGCCGGCGCCGATGCGCTGGCCGATGGCACGGCCTTCCACCAGCACGGTGCCGGTTTCTTTCAACAGGTAGCGTTCCATGACGTTGGCCGAGGTGCGGCTCTTCACGGTCTCAGGGCGGGCCTGGACGATGTATAGCTTGCCGTCGTCGCCGTCCTTGGCCCATTCGATGTCCATCGGGCACTTGTAGTGCTTCTCGATGATCATCGCTTGTTTGGCCAGTTCGCTGACTTCGGCGTCGGTCAGGCAGAAACGCGCGCGTTCGGCCTTGTCGACATCAACGGTTTTCACCGAGCGACCGGCCTTGGCCTCGTCGCCGTAGATCATCTTGATCGCCTTGCTGCCCAGGTTGCGGCGCAGGATGGCCGGGCGGCCGGCTTCAAGGGTGTGTTTATGGACGTAGAATTCGTCCGGGTTCACCGCGCCTTGTACGACGGTTTCGCCGAGGCCGTAGGCGCCGGTGATGAACACCACGTCGCGGAAGCCCGATTCGGTGTCCAGGGTGAACATCACGCCGGCGGTGCCGGTTTCCGAACGCACCATGCGCTGCACACCGGCAGACAGGGCCACCAGCTTGTGGTCGAAACCCTGGTGCACGCGGTAGGAAATGGCGCGATCGTTAAAGAGAGAGGCGAACACTTCCTTGGCCGCGCGGATCACGTTTTCCACGCCGCGGATGTTCAGGAAGGTTTCCTGCTGGCCGGCAAAGGAGGCGTCAGGCAGGTCTTCGGCGGTGGCCGAGGAGCGCACGGCGACAGCCATGTCGGGGTTACCGGCCGACAGCGTGGCAAACGCGGTGCGGATCTCGGCGTTGAGCTTCTCGGGGAACTCGGCTTCCATGATCCATTGACGGATCTGGGCGCCAGTCTTGGCCAGGGCGTTGACGTCATCGACGTCCAGCGCATCGAGGGCGGCATGGATCTGATCGTTGAGGCCGCTCAACTCGAGGAAATCACGGTAAGCCTGGGCAGTGGTGGCAAAACCACCTGGCACCGATACACCGGCACCCGCAAGATTACTGATCATCTCGCCCAGGGATGCGTTCTTGCCCCCTACGTGCTCTACATCATGGACGCCGAGCTTATCGAGGGAAACTACGTACTCTACCAAGGTGATCTCTCCACTTTCTGTGTTGGAAAAGCTCAGGACGCCGGCGGCTCAGTAGGAGCGGTTACCGGCGTTTGTGGCCTGGACCTGGAAAATAAGTGAGAATGCGGCCCACTGCGGGACGGCAAAATCGCGCCTATCATATCCAAGATTCGTCATCAGCTTAAGGCCCAAGGCTCAAATGAAACGATCTGCTTTCTTTATCTCCGACGGCACCGGCATTACAGCCGAAACCCTGGGTCAAAGCCTGCTGGCGCAGTTCGAAAACATTACCTTCAGCAAATTCACGCGACCCTATATCGATAGCGTGGATAAAGCGCGAGCCATGGTACAACAAATCAATCTGGCGGCCGAAAAAGACGGATTTCGTCCGATCATTTTCGACACCATCGTCAATCAGGACATTCGTGAGATCCTCGCCACCTCCAATGGTTTCATGATCGACATCTTCTCTACCTTCCTGGCGCCGCTGGAACAAGAGTTAAGTGAACATTCGTCATACTCTGTCGGAAAATCTCACTCCATTGGCCATAACTCCAACTATATGGAGCGGATCGAGGCGGTGAACTTCGCCCTCGACAACGACGACGGCGCCCGCACCCACTACTACGACAAGGCTGATTTGATCCTGGTGGGCGTGTCCCGCTGCGGCAAGACGCCGACCTGCCTTTATATGGCCATGCAGTTCGGGATTCGCGCGGCCAACTACCCGCTGACCGAAGACGACATGGAGCACCTGACGCTGCCGAGCGCCCTGCGCGCGCACCAGCACAAGCTGTTCGGGCTGACCATCGACCCGGACCGCCTGACGGCGATTCGCAACGAGCGCAAGCCCAATAGCCGTTACTCCAGCTATGCGCAGTGCGAATTTGAAGTGCGGGAGGTGGAAAATCTGTTCCGCCGGGAAAATATTGCGCACATCAATTCCACGCATTTTTCGGTGGAAGAGATTTCGGCGAAGATTCTGGTGGAGAAAGGGGTGGAGCGGCGGTTCAAGTAACTCCGCGCTCTGGCCAAGGTGCTTGTGTGGCGAGGGAGCTTCTGTGGCGAGGCAGCTTGCTCCCGCTCGACTGCGCAGCAGTCGCAAACCAGACGACTGGTATTTAGTGAATGGCTTTGGGGCTGCTTCGCAGCCCAGCGGGAGCAAGCTCCCTCGCCACAGGGGTCATGTTCACAACAAGCTGTTGGGTTCACAGGTGAAACCGCCCCCCGCCCTGCCCCAGCGCCGTCGCCAGCGCATCGAACCCATCCAGCAGCAACTGATCATCCCCCGACGTATTGCAGATGCTCGCCCGAATGAATTGCGGCACCGCCGTCTGCCCCACGGCAAACGCTTCGGCTGTCGCAATCAGGTAATTGTTCTGCTTTAACTCCGCCTCGATTTCCGACGCGCGCCATGGCTCCGGGACTTCGATCCAGAAGTGCGGGCTGTTCAGGTGAGTGCGGTACTCCAGCCCGATCAACAAACCTTCCACCAGTGCCTTGCGGCGGCTGATTTCCTGGATCTGCTGGTGCAACAGGTGTTCCGCCGTGCCGTTTTCGATCCACTGGGTCGCCAGTTCCAGGGTGACCGGCGTGGCCATCCAGCAGGTGGAACGCAAGGCCGCAGAAATCCGGCTGACCAGCGCCGGCGGTGCATGCACGTACCCAACGCGCAAGCCTGCCGATACCGCCTTGCTCAGGCTGCTGATCAGAATCGTACGCTCCGGGGCAAAATGACTCAGGGGCGGCGGACGGTCTTCCACCAGCACACCGTGGGCCTCGTCCTCGAGAATCAGCAGATTGTGCTCGCGGCACACTTTGACCAGCGCCTCACGGCGCGCGACCGATAGCACCGCTGTCGTAGGATTCTGGATGGTCGGCGTGCAGTACAACGCCGACACCCGGTGATTGCGGCAGACTTCATCCAGCGCCCCCGGCAGCAGCCCTTCTTCATCCATTTCCAGGCCGATCAGGCGAATGCCCAGCATGCGCGCGGCGGTGATCAACCCCGGATAGGTCAACTGTTCGGTCACCACCGTATCGCCGGCTCGCAACAGCGCCATCATTGCGCAGAGCAACCCATGTTGGCCGCCGTTCACGCAAATCACCTGCTCGGGAATCGGGTGGAAATCCCGCTGCACCAGCCACTGCGCACCCGCCGCCCGGTAACGCGGCAGCCCGGCATCCGGGGTGTAGGCACTGATGTCCTGCAAGAACTTGGCGTTGTTCGCCAGCGTCTGGAAGCTCTGGGCCAGAAACGTGGTCTCCTGCCCGGGGATGTGCATGTTGCGGCTCATATCAAAGTATTGTCGCGGCTCGTCGCTGAAGTTGCGAAAGCCTTCATCCCGTTGGCGCTCCATCCCACGCTTGCGCACGAAGGTGCCGTCGCCGACCCGCGCCACTACCAGCCCCAGGCGTTCCAGCTCACCGTAGGCGCGGCTGATGGTGCCAATGGTTACCCCCAGATTGTCGGAAAGCACCCGATGAGGCGGCAGTTTTCTTCCCGGTTCAATCAAGCCTTCAAGGATGCCTCGCTCCATGACATCGGACAGGCGCTTGTACTTCACGCCCTGCCCGTTGGAGAGTCCTTCTCGCATAATTGACACCATGTCAATATTTGTTTTGACAGCCATCATTCGCCCTAATAGTGTGCTTTTACGGGTTCAATCACCGAATCATGGCACTCAATATAGAGGTCAATTCGGTCTCATGGAAGCAATGTCACGATGCCAATGTCCGCCGTTCTCGAAAATGCTGAAAAAACAAAAACTCACAAGCAGTGGTTGGCCGGGCTGATTACCAGTGTGATGTTCCTGATCGTGTGTCTCAGCTGGGGCACTACCTGGCTGGGCATCAAGATCGCTGTGGAAAGCGTGCCACCGCTGACCTCCGCCGGGCTGCGGTTCCTGATCGCGTTTCCGCTGTTCCTGTGTTTCGCCTGGGTGCGCCGCGAGCCGATCCTGTTTCCCCGGGAAAGCCGCTGGTTCTTCGTGTTTGTGACGCTGTCCTACTTCAGCATTCCGTATTACCTGCTCAACTACGGCGAGATGCATGTCTCGTCCGGCCTCACCGCGCTGCTGTTCAGCTGCATGCCGGTGTTTATCCTGATTTTCTCCGCGCTGTTCCTGCGCGAGCGCATCTACTTTTCCCAGGTGATCGGTATCGCCATCGGGTTCGGCAGCCTGTACATGATCATCAAGAGCCAGGGCCTGCACCTGGACCATGCCGAGCTCTTCGGCGTGCTGGCGATCCTCGCCGCCGCGATCATGCATGCCTTGTGCTACGTGATTACCAAGAAACAAGGCAGTGCCATCAGCGTGATCACCTACAACACCCTGCCCATCGGCATCGCCGGGTTGATGCTGTTTGTCGCCGGGCTGTGGTTTGAAACCCCGACCTTTGAAGACATCACCCTGCGTTCCTGGAGTGCGCTGTTCTACCTCGGGCTGGTGGCCTCGGTGGGCGGCTTTATCGTGTATTTCATGCTGCTCAAGCGCCTGAGCCCGATCATTCTGTCCTTCGTGTTCATCATCTTCCCGGTGTTCGCGGTGATCATCGGGGCCTGGTACGAGGGCGTGCAGATTTCCAGGGACCTGATGATGTATTCGGCGATCCTGCTGGCCGGCTTTGCCATCACCAAGCTGCCCATCGAAAAGCTCCTGGCGAAGAAAAACTGAGATGAAGGTCCTGAGCCCAAGCGCACTGGAGCAGATCTACGCCCACGCCGACCGCAGCTACCCCGAGGAATGCTGCGGTTTCGTTTTCGCCGATGGCAGCGTGTACCTGGGCAGCAACATCCAGAACGAGCTGCACAGCAAGAACCCGGATATGTATTCACGCAGCGCCGCCAACGGCTACACCTTCTCGGTGGCCGACACGCTGATGATGAACAAGGCGTTTCGCAGTGATAACCCGGTGGTGGTGATCTACCACTCCCACCCTGACGTCGGCGCGTATTTCAGCGACGAAGACCAGGACAAGGCCCTTTTCATGGGCGAGCCGATCTACCCCGTAAGCTACCTGGTAGTGGATGTTCGCCAGGGCAAGACCCAAGGTTCCAAGCTGTTTGCCTGGGATGGCAAACACTTCGCCCAAAAACCCTTCAACGACCTGCAAACGGAGTTGTGCATGAACGCTGTCTCTTTCCCCGACATCCTGGTCCGCGTGGCCAAGCTGCCAGCATCGACCCTCGAGGGTGCCGGATCGACATTGCGCGAAGTCATTGAAAACCTCTGCATCGAGCACCCGCAATTGCGGGCGCACCTGCTCTACGAGAACAACCAGCTCAAGGAACACTTCCTGTTCACCGCCGAAGAGGAACTGATCGACGCCAACGACCGGTTGCCCGAAAAAGCCAAAATCGAAGTGTTGCTGGCCACTTCCGGCGGCATGGACGTCGACCAACTGAGCAACGAAGAAGTGCAGCGCTACGTGCGCCACATCACCCTGCCCGGCGTCGGCCGCGAAGGCCAGTTGAACCTGAAGAAAGCCCGCGTGCTGATCATCGGCACCGGCGGCCTCGGTTCGCCCATCAGCCTGTACCTGGCGGCAGCCGGCATCGGCACCCTGGGGCTGGTGGATTTCGACGTGGTGGAAAGCAGCAACCTGCAACGCCAGATCGTCCACGGCAACAGCACCCTGGGCCTGCCCAAGGTCGAGTCCGCCAAGCAGCGCTTGCAGGACCTCAACAGCCACATCCAGATCAACACCTACGACACCGCCTTCAACACCGACAACGCCCTGGAACTGGTGGGCGCCTATGACCTGGTGATCGACGGCACCGACAATTTCGAAACCCGCTACCTGGTCAACGACGCTTGCGTGCAGTTGGGCAAGCCGTTGGTGTACGGCGCCATCTACCGCTTCGACGGGCAGATCAGCGTGCTCAACTATAAAGGCGGGCCGTGCTATCGCTGCCTGTTTCCCCAGGCACCACCGGCGGAACTGGCGCCCAACTGCAGCGCCGGCGGGGTCATCGGCGTATTGCCCGGGGTGGTCGGAATGATCCAGGCCACCGAGGCGATCAAGCTGCTGATCGGCATTGGCGAACCACTCTCGGGCCGGCTGATGCGCTTTGATGCGCTGGCGATGAAGTTCAGCGAGATCCGCTTCAAGCGCCGCGCCGACTGCCCTTGCTGCTCGGAACTGCGCCACAGCCAAACCATCGCCCCCGCCGTCTGCGCCGACGCCCTGCCAAGCCAACCGTCGCTGGCTGAAGAGCGCTACATCAAGCCGCGGGTGCTCAAGCAACTGCTCGAGCAACACAGCAAGGCCGACGTACTGCTGGATGTGCGGGACGCCAGCGAGCTGGAAGTGTGCAAGTTGCCGGGGGTGGTGCACATCCCGCTGGCCGAGCTCGACGGGCAACTCGCCAACCTCAGCCGCGACAACACCCACTACCTCATCTGCTACGCCGGGACCCGCGCGGAGCAAGCCGCCAGTACCTTGCTGGCCGCCGGATTCGCCAACACCAAAGTACTGCAAGGTGGCATGAAACACTGGGTTCGCGACGTCGAACCCGACATGCCTTTGTACTGATCAGCGGCCATGGGCTCTTACTTGATGTTGCATAACTCGATACTCGACGCCATTGGCCAAACGCCCATCGTGCGCCTGGAACAGTTTTCCGAAGACCTCGGCATCGAGGTCTACGCCAAGCTGGAATCCCTCAACCCCGGCGGAAGCCACAAGGCACGCATCGCCCTGGGCATGATCCTCGACGCCGAGCGCCGGGGCATTCTGATTCGTGGCTCAGGGCAAACCATCATTGAGCCCAGCGGCGGCAACACCGGCATCGGCCTGGTGATGGCCGGTAACGTGCTGGGCTATAAAGTGGTGCTGGTGATCCCCGACAACTACAGCCCCGAGAAGCAGAAACTGCTGCGCCTGTACGGCGCCAGGGTGGTGCTGTCGGACAGCCGCCTGGGCAACAATTCCCACGGCGAAAAGTGCATGGAGCTGCAGCTGGAAAACCCCAGCTACGTGATGCTCAACCAGCAGCGCAACGGCGCCAACCCGCAGACCCACCGTGACACCACCGCCCGGGAAATCATCCGCGCCTTCGGCGAGCTGCGTGTGGACTACTTCGTCAGCGGCATCGGCACCGGGGGCCATATCACCGGCATCGGCGAAACCCTCAAGAGCACCTGGCCGGCGATCCGCGTGATGGGGGTGGAGCCGGAAGAGTGCGATCTGCTCAGCGACCGCCATGCGCCGCACCATATCCAGGGCCTGTCGATCGGCTTGATCCCGAGCATTCTCAACGTCGCGATCATTGACGGGATGCTCAAGGTGTCGCGCCAGGAATGCCTCGACATGATCAAACGCATCATGCGCACCGACGCCATCAGCCTCGGGCTGTCGTCGGCCGCCAACATGGTAGCCATCGCCAAGCTGGCGCCGGAGCTGCCCACCGACACCGTCGTGCTGACCATGGTCTACGACAGTGCCGACAGCTATCTGCCCTGTTTTGAATAACAACTATTGCGGGGGTGCCTCCATGGGGGGCTTTATCGACATGCAACAACTGCACGATGAGTTGCTCACCCACCTCATCACCACGCTCACGCCTGCGCAGTTGAAGCAGCTGGAGGCGCATCTCGCGCCGCTGATCCAGGCGGCGGCCCAGGCGGTGGCCGAAGACCTGATCGCCTATGCCTGGCGCGACCCGGCGTCCCGTGGGCGCGGAGAGCTGATCCTGGAGTCCTACGCCTCGTTCAAGGCCGTGCTGTATTACCGCCTGGCCCACCTGGTGTGGAATTTCCCGGACAAGAACAACGGCGTGTTTTCCGCCATCGCCCTGAAGCTGAGCAACCAGGGCAAGATCCTGTCCGGCGCCGAAATTCACCCCGCGGCGCGGATCGGCCGGCGCTTTGTGCTGGACCACGGTTACGGCACGGTCATCGGTGAAACCTGCGAGATCGGCAACGACTGCTACATCCTCTGCGGCGTGACCCTCGGCGCCCGGGGCATCGCCAACAACCCGGACGGCAAGCGCCACCCGCGGCTGGGCAACAACGTGGAAGTCGGCTCCGGCGCACGGGTGCTCGGTTACGTGCTGATCGGCGACAACGTGTTCATCAGCCCGTCCTGCGTGATCACCCAGGACGTGCCGGCCGGCACCAAGGTCAAGGTGGTCAACCAGATCCAGTTGCAGAAAAACGATGAGTCGGACCACAGCAATTACCTCGGCGCGTTTGCCCTCGACGAACGCCTGCACGTGGTGGGCGAAGTCAACGCCAGCCACAAGGTGACGGTATTGGACGCTGACTTTCATCCCCTGCCCGGCCTGCTGCTGGAGCCGACAGTCAAGGAACGTCATCACCTGCAATTCCGCCTGCGGCACATCGAAACCAACGCCTACCCGCCGCGCCTGCCGCTGAACCTGAAAGTGACCGGGCCCGAATTTGAAATCACCCTGCTATCTCCTCCTGGCTTGAGCGCGATGGTTCGTCGCCTGCTGCAAGCCAGCCCACTGATCGTCGGAGGTTGAACATGTCCGTGCACACCATGGAAACCCTCGCGCTGTTCGACAGCGCGCCTTACCAGAATGCCTTCAGTGCGCGGGTGATTGCCGTCAGCGAACAGGGAATCGCCCTGGAGCACACGCTGTTCTACCCCACCGGCGGCGGCCAACCGGGGGACACCGGTCATTTCATCCTGCCCGACGGCAGCCGCGTGGACATCACCGGCACCGTGCGTGACCCGGTGCTGCGCTCGATCATCTGGCACCAGGTAGAACACTGCCCCGAGCAACTGGCCGCCGGGATGCAGGTAGACGCCAGCCTGGACTGGGAACGTCGCTACCAGCACATGAAAATGCACACCTGCCTGCACCTCCTGTGCTCGATCATCGACGCTCCGGTGACCGGTTGCAGCATCGGCGCCGACAAGGGCCGCCTGGATTTCGACCTGCCGGAAATGACCCTCGACAAAGAGACCATCACCCGTGACCTCAATGCCTTGATCGAACAGGCTCATGGGGTGAAAACCCTGTCCATGCCCGCCTCGGAGTATTCAACCCTGCTGCAGATCACTCGCACCCAGGCGGTGGCGCCACCGGTCATCCAGGGGGCAGTACGGGTGATTGAAATCGCCGGGATCGATATCCAGCCCTGCGGCGGCACCCATGTGACCAATACCGAGGAAATCGGCCGGGTGTTCTGCGAAAAAATCGAGAAGAAGAGCAAACACAATCGCAGGGTGATCCTGCGGTTTGAATAACCGCCGAGCGACGACCGGGGCGCCGACGCCCTAGTCGCCGTTCGTACAGGAAACTGACAGCAAATTTATGCGCTTGTAACATTCAGAAACGTACAATCCCGCCAGCAACGCCTCGTTGCCCCTGACTCGCGAAAACAGCGCCCGCCCTTCTCGGTGGGTCATTCGTGCAGCAGCTAAGCTCACTCCCATCACGCCCCTGAACCTGAACGCTGCAGGAATGACTGCCTATGAAAAGAGTGTTCCGTCACTACATCCCTGCATCCACATTGCGCTTGCTACCCAACCGCTGGGATTTGGTCGCCCTGCCCCTGGTGATCGGCTTTTTACTGTTTTTCTCCATCACTGCACGGGAAACCTGGGCGCCCATCGCCACCCTGCAGAGTGAAGTGATCTCGCTGGACCCGGCCAACCTGCCGGAATACGCGATGCGCACCACGATGCGCATGCTCGCGGCGATGGTTGCAGCGCTGGTGTTCACCCTGTTGTACGGCACCCTGGCCGCCAAAAGCCGGCGCGCCGAGAAACTGCTGGTGCCCGTGCTCGACATCCTGCAATCGGTACCAGTGCTGGGTTACATCTCGTTCACGGTGACGTTCTTCCTGCTGCTGTTCCCCGGGCGTGTGCTCGGCGCGGAGTTCGCGGCCATCTTTGCGATTTTCACCAGCCAGGCCTGGAACATGACGTTCAGCTTCTACCAGTCGCTGCGCATGCTGCCCCATGACCTGGTGGAAGTGTCGACCAACCTGCGACTTTCCGGTTGGCAGCGGTTCTGGAAGCTCGACGTGCCCTTCGCCATGCCCGGGCTGGTGTGGAACATGATGATGAGCATGTCCGGCGGCTGGTTTTTCGTGGTCGCCTCCGAGGCCATTACCGTCGGCGACAAGACCATCACCTTGCCGGGCGTGGGCTCATACCTGGCCCTGGCGATTGCCCAGAAAGACCTGCACGCCGTGGGCTACGTGATCCTGGCGATGATTGTGGTCATCCTGATGTACGACCAGTTCCTGTTCCGCCCACTGGTGGCCTGGGCCGACAAGTTCCGCATGGAGACCACCGCCTCCCAGGGTGCCGCGCCGCAATCCTGGCTGCTGAACCTGATCCAGCGCACGCGCATCGTCCAGCGCGTCCTGCGGCCTGTCACCCGCGCCATCAGCCGCATTGGCAACAAGCGCTTCAGCCTGGCGGGCGGTGCACTCAAGGCGCTGCCGGCAGAAACCCCGAAAGCGTCAAAAGTGATCGACTGGGTATGGGGCGCACTCATCGCGCTGCTGGCCGCTTATGCGCTGTACCACATCGTGCAGTACGTCGGCACCGAAGTGACCCTGGCCGAAGTCGGCCACGTATTTGTGCTGGGCTTCATCACGCTGCTGCGTGTGGCTGGCCTGATCCTGATCGCCTCGCTGATCTGGGTGCCGCTGGGCGTGATGATCGGCTTGCGCCCGGCCCTGGCGGAAAAGATCCAGCCGCTGGCGCAGTTCCTCGCGGCCTTCCCGGCGAACCTGCTGTTCCCGGTGTTCGTCATCGTGATCCTGCACTACAACCTCAACCCGGATATCTGGCTGAGCCCGCTGATTGTGCTGGGCACCCAGTGGTACATCCTGTTCAACGTGATCGCCGGAGCCAGCGCGTTCCCGAATGACTTCAAGGAAGCCGCCGCCAACTTCCGCATTCGCGGCTGGTTGTGGTGGCGCAAGGTGATGCTGCCGGGGATTTTCCCGTACTACGTCACCGGCGCGATTACCGCCTCGGGGGGTGCCTGGAACGCCAGTATCGTGTCCGAGTACGTGTCCTGGGGCCACGACAACGTGGTCGCCCACGGGCTGGGCGCCTACATCGCCCAGACCACCGCGGCCGGCGACTTCCCGAAGATCGCCCTGGGCGTGGTGGTGATGTCGATCTTCGTGGTGGCGTTCAACCGCGCTGTGTGGCGGCCGATGTACGCCATGGCTGAAAACAAACTTCGTCTGAATTGATGGGACTCGCTGTGATGACTACCTATACCGAGCATGCCGCCGACACTCCGGAAATCTACTCGTTGAAAAACGTGAACCGGGTGTTCGGCAAAGGTAAAGACGAGCTGCAAGTCCTCAGCGGCGTGAACTTGAGCCTGCACGAAGGCGAGATTGTCGGCATGCTCGGCCGGTCCGGCTCGGGCAAGTCGACCTTGCTGCGCATCATCGCCGGGCTGATTCAGCCGTCGTCGGGCGAAGTGCGCTACAACGGCGCGCCACTCACCGGCCCGGCCGAAGGCGTGGCCATGGTGTTCCAGACCTTCGCGCTGTTCCCGTGGCTGACCGTGCTGGAAAACGTCGAGGCCGGCCTGCAAGCCTTGCAGGTCGAGCGCAAGGAATCCCGCAGGCGCGCCCTGGCGGCCATCGACCTGATCGGCCTGGACGGTTTTGAAAACGCCTACCCGCGCGAACTGTCCGGCGGCATGCGCCAACGTGTGGGTTTCGCCCGCGGGTTGGTGGTCAACCCGACCCTGTTGCTGATGGACGAACCGTTCTCGGCGCTGGACGTGCTCACCGCTGAAACCCTGCGCACCGACTTGCTGGATCTGTGGAGCGGCAAGCAACTGCCGATCAAGTCGATCCTGATCGTGACCCACAACATCGAAGAAGCCGTGCTGATGTGTGACCGCATCCTGGTGCTGTCGTCCAACCCTGGCCGGGTGGTGGCCGAGATCAAGGTGCCGTTTGCCCACCCGCGCAACCGCCTGGACCCGACCTTCCGGCAAATGGTCGACGACATCTACGCCCTGATGACCGACCGCCGCAGCGCCGACGCGAGCAGAGGTTTGCCTGAGCTGAAAATGGGCAGCCTGTTGCCGGAAGTCTCCACCAACCTGATGGCTGGCCTGATCGAAACCCTGGCCGCCGAGCCCTACAATGGCCACGCCGGCCTGCCGACCGTGGCTGAACGGCGTTTGCTGGAAGTCGACGATCTGTTCCCGGTGGCGGAGATGCTTGAGCATTTGGGCTTCGCCGAACTCAAGGGTGCCGATATCACCCTGACCGATGCCGGCAAACTGTTCGCCGACTACGGCACCCAGGAGCGTAAAACCCTGTTCGCCGAACACTTGATCCGCCACGTGCCATTGGCCGCGCGCATTCACCAGGTGTTGCTTGAGCGCAGCGGCCACCGGGCGCCACGGGTGCGCTTCGAGCAGGAGCTGGAAGACTCGATGACGGAAGCCTTTGTGGAGAAAACCCTGGAAAGCGTGGTGGCCTGGGGGCGGTATGCGGAGATTTTCTCCTATGACGACCATACCGAGACATTCAGCCTGGATGATGTGGAAGGCAGCATGTAGGTTTAATGTGGGAGCGGGCTTGCTCGCGAATGCGGTGGATCAGCCATATATGTATTGGCTGACACTCCGCATTCGCGAGCAAGCCCGCTCCCACATTTGACCAGTGGTGTTCTTCAGATGACGAACAGGTCCACAAACCGGTTTACCGGAGTGGCCTCAAGCCGTGCCTGATCCTTGCACAGCGCAAAAATCTCGGCACTGCGCTGCGCGGTAAACCGGGTCGCCAGGTTGGCCTTGAACTTGTCTTCCAGCAACGGAATGCCATCCACCCGACGGCGACGGTGGCCAATCGGGTATTCCACGGCCACCTGTTCGGTGCTGGAACCATCCTTGAAGAACACCTGCACCGCATTGGCGATGGAGCGCTTGTCGGCCTCCAGGTATTCGCGGCTGTAGCGCGGCTCCTCGACGATGACCATCTTTTCGCGCAGCTCATCGATGATCGGATGGGCCGCGTGGAATTCATCTTCGTATTGCTCGGCCACCAGGTTGCCAAACGCCAGCGGTACAGCGGTCATGTACTGGAGGCAATGATCGCGGTCCGCCGCGTTGGCCAACTGCCCGACCTTGGAGATGATCCGGATCGCCGACTCGTGGGTGGTGATCACAATCCGGTCGATCTCATGCAGGCGGTGCTTCACCTGTGGGTGCAGGGTGACTGCTGCCTCGCAGGCGGTTTGTGCGTGGAACTCGGCGGGGAAGCTGATCTTGAACAGTACGTTCTCCATCACATACGTGCCATAGGGCTGCGACAGGCTGAAGGCGCGCTTGTCTTCGGGCTTGAGCGCCAGGTCCTTGTTGGTGTGGCTGAACAGCACGTCGTAAAAGCCCCACTGCGGCGCGCTCAACACACCGGGAATGCCCATCTCGCCGCGCATGGCGATATCCGCCAGGCGCACCCCGCGACTCGACGCATCCCCCGCCGCCCACGACTTGCGCGAGCCGGCGTTCGGCGCATGACGATAAGTGCGCAATGCCTGGCCATCGACAAACGCCTGGGACAGGGCCGACAGCAGTTGCTCACGGTTGGCGCCCATCAGCTTGGCGGTGACGGCGGTGGAGGCGACTTTCACCAGCAGCACGTGGTCAAGGCCGACACGGTTGAAGGAGTTTTCCAGGGCAATCACACCCTGGATTTCGTGGGCCATGATCATCGCCTCCAGCACTGCCCGCACGGTCAGCGGTGCGTCGCCGTTGGCCAGGCGTTTTTGCGAGAGATGGTCGGCGACCGCGAGGATGCCACCGAGGTTATCGGAAGGGTGACCCCATTCGGCGGCAAGCCAGGTGTCGTTGTAGTCGAGCCAGCGCACGATGCAGCCGATGTCCCATGCGGCCTTGACCGGGTCCAGGCGGAACGAGGTGCCCGGCACCCGTGCGCCGAACGGCACCACCGTGCCTTCGACGATCGGCCCCAGGTGCTTGGTGCACTCCGGGAAACGCAGGGCCAGCAGGCCGCAACCGAGGGTGTCCATCAGGCAGTTGCGGGCGGTGTCGAGGGCATCGCGGGATTCGATCCTGAAACTCAGTACGTAGTCGGCGATGTCCTGCAGGACCTGGTCGTAGTCGGGGCGGTTGTTCTGGTCGACGTTGGCGCTCATGGCAGTACTCCAAAGTGGGTTAGGTGTGGTCCATCCTCAGGGTCAGGGTGTTCGTTCCCACGCTCTGCGTGGGAATGCCGCCTTGGACGCTTCGCGTCCCGTACGGCGCAAGGGTGACGCAGAGCGTCACGGGATGCATTCCCACGCAGAGCGTGGGAACGATCGGTTAGAAAGAGTCGCCGGGGACGCGTACGAACCCTTCCATCAACACTCGCGCACTGCGGCTCATGATGGCTTTTTTCACGACCCATTCACCGTCGACCTGGCTGGCCTCGGCGCCTACGCGCAACGTCCCGGAGGGATGCCCGAACCGCACTGCATTACGCTCCACGCCGCCCGCCGCCAAATTCACCAGCGTGCCGGAAATCGCCGCCGCCGTGCCAATCGCCACCGCCGCCGTGCCCATCATCGCGTGGTGCAACTTGCCCATGGACAGCGCCCGCACCAGCAGGTCGACATCACCCGCCCTGATCGCCTTGCCGCTGGACGCCACGTAGTCCGCAGGCCGCGCCACAAACGCCACCTTCGGCGTGTGCTGACGCTGGGCCGCTTCGTCCAGGTGTTTGATCAAGCCCATGCGCAGCGCACCATGGGCGCGGATGGTTTCAAACATCGCCAGGGCCTTGGGGTCGCCATTGATCGCGCCCTGCAACTCGGCGCCGGTGTAACCCAGGTCCTGGGCGTTGATGAAGATGGTGGGAATCCCGGCGTTGATCAGCGTCGCCTTGAACGTGCCGACACCCGGCACTTCCAGGTCATCCACCAGGTTGCCGGTAGGGAACATCGAGCCACCGCCGCCCTCTTCTTCCGCCGCCGGGTCCATGAATTCCAACTGCACCTCGGCGGCCGGGAAGGTCACGCCGTCGAGTTCGAAGTCGCCGGTTTCCTGCACCGCACCGTCGGTGATCGGTACGTGAGCGATGATGGTCTTGGCGATATTAGCCTGCCACACCCGCACCACGGCCACGCCGTTGTGCGGAATGCGCGCGGCATCTACCAGGCCGGCGCTGATGGCGAACGAACCCACCGCCGCCGACAGGTTGCCGCAGTTGCCGCTCCAGTCCACGAACGGTTTGTCGATGGACACCTGGCCGAACAGGTAGTCCACGTCGTGATCGGCGCGGGTACTTTTGGCCAGGATCACGGTTTTGCTGGTGCTGGAAGTCGCGCCGCCCATGCCGTCGATTTGCTTGTCATACGGGTCGGGGCTGCCGATCACCCGCAACAACAATGCATCCCGCGCCGCGCCCGGCACCTGGGCCGACTCGGGCAAATCCTTGAGGCTGAAAAACACGCCTTTACTGGTGCCGCCACGCATGTAGGTGGCGGGAATCTTGATCTGCGGTACGTGTGCCATGGTGGTCCTCATGGGCCGGGGCGTTGACCCCGACCGCAGTTGTCAGGCAGTTACAGCCGATTCCAGGAAGTCCTGGGCAAAACGTTGCAACACGCCGCCCGCCTCGTAGATCGACACTTCTTCAGCCGTGTCCAGCCGGCAGGTCACCGGCACCTCGACACGCTCGCCGTTCTTGCGGTTGATCAGCAACGTCAGTTGCGCACGCGGGGTGCGTTCGCCGATCACGTCGTAGGTTTCAGTGCCGTCGATCTTCAGGGTCTTGCGGTCGGTGCCCGGCAGGAACTCCAGCGGCAGCACGCCCATGCCCACCAGGTTGGTGCGGTGGATGCGCTCGAAACCTTCGGCGGCAATCGCTTCAACACCGGCCAGGCGTACGCCCTTGGCCGCCCAGTCCCGGGACGAACCCTGGCCGTAGTCGGCGCCGGCAATGATGATCAGCGGCTGCTTGCGCTCCATGTAGGTTTCGATGGCTTCCCACATGCGCGTGACCTTGCCTTCCGGCTCCAGGCGCGCCAGCGAACCCTGCTTGACCTTGCCGTCTTCAACCACCATTTCATTGAACAGTTTCGGGTTGGCGAAGGTGGCGCGCTGCGCGGTCAAGTGGTCGCCACGATGGGTCGCGTAAGAGTTGAAGTCGACTTCCGGCAGGCCCATTTTCGCCAGGTATTCGCCCGCGGCGCTGTCGAGCATGATCGCGTTGGACGGCGACAGGTGATCGGTGGTGATGTTGTCCGGCAGCACCGCCAGCGGGCGCATGCCCTTGAGCGGACGTGCACCGGCCAGGGCACCTTCCCAGTACGGCGGGCGACGGATGTAGGTGCTCTGCGGGCGCCAGTCGTACAGCGGCGTGACCTTCGGGCCGGTGTCTTCGTGGATCGCGAACATCGGGATGTACACCTGGCGAAACTGCTCCGGCTTGACCGACGCCTTGACCACCGCGTCGATTTCTTCGTCGCTTGGCCAGATGTCCTTGAGGCGGATTTCCTTGCCATTGGCGTCCAGGCCCAGCACGTCTTTTTCGATGTCGAAACGGATGGTGCCGGCAATCGCATAGGCCACCACCAGCGGCGGCGACGCGAGGAACGCTTGCTTGGCGTACGGGTGGATACGGCCGTCGAAGTTGCGGTTACCCGAAAGCACGGCGGTGGCGTACAGGTCGCGGTCGATGATCTCTTGCTGGATCACCGGGTCGAGTGCGCCGGACATGCCGTTGCAGGTGGTGCAGGCGAACGCCACGACACCAAAACCGAGTTGCTCCAGTTCGGTGGTCAGCCCGGCTTCGTCGAGGTACATCGCGACGGTTTTCGAACCCGGTGCCAGGGACGACTTGACCCACGGCTTGCGGGCCAGGCCGAGCTTGTTGGCATTGCGTGCCAGCAGGCCGGCGGCAATCACGTTGCGCGGGTTGCTGGTGTTGGTGCAACTGGTGATGGCCGCGATGATCACCGCGCCGTCGGGCATTTGCCCCGGCACGTCATCCCACTGGCCGGAGATGCCCTTGGCCGCCAGGTCGCTGGTGGCGACGCGGGCGTGGGGGTTGCTCGGGCCGGCCATGTTGCGCACCACCGAGGACAAATCGAAGCTCAGGCCACGCTCGTATTGCGCGCCCTTGAGGTCGTCCGCCCACAGGCCGGTGTGGCGAGCGTACTGTTCCACCAGGGTGACTTGTTCGTCTTCACGGCCGGTGAGCTTGAGGTAGGCGATGGTCTGTTGGTCGATGTAGAACATCGCCGCCGTGGCGCCGTATTCCGGGGCCATGTTGGAGATGGTGGCGCGGTCGCCCAGGGTCAGCGCGGAGGCGCCTTCGCCGAAGAACTCGAGCCACGCACCCACGACCTTTTGCTTGCGCAGGAACTCGGTCAGCGCCAGCACCATGTCGGTGGCGGTGATGCCCGGTTGCAGCTTGCCCGTCAGCTCCACGCCAACACTTTCCGGCAGGCGCATCCACGAAGCGCGGCCGAGCATCACGCTCTCTGCTTCAAGGCCACCAACGCCGATGGCGATCACGCCCAAGGCATCAACGTGAGGCGTGTGGCTGTCGGTGCCGACGCAGGTATCCGGGAAGGCCACGCCGTCACGTACCTGGATCACCGGAGACATTTTCTCCAGGTTGATCTGGTGCATGATGCCGTTGCCCGGCGGGATCACGTCGACGTTCTTGAAGGCCTTTTTGGTCCACTCGATAAAGTGAAAACGGTCTTCGTTGCGACGGTCTTCGATGGCGCGGTTTTTCTCGAACGCCTGCGGGTCAGAACCACCGGCTTCGACGGCCAGGGAGTGGTCGACGATCAGTTGGGTCGGCACCACCGGGTTGACCTGGGCCGGGTCACCGCCTTGCAGGGCGATGGCGTCGCGCAGGCCGGCAAGGTCCACCAGGGCGGTCTGGCCGAGGATGTCGTGGCACACCACGCGGGCCGGGAACCACGGGAAGTCGAGGTCGCGTTTGCGCTCGATCAGTTGGCTCAAGGAGGCATTGAGGGTTGCGGGGTCGCAGCGACGCACCAGGTTTTCCGCGAGCACGCGGGAGGTGTACGGCAGTGTGGCGTAGGCGCCGGGGGTGATTGCATCGACTGCCGCGCGGGCGTCAAAGAAATCGAGGCGGCTGCCGGGGAGCGGTTTGCGGTGTTCAGTGTTCATCGTCAGGACTCGGTCACAGTAGTTGCAAAAGGAAGAACCGGTGCTGATCCAAGGTGGAATGCGATCAAAATGTGGGAGCGGGCTTGCTCGCGAAGGCGGTGTGTCATTCAACACACATGGCGACTGTCACACCGCCTTCGCGAGCAAGCCCGCTCCCACATTTTTGATCCGGTTTCACCCCAAGATCAGCGGTTTCTCCACTCAGCGACGTTCGATTGGCACGAACTTGCGCTGCTCAACGCCGATGTACTCGGCGCTCGGACGGATGATGCGGTTGTTGGCTCGCTGCTCGAACACGTGAGCTGCCCATCCTGTCAGCCGCGAGCAGACGAAAATCGGGGTGAACAGCTTGGTCGGGATGCCCATGAAGTGGTACGCCGAGGCATGGTAGAAGTCGGCGTTGGGGAACAGTTTCTTCTGCTCCCACATGGTCTTGTCGATGGCTTCAGAAACCGGGAACAGCACGGTGTCGCCCACTTCGTCGGCGAGTTTTTTCGACCAGGCCTTGATCACTTCATTACGCGGGTCGCTGTCTTTATAGATCGCGTGGCCAAAGCCCATGATCTTGTCCTTGCGCGCCAGCATGCCGAGGGTGCCTTCCACCGCTTCCTGGGCGGAAGAGAAACGCTCGATCATCTCCATCGCCGCTTCATTGGCGCCGCCGTGCAGCGGGCCACGCAGGGAGCCGATGGCGGCAGTCACGCAGGAATACAGGTCCGACAGGGTCGACGCACACACGCGGGCGGTGAAGGTCGAGGCGTTGAATTCGTGCTCGGCGTAGAGAATCAGCGACACGTTCATCACCTTGACGTGCAAGTCGCTGGGCTTCTTGTCGTGCAGCAGGTGCAGGAAGTGCCCGCCGATGCTCGGCTCGTCGGTCACGCAGTTGATGCGCTGGCCGTCGTGGCTGAAGCGGTACCAGTAGCACATGATCGCCGGGAACGCGGCCAGCAGGCGGTCGGTCACGTCGCGCTGCACGCTGAAGTCTCTCTCCGGCTCGATGTTGCCCAGGAACGAGCAACCGGTGCGCATCACGTCCATCGGGTGCGCGTCGGCGGGGATGCGTTCCAGCACTTCTTTCAGCGCCTGGGGCAGGTCGCGCAGTTTGCCGAGCTTGGCGGTGTAGGCGGCCAGTTCGGCTTTGGTCGGCAGTTCGCCGTAGAGCAGCAGGTAGGCGACTTCTTCAAACTGGGCATCGGCGGCGAGTTCGCGCACGTCGTAGCCGCGATAGGTCAAGCCGGCACCGGCCTGGCCCACGGTGGACAGTGCGGTCTGCCCGGCAACCTGGCCACGCAGGCCAGCTCCACTGAGTACTTTTGCTTCGGCCATGGTTATCTCCAATCTTTTAGTTATTAGTGAGGCGCTCGCGTTACTTCTTGGCGGCGAACAGCGCGTCGAGCTTCTGCTCGAAGGTGTGGTAGTCGATGCGATCGTAAAGCTCCATACGGGTTTGCATGGTGTCGATCACGTTCTGCTGGGTGCCGTCGCGACGGATCGCGGTGTAGACGTTCTCGGCGGCCTTGTTCATGGCGCGGAAGGCCGAGAGCGGGTACAGGACGATGGAAACATCCGCAGATTTCAGTTGATCGACGGTATAGAGAGGTGTCGCACCGAATTCGGTGATGTTGGCCAGGATCGGCGCTTTCACGCGAGAGGCGAACAGCTTGTACATCTCAAGCTCAGTGATGGCTTCCGGGAACACCATGTCGGCACCGGCCTCGATGCAGGCGGCCGCACGTTCCAGGGCGGATTCCAAACCTTCCACGGCCAGTGCATCGGTGCGGGCCATGATCACGAAACTGTCATCGGTACGCGCATCCACCGCAGCCTTGATGCGGTCGACCATTTCCTGCTGGGACACGATTTCTTTGTTCGGGCGATGGCCGCAACGCTTGGCGCCCACCTGGTCTTCGATATGGATCGCCGCCGCGCCGAACTTGATCATCGACTTGACGGTGCGCGCCACGTTGAACGCGGAGGAGCCGAAACCGGTGTCCACGTCCACCAGCAGCGGCAGGTCGCACACGTCGGTGATGCGGCGCACGTCCGTCAGCACGTCATCCAGGCCGGTGATGCCCAGGTCCGGCACACCGAGGGAGCCGGCAGCCACCCCGCCACCCGACAGGTAGATCGCCTTGAAGCCGGCGCGCTTGGCCAGCAGCGCATGGTTGGCGTTGATCGCGCCGACTACCTGCAACGGGTGCTCGCTGGCAACCGCGTCACGGAAACGCTGGCCTGGAGTGGTGTTGTTATTGGAACTCATGACTCACCTCGTGATTGGGGAGCGCCGTCCGGGAAGTGACGGGCAATGTTGCGTTTGGAGGCACCGATATGCCGGCGCATCAACAACTCGGCCAGTTCACCGTCGCGATCGGCAATCGCGTCAAGAATGCGGTGATGCTCGGCAAAGGCCTGGCGTGGACGATTGGGGGTGGCGGAGAACTGGATGCGGTACATGCGCACCAACTGATACAGCTCGCCGCACAACATTTGGGTCAGGGTGCGATTACCGGCGCCTTGAATTATCCGGTAATGAAAATCGAAGTCGCCTTCCTGCTGGTAGTAGCCGACACCGGCCTGGAAGGCCGCATCGCGCTCGTGGGTGTGCAACACCTGGCGCAGCTCTTCGATCTCGGCGTCGGTCATGCGCTCGGCGGCCAGGCGGCAGGCCATGCCTTCCAGGGATTCGCGGATTTCGTAGAGTTCGATCAGTTCTTCATGGCTCAACGAGACCACTCGCGCGCCCACATGGGGGATGCGCACCAGCAGGCGCTGGCCTTCCAGGCGATGAATCGCCTCGCGCAGCGGGCCACGGCTGATGCCATAGGTGCGCGCCAGTTCCGGCTCGGAGATCTTGCTGCCGGGGGCGATTTCGCCCTTGACGATGGCGGCCTGGATACGCCGGAAGACGTTCTCGGACATGGTCTGGGAATCGTCTTGGGCCATCACTGGGGTTTCCAGTTGATCCAGCATATTGTCGACACCTTTAAAAGCAATGCCGCAAAAACTAGCCAATCAGCCCCGGATAGTCAAAGAATAAATACACATTGTCGACAATCGTCTAATAACCCGCCTTGCACTCTATCGGGGCATGGCCGGCTGCCAGCGCTGGCGCCAGAAAACCTTCATGTTAGAATGCCGGCCACTTTTGCCTCACATCCCTGGATGAAAAGGCGCACGAGGGAGCTTGCGCAGCAATGCCAGTCGCCTTGAATTGAACATCGCACTGCACCGCGTCAGGATTTATGAGACTCAAGCCCTTCCCCCTTTTGCTTCTACTGTTTATCCCGGGCCTTGGCGTTGCTGCCGAGAAGACCGTTTATGGACTCAATGAATACGCCAAGTTGGCCGGCATTGACCTGGAAGTGGCCGCCAAGCTCGACACCGGGGCCAAGACCGCGTCCTTGAGCGCCCGCGACATCAAGCGCTTCAAGCGCAACGGCGAGTCCTGGGTGCGCTTCTACCTGGCCATCGACACCGCACACTCCCACCCCATCGAGCGTCCCCTGGCCCGCGTGAGCAAGATCAAGCGCCGCGCCGGTGACTACGACCCCGATGAAGACAAGAACTACACCGCCCGTCCAGTCATCGCCCTGGACATCTGCATGGGCACCGCTTTACGCAGTATCGAAGTGAACTTGACTGACCGCAGCGCCTTCCAATACCCGCTGCTGATCGGCTCCGAAGCGCTGAAACGCTTTGATGCGCTGGTCGACCCCAGTCTTAAATACGCGGCGGGCAAACCTGCCTGCGCCTCCGACGCTCATACCGCTGAGTAATTTGAATGCGCTCTCTTAATCTGCACCTGAAAATCCTGATCGCCGTTTTGGTGGTCTTGGGCATTTCGGTCACCGCCTATCAGATTTTCGTGCTGGGGATTCCCGTCACCGAGGACGCCACCGACGACCTGTGGAACATCGACGCCAAGGTCGAGTTCGTCGCCAGCGCCAAGGACCCGGTGAAAATCCAGATGTTCGTGCCGCCCCTGAGCCGCGACTTCGTCAGCCTGAATGAAAGCTTTATCTCGAATAACTACGGCGTCAGCGTCAATCGCCTCGACGGCAACCGCAAGGTCACCTGGTCGGCACGCCGGGCCAAGGGCAACCAGACCCTCTACTACCGCCTGGTGCTGACCAAGCGTTACAGCGGTGAAAAGATCAAGGTCAAGGGCCCGACCTTCCGCGACAGCATCGCCGTCGAAGGCCCGGAAAAAATCGCCGCCGAAGCCCTGCTGGCGCCGATCCGCCAGCACTCGGCCGACGTCGAGACCTTTATCAGCGAAGCCATCAAGCGCACCAACAACCTCAACGACGACAACGTGAAGCTGCTGCTGGCGGGCGACCCGTCGACGCCGCACAAGGCCAAGATCGTCGAGTTGCTGCTGTCCATCGCCCATGTGCCGGTGGAAAAGGTCCACACCATCCGCCTGGTGGCCGACCAGCCGCAAACCCCGGAACTCTGGCTGCGCAGTTTCAATGGCAACGACTGGCTGTACTTCAACCCCGACACCGGCGAGCAAGGCCTGCCGGCCGACCGCCTGCTGTGGTGGACCGGTGATGAAAACCTGATCACCGTCGACGGCGGCAAGAAGGCCATGGTGACCTTCAGCCTCAACAACAGCGAAATGAACGCGATTCGCCTGGCCAAGCTGACGGACGAAAACACCGACGCCAACTTCCTCGAGTACTCGCTGTACGGCCTGCCGCTGCAAACCCAGCAGACCTTCATGATCATGGTGATGATCCCGATTGGCGTGCTGGTGATCCTGATCCTGCGCAACCTGATCGGCCTGCAGACCCTTGGCACGTTTACCCCGGTGCTGATTGCCCTGGCGTTCCGAGAGACACAGCTGGGCTTCGGGATTGTGCTGTTCACCATTATTACGGCGCTGGGGCTGTCGCTTCGGTCTTACCTGGAACACTTGAAGCTGCAGATGCTGCCGAGGCTCTCGGTGGTGCTGACCTTCGTGGTGGTGCTGATCGCCGCCATCAGTCTGTTCAGCCACAAGCTCGGCCTGGAGCGCGGGTTGTCGGTGGCACTGTTCCCGATGGTGATCCTGACCATGACCATCGAACGCCTGTCGATCACCTGGGAAGAACGCGGTGGCGGCCATGCGATGAAAGTCGCGATCGGCACGCTGTTCGCCGCTTCCCTGGCGCACATCATCATGAGCGTGCCGGAACTGATCTACTTCGTGTTCACCTTCCCGGCGATCCTGTTGATCCTGGTGGGCTTCATGCTGGCCATGGGTCGTTATCGCGGCTACCGCCTGACCGAACTGGTGCGTTTCAAGGCCTTCCTCAAGGCTGACTCGTAATGTTCGGCTTCTGGAAGACCTGGAAGGCCCTGGAAGCGCGGGGGATCATGGGCATCAACCGGCGAAATGCCGACTACGTGCTCAAGTACAACAAGCGCAGCCTGTATCCGATCGTCGATGACAAGATCATCACCAAGGAACGGGCCATGGCCGCCGGCATCCACGTGCCGGAAATGTACGGGGTCATTTCCACCGAGAAGGAAATCGACAAGCTCGACGAGATCATCGGCGGGCGCAGCGACTTCGTGATCAAGCCGGCCCAGGGCGCCGGTGGTGACGGTATCCTGGTGATCGCCGACCGTTTTGAAGGGCGCTACCGGACCGTCTCCGGCAAGATCATCAGCCATGAAGAAATCGAGCATCAGATTTCCAGCATCCTCACCGGCCTGTATTCCCTCGGCGGCCACCGGGACCGGGCACTGATCGAATACCGGGTGGTGCCCGACCAGATCTTCAAGAGCATCAGCTACGAAGGCGTACCGGACATCCGCATCATTGTGCTGATGGGCTACCCGGTGATGGCCATGCTGCGCTTGCCCACCCGCCAGTCCGGCGGCAAGGCCAACCTGCACCAGGGCGCGATTGGCGTGGGTGTCGACCTCGCCACCGGCCTGACCCTGCGCGGCACCTGGCTGAACAACATCATCACCAAGCACCCCGACACCACCAATGCGGTGGACGGCGTGCAACTGCCCAACTGGGACGGGTTCATGAAGCTCGCCGCCGGCTGCTACGAGCTGTGCGGCCTGGGCTATATCGGCGTGGACATGGTGCTGGACCAGGAAAAGGGTCCGTTGATCCTGGAACTTAACGCTCGCCCGGGGCTGAACATCCAGATTGCCAACGACTGCGGCCTGACCTTGCGCACCCATGCCGTGGAGGCTCGACTGGAAGAGCTGAAGGCGGCGGGCGTAACGGAAACACCGGAGGAACGGGTTAAGTTTGTGCAGGAAATGTTTGGGCATATTCCGGCGGTCGAGGGATAAACCCAGTGACCTGCTCCGTACACCCGCTGCCCTACCGGGCCAACCCTGCCGAATACTTTGCAGCAATCCGCCATGCGCCCGGCGCGGTGCTGCTGGACAGTGGCCGACCGGCGGCCGAGCGCGGCCGTTATGACCTGCTGAGCGCCTGGCCCGAGACGACCCTGGCGGTACTGCCCGACGAAAGCGGCAGTGATTTCCTACAGCGCCTGCGGGAAAACCTGACGTTGCTGGGTGAAGCCACGATCCCCGCGCCCTACGAACTGCCGTTTGCCGGCGGCCTCATCGGCTACCTGAGCTACGACTTCGGTCGTCATCTTGAGCACCTGCCGCACCTGGCGGTGGACGACCTGCACCTGCCGGATGCACGCTTTGGCCTGTACGCCTGGGCCTTAATCAGCGATCACCAGGCGCAGACCAGCCAACTGGTGTTCCATCCCAAACTGGCGGAAAGCGAACGGCAACGCCTGATTACCTTGTTCGGTCAGCCGACCATCAGCGCATCGGCCACCTTCAAGCTGCAAGGCCCAATGGCCCCGGACGTGACAGCCGACACCTACAAACACGCACTCGCCCGCATCCAGGATTACATCCAGGCGGGTGACTGCTACCAGGTCAACTTTGCCCAACGTTTCCGTGCCCCGTGCAGTGGCGATCCGTGGGTGGCCTACTGCGCCTTGCGCGAAGCGTGCCCGACGCCGTTTTCCGGGTTCCAGAGCCTGCCGGACGACGGCGCAGTGTTGAGCTTGTCGCCGGAACGCTTCGTCAAAATCAGCCAGCGCCAGGTGGAAACCCGCCCGATCAAGGGCACCCGGCCAAGGGGGGCGACGCCCGAGGAAGATGCAGCCAACGCCGCTGAATTGCTGGCCAGCCCCAAGGATCGTGCCGAAAACCTGATGATCGTCGACCTGCTGCGCAACGACCTGGGCCGCACCTGCCGCACCGGCTCGGTGAGGGTCCCGGAGTTGTTCAGCCTGGAAAGCTATCCCAACGTGCATCATCTGGTGAGCAGCGTGACCGGCGAATTGGCCGACGATAAAGACGCCCTCGACCTGATCGCCGGCAGCTTCCCCGGCGGCTCCATCACCGGCGCACCGAAGATTCGCGCGATGCAGATCATCGACGAGCTGGAGCCGACCCGGCGCGGGTTGTATTGCGGTTCGCTGGTGTATCTGGACGTGCGCGGCGAGATGGACAGCTCCATCGCCATTCGCAGCCTGTTGGTCAAGGATGGTCAGGTGTGCTGCTGGGGCGGCGGCGGGATTGTCGCGGACTCGGAGTGGCAGGCGGAGTATCAGGAGTCGATGACCAAGGTGCGGGTGTTGTTACAAACCTTGGAAAGCCTGTAGCACGCAGCCCTCCCTGGCTCTGCGACGCGGAGCCAGGCAGCGGAAAAGACCTGAATCAGTACCGAAGTAGACGGGGTCGAAGCCGGAGGATAGCGTCCGGTTTCAACCGTCCACCAGCCGTCTGTGAAGGATCACATGAAACGACTGCCTACTTGTCAGGAAAGATTTCCGAGATTGCGCATTCCTTATGAGAGTTTGCTGGCAGGGGTCTAGGCTGTGCAGTGGCCACTCCGGCCCCATCGCGAGCAAGCCCGGCTCCCACAGGGGAGCGCGGTCAACATGTGGGAGCTGGCTTGCCTGCGATGAAGGCGTCAGCCACGCCAAAGAACTTACAGGCTCAACGAACGATTCGACGCCTTGATGAACTCCTTCTTCAAATCCTCAAACGTATGCACCGCCGGGAACTGCGGGAACTCGCGAATCACGTTCTCCGGCGCGTGGAACAGAATCCCACGGTCGGCCTCACCCAGCATGGTGGTGTCATTGTAGGAATCACCAGCGGCAATCACGCGGTAGTACAGGGTCTTGAAGGCCAGCACCGACTGACGCTTGGGATCTTTCTGACGCAGCTGGTAGCTCACCACCCGGTCACTCTCGTCGGTGATCAACCGGTGGCACAGCAAGGTCGGGAAACCCAGTTGGCGCATCAGCGGCTGGGAGAACTCATAGAAGGTGTCAGACAGGATCACCACCTGGAAGCGCTCGCGCAGCCAATTGACGAACTCGATGGCGCCGTCCAGCGGCTTGAGGGTGGCGATCACTTCCTGGATGTCCGAGAGCTTCAGCCCATGCTCATCAAGAATGCGCAGGCGCTGTTTCATCAGCACGTCGTAGTCGGGGATGTCCCGGGTGGTGGCCCGCAAGGCTTCAATACCGGTTTTTTCGGCGAAGGCGATCCAGATTTCCGGAACCAGCACCCCTTCCAGGTCGAGACAGGCAATTTCCACAAGACACTCCCATTTAAAGTTATTGAGTTGAGCGAGCAAAAGGACTGCCGAACTCTAGCGATTCACGCTGGCCGCCGCAACGCAGGCGGGATTTTGTTACCATCGCCCCCCTATAGAGCGCTCAGCGCCACTGACCTGTAGGAACCGTCCTGATGAACCAAGCCTTCGACGTCGCTGAACTCGCCGCGACTTACGCCAACAAATCCGCCCAGGACATTCTCAAGCTGGCCTTCAGCCAGTTTGGCGACGACCTGTGGATCTCTTTCAGCGGTGCCGAGGACGTGGTGCTGGTAGACATGGCCTGGAAGCTGAACAAGAACGTCAAGGTGTTCAGCCTCGACACCGGTCGCCTGCACCCGGAGACCTACCGGTTTATCGAGCAGGTGCGTGAGTTCTACAAGATCGACATCGAACTGATCTCGCCGGACCAGAGCAAGCTGGAACCCTTCGTCAAGGAAAAGGGCCTGTTCAGTTTCTACAAGGACGGCCATGGCGAGTGCTGTGGCGTGCGCAAGATCGAACCGCTGCGCCGCAAGCTGTCCGGTGTGAGCGCCTGGGCCACCGGCCAGCGCCGCGACCAGAGCCCCGGCACCCGCAGCCAGGTGGCCGCGCTGGAAATCGATACGGCTTTTTCCACCCCGGAACGCACCCTGTACAAGTTCAACCCGCTGGCGCAGATGACCAGTGAGGAAGTATGGGGTTACATCCGCATGCTGGAGTTGCCGTACAACAGCCTGCACGAGCGCGGTTTTATCAGCATCGGCTGTGAGCCGTGCACCCGTCCGGTACTGCCGAACCAGCACGAACGCGAAGGCCGTTGGTGGTGGGAAGAAGCAACCCAAAAAGAATGCGGGTTGCACGCCGGGAACATCATCAGCAAGGCGTAACGCCTTAGCCAGAATCCTGTACACAGAAATGTCACCATCGGTGCCATTTTTGTGTGCACTTATAAGATCCTGCACCGAAAAGTTACATCCTCCCTCGTCACACCTCTTCTAAAATCCCCGCCCCTCTCTGCGCTACAAAATAAATAGCTGTTCAAACGGTCAATTTATATCGCTTTAAATTCAGTCTGTTATTTCCAATCACGCTAAAAACCAAATCGCCGTGTATTTCACCCGGCGAAAATCTGGCACGCATGTGGCTTAAGGCAAAACACACTTTGTATACAATTAATAAAAAAGATACATACACTTTGACATCAGCCGCTCTCCTGCTGATGTCCAGGAGCCTGCCGGAATGCGTACAAGTCTCTCCAATAACATCGCACTGGATCTGCCCTCCTCCACCCTGAACCCCGAGGCCACGAGCCCCGGCCCGTTGGTCCTCAGCCCGCGCCTGCACAACAAGGACCTGGCGCCTACCAAGGCCGAAGGCCGGCGCTGGGGCCGCTACAGCATCTTTGCCTTGTGGACCAACGATGTGCACAACATCGCCAACTACTCCTTCGCCATCGGCCTGTATGCGCTGGGCCTGGGTGGCTGGCAGATTCTGCTGTCCCTGGGGATCGGCGCGGCGCTGGTGTACTTCTTCATGAACCTGTCGGGCTATATGGGGCAGAAGACCGGCGTACCGTTTCCAGTGATCAGCCGCATCAGTTTTGGCATCCATGGTGCGCAGATCCCGGCACTGATTCGTGCGGTGATCGCGATTGCCTGGTTCGGGATACAGACCTACCTGGCCTCGGTGGTTTTCCGCGTGCTATTGACAGCGGTTCATCCAGGTTTTGCCGACTACGACCACAACTCGATCCTCGGCCTGTCCACCCTGGGCTGGGCGTGTTTTGTGGCGATCTGGTTTGTGCAGCTCGCCATCCTCGCCTATGGGATGGAGATGGTGCGCCGCTATGAAGCCTTCGCCGGGCCGGTGATTCTGCTGACAGTAGCGTCCCTGGCCGGCTGGATGTATTTCCAGGCCGGCGGCCAGATCGCCTGGTCGATCCGCGAGCCGCTGACCGGTGGTGAGATGTGGCGCAATATCTTTGCCGGCGGCGCGCTGTGGCTGGCGATCTACGGCACGCTGATCCTGAATTTCTGCGACTTCGCCCGCTCCTCGCCGTGCCGCAAGACCATCAAGGTCGGCAACTTCTGGGGCCTGCCGGTGAATATCCTGGTGTTCGCGGCCATCACCGTGCTGCTGTGCGGCGGGCAGTTCCACCTCAATGGCCGGGTGATCGAGAGCCCTACGGAAATCATTGCGGCGATACCCAACACATTCTTCCTGGTGCTGGGCTGCCTGGCGTTCCTGATTGTGACCGTGGCGGTGAACATCATGGCCAACTTCGTCGCGCCGGCCTTTGTGCTGAGCAACCTGGCGCCCAAGTACCTGAACTTCCGCCGCGCCGGGCTGATCAGCGCCACCGTGGCGGTGTTGATCCTGCCGTGGAACCTCTACAACAGCCCGCTGGTGATCGTGTATTTCCTCTCAGGGCTGGGCGCACTGCTGGGGCCGTTGTACGGGGTGATCATGGTCGACTACTGGTTGATCCGCAAAAGCCAGGTGGACGTGCCGCAGCTGTATAGCGAAGACCCGAATGGCGCTTATTACTACAGCCGCGGGATCAATTTGCGCGCCGTGGCGGCCTTCATTCCTGCCGCGGTGATCGCCATTCTCCTGGCCCTGCTGCCCGGTTTCGCCCTCGTCTCGCCCTTCTCCTGGCTGATTGGCGCCGGTATTGCAGGGCTGCTGTACCTGCTGTTCGCCAAGCGCCAGCCGTACTACGCCGATGTGAGCGGCGAAAGCATTGCAGTCGATAACGTCAGTCATTAAGTAAGGACATTCCATGCGCATCCTTGTGGTCAACGTCAACACCACCGAGTCCATCACCGAGGCCATCGCCAAACAGGCACGGGCGGTGGCGTCCCCCGGCACCGAGATCGTCGGCCTGACTCCGTTTTTCGGTGCCGAATCGGTGGAAGGCAATTTCGAAAGCTACCTGGCGGCCATCGCGGTGATGGACCGGGTGATGGCTTACGACCAGCCGTTCGATGCGGTAATCCAGGCCGGCTACGGCGAACATGGCCGCGAAGGCTTGCAGGAGTTGCTCAACGTGCCGGTGGTGGACATCACCGAAGCGGCCGCCAGCACCGCGATGTTCCTCGGACATGCCTACTCCGTGGTGACGACTCTGGACCGCACCGTGCCGCTGATCGAGGACCGGCTGAAACTGGCCGGCTTATATCAGCGGTGCGCGTCGGTACGGGCCAGCGGCATGGCGGTATTGGAACTGGAGGAAGACCCGCTGCGGGCCATGGAGGCCATCGTGCGCCAGGCTGAATTGGCGATCAGCGAAGACAAGGCCGAAGTGATCTGCCTGGGCTGCGGCGGCATGGCCGGGCTGGATGAGCAGATTCGCTACCGCACGGGTGTGCCGGTGGTGGACGGTGTGACCTCGGCGGTCACCATTGCCGAAGGCCTGGTGCGGTTGGGGCTGTCGACCTCGAAGATACGCACGTATGCGACGCCGAGGCCGAAGAAAGTGATCGGCTGGCCCGGAAAGTTCGGACATTGAAGATCCAAAATGTGGGAGCGGGCTTGCTCGCGAAAGCGGTGGATCAGTCGATGCATGTGGTGACTGTCACACCGCCTTCGCGAGCAAGCCCGCTCCCACACTTTGATCCCCACAAGGATCAAATGGCGCTGAACCGCCGCCCCAACTCGCGTTCGACAAACTGCTCCAGGATGAAATCCACAAACGCCCGGGTCTTGCCGGGCAGCAGCTTGTGTTCGGCGTAGTACAGCGAGATGTTGCCGTCGTCGACGTACCAGTCGGGCAGCACTCGCACCAGTTGGCCGCTGTCCAGATACGGCACCGCCATCGGCATGCTGACCAGCGCAATCCCCAGGCCCTGGGCACTGGCGCAGCAGGCAGCGCCCGAGTCGCTCATGGTCATGCGCGGCTTGAGCACCAGCGGGCGTTGTTCGCGCGTGCGGTGGGTGAGTTGCCACGAACGCACGCGGCCGGTTTGCGGTGAGCGGATCAGGATGCCGTTGCACACAGACAAGTCCTCGGGCACGACCACCGGCTTGCGTTTGGCGAGGTATTCCGGTGAGGCCAGCAGGATCCGGTGCGCCGGCGCCAGCTTGCGCGCGACCACGCCCTGGGGCAGCTCAAAACCACCGCCGATCGCGGCATCGAAGCCCTGGCCGATCAGGTCCACCTGGCGGTTATCAAAATGCCAGTCGGGGTTGATATCAGGAAAGCGCTTTAGAAACTCCCCCAGCAACGGCACCACATAACGGTTGCCGAACACCGTGCCCATGCTCACTTTCAGCGTGCCCACTGGCCGCCCTTCGGCACTGGCCAGGTTAGCCACGGCGTTTTGAATGGTGGTGAGGCTGCCGCTGACTTCTTCGAGGAAGAGCTTGCCGGCCTCAGTCAGCGTCAGGCGCCGGGTACTGCGCTGGAACAGCCTCACACCCAGGCGCGCCTCCAGCTTGGCCACACTTTTGCCCACGGCCGCCGGGGTCAGGCTCAGGTGCCGGGCAGCTTCGGCAAAACTGCCGCCTTCGGCGCTGCGCACGAAGCATTCGATACTGCCAAAGCTTTCCATATCGCCCCACTCTAAACTTTTGGTTTACACAGACTATAGCAATCACGGTCTACCGGGCGCGCCGGGTGAGGTCGATACTCGACTCCAACCTCAACACACCTTTTGGAGATCGACATGACCACACAGAACCTCAGCGGCAAAGTCGCCTTGATCCAGGGCGGTTCTCGCGGTATCGGCGCCGCCATCGTCAAGCGCCTGGCCGCCCAAGGCGCAGCCGTCGCGTTCACCTATGTCAGCTCGGCCGCCAAGGCCGAAGCATTGCAGAACAGCGTGATCAGCGAAGGCGGCAAAGCCCTGGCGATCCACGCTGACAGCGCCGACGCAGCCGCCATCCGCAGCGCCGTCAACGCCACCGTCGAAGCCTTCGGGCGCCTGGATATCCTGGTCAACAACGCAGGCGTGCTGGCCGTCGGCCCGCTGGAAGATTTCAAGCTGGAAGACTTCGACCGCACCCTCGCCATCAACGTACGCAGCGTATTTGTCGCCACCCAGGAAGCCGCGCGGCACATGGGCGAAGGTGGCCGCATCATCAACATCGGCAGCACCAATGCCGATCGCATGCCGTTTGCCGGTGGCGGCCCGTACGCCATGAGCAAATCGGCGCTGGTCGGCCTGACCAAAGGCCTGGCCCGCGACCTGGGCCCACGGGGCATCACCATCAATAACGTGCAGCCAGGCCCGGTGGACACCGACATGAACCCGGCAAGCGGTGATTTCGCCGAAAGCCTGATCGGCTTCATGGCCGTGGGCCGTTATGGCCATGTAGAAGAGATCGCCAGTTTCGTCGCCTATCTGGCAGGCCCTGAGGCCGGCTACATCACCGGCGCCAGCCTGACCATCGACGGCGGTTTCGGCGCCTGAACCAACGCTGCGACATCACACCACGCTCCGACCTTGGTCGACACTGACTAACGCCAAGCATCATGCGAGACTGTTCGCCCGGGCCGGGAATGCCCGGGCGTTCTTATGTCTGGAGTTCTCATGACGCTGTCCAGCGGGCTGATCGCCGCCGTTGCCCTGGCCTATATGGCCATTATGTTTGCCATCGCCTTTTACGGTGACCGTCGCCATGCGCCGCTGCCGCCGCGGATGCGTGCCTGGGTGTACAGCCTGTCGCTGGCGGTGTATTGCACCAGTTGGACATTCTTTGGTGCTGTAGGCCAGGCAGCCGAACAGTTGTGGGCGTTTTTACCGATCTACCTGGGACCGGTGCTGCTGTTGGTGCTCGCGCCGTGGGTCCTGCAGAAGATGGTGCTGATCAGCAAGCAGGAAAACATCACCTCCATCGCCGACTTTATCGCCGCCCGTTACGGCAAATCCCAATCCCTCGCGGTGGTGGTGGCGCTGATCTGCCTGGTGGGCGTCCTGCCTTATATAGCCTTGCAACTCAAAGGCATCGTGCTGGGGGTGAACCTGCTGATCGGCGCCAGCGCCGACACTACCGGCACCCGCTCCCAGGACACGGCGCTGATCGTGTCGCTGGTATTGGCGTTGTTCACCATTGTGTTCGGTACTCGCAACCTGGACGCCACGGAACACCACCGCGGCATGGTGCTGGCGATTGCCTTTGAATCCTTGGTCAAGCTGTTCGCGTTTCTCGCCGTCGGTGCGTTTGTGACCTACGGCCTGTACGACGGTTTCGACGATTTGTTCAGCCAGGCGATGCTCGCGCCACGGCTGGAGGAATACTGGAAAGAGACCGTCAACTGGCCCTCGATGGTGGTGCAGACCGGCGTCGCGATGATGGCGATCATCTGCCTGCCCCGGCAATTCCATGTCACCGTGGTGGAAAATATCGACCCCCAGGACCTGCGCCTGGCCAAGTGGGTATTCCCGGCCTATCTGATCCTGGCCGCCCTGTTTGTGATCCCGATTGCCCTCGGCGGGAAGATGCTGCTGCCGGGTTCGGTATTGCCGGATTCCTACGTGATCAGCCTGCCGTTGGCCGAAGCCCATCCGGCGCTCGCCGTGCTGGCGTTTATCGGCGGCGCCTCGGCGGCTACGGGCATGGTGATCGTCGCGAGCATCGCCCTGTCGACCATGGTCTCCAACGACATGCTGCTGCCTTGGCTGCTGCGCCGTTCCAGTGCCGAGCGGCCGTTCGAAGTGTTCCGTCACTGGATGCTGTCGGTACGCCGGGTGAGCATTGTCATCATCCTGCTGCTGGCTTACGTCAGTTACCGGCTGCTGGGGTCCTCCGCCAGCCTTGCAACCATTGGCCAGATTGCGTTCGCCGCCGTGACCCAGCTGGCACCGGCGATGCTGGGTGCGCTGTACTGGAAACAGGCCAACCGGCGCGGCGTGTTTGCCGGATTGGCGGCGGGTACGTTCCTGTGGTTCTACACCTTGGTCCTGCCGGTCACCGCGAAAAGTCTCGGCTGGTCGTTCAGCCTTTTCCCGGGCATGACGTGGCTGCATTCGCACCCGCTGGGCTTGTCTGTAACTTCTCTGACGCTGGGCACCGTATTTTCCCTGGCGGGTAACTTCACACTGTTTGTGTGGGTCTCAATGCTGTCCCGCACGCGCGTGTCGGAACATTGGCAGGCCGGGCGTTTTATTGGCCAGGAAATCAGCCAGCGGGCCAGCGCCCGCTCAATGCTTTCGGTGCAGATCAATGATTTGCTCAGCCTCGCAGCGCGGTTTGTCGGTGAAGAACGGGCGCACCAGAGTTTTGTGCGCTTCGCCTATCGCCAAGGCAAAGGGTTTAACCCCAACCAGAACGCTGACAATGACTGGATTGCCCACACCGAACGCCTGTTGGCCGGCGTGCTCGGTGCGTCGTCGACCCGGGCGGTGGTGAAAGCCGCCATTGAAGGCCGGGAAATGCAGTTGGAGGACGTAGTTCGCATCGCCGACGAAGCGTCGGAAGTGCTGCAGTTCAACCGGGCACTGCTGCAAGGCGCCATCGAAAACATCACCCAGGGCATCAGCGTGGTCGACCAGTCCCTGCGGCTGGTGGCGTGGAACCGGCGGTACCTGGAGCTGTTCAATTACCCCGAAGGCCTGATCAGTGTGGGCCGGCCGATAGCCGACATCATTCGCTACAACGCCGAGCGCGGGCTGTGCGGCCCGGGCGAGGCCGAAGTGCACGTGGCGCGCCGCCTGCACTGGATGCGCCAGGGCCGTGCGCATACCTCCGAGCGGCTGTTTCCCAATGGCCGGGTGATCGAACTGATCGGCAACCCGATGCCGGGTGGCGGGTTTGTGATGAGCTTCACCGACATCACCGCGTTCCGCGAAGCCGAGCAGGCGTTGACCGAGGCCAATGAAGGCCTGGAACAGCGGGTGACCGAGCGAACCCACGAACTGTCGCAACTCAACGTCGCGCTGACCGATGCCAAGGGCGTGGCCGAGACCGCCAGCCAGTCGAAAACCCGGTTCCTCGCAGCGGTCAGTCACGACTTGATGCAACCGTTGAACGCCGCAAGGCTGTTCTCTGCCGCCCTCTCCCACCAGAACGACGGCATGTCGCCGGATGCCCGGCAGTTGGTGCAGCATCTGGACAGCTCGTTGCGTTCGGCGGAAGACCTGATCAGCGATCTGCTGGATATTTCCCGCCTGGAAAACGGCAAGATCAATCCGCAGCGCCAGCCCTTCGTGCTCAATGAACTGTTCGATACGCTAGGCGCCGAGTTCAAGGCTCTGGCTCAGGAGCAGGGTTTGCGCTTCCGCCTGCGGGGCAGCCGTTTGCGGGTCGACAGCGACATCAAATTGCTGCGGCGGGTGTTGCAGAATTTCCTCACCAACGCGTTCCGGTATGCCGACGGGCCGGTGCTATTGGGTGTGCGGCGCCGTCGCGGCGAGTTGTGCCTGGAAGTATGGGACCGTGGTCCCGGGATTCCCCAGGACAAGCAAAAAGTCATCTTCGAGGAATTCAAACGCCTGGACAGTCACCAGACCCGTGCCGAGAAAGGCCTGGGACTGGGCCTGGCGATTGCCGATGGCCTGTGCCGCGTGCTCGGGCACCGCTTGAGCGTGCGTTCATGGCCGGGCAAGGGCAGCGTGTTCAGCGTGCGTGTGCCGTTGGCGCGCACTCAGGTCAGCGCGCCTGCCAAGCCGGCGCAGGAAAGCGGCCAGCCGTTGAGCGGTGCACAGGTGCTGTGTGTGGATAACGAAGAAAGCATCCTGATCGGCATGCGCAGTTTGCTCACGCGCTGGGGCTGTGAAGTCTGGACCGCCCGCGACCAGGCGCAATGTGCCGCGTTGCTGGCCGAGGGTGTGCGGCCGCAACTGGCCCTGGTGGATTACCACCTCGACCACGGCGAGACCGGCACCGAGTTGATGGGCTGGCTGCGGGCACAACTGGCAGAGCCGATTCCGGGTGTGGTGATCAGTGCCGACGGGCGGCCGGAGATGGTGGCCCAGGTGCATGCGGCAGGGTTGGATTACCTGGCCAAGCCGGTGAAGCCGGCGGCGTTGCGGGCCTTGTTGAGCCGGCACCTGCCGCTTTAGCCCATGTGGGAGCTGGCTTGCCTGCGATGGCATCGCCTCGGTGTATCTGGAGGAACGAGGTGTCTGCATCGCAGGCAAGCCAGCTCCCACAGAGACCGGTGACTATTCTGGCAACTGCGCCACGCCGTCTTCATCGGTCATCGCCCGTTCCAGCAAGTCGGCCGGCAGGCTTTTGCTGGCGCGGGCGCCGAGCAGCTTCAGTTGCTCGGTACGGCTCACCAGGTTTCCGCGTCCGTCGGTCAGCTTGTTGCGCGCTGCACTGTAGGCTTTATCCAGCTGCTGCAGGCGGTTGCCTACCTCGTCCAGGTCCTGGATAAACAGCACGAACTTGTCGTACAGCCAACCGGCGCGCTCGGCAATTTCCCGGGCGTTCTGGCTTTGCCGTTCCTGTTTCCACAGGCTGTCGATCACCCGCAAGGTGGCCAACAACGTGGTCGGGCTGACAATCACGATGTTGCGGTCGAAGGCTTCCTGGAACAGGTTCGGCTCGGCTTGAAGCGCCGCCGAAAATGCGGCTTCAATGGGCACGAACAGCAGCACGAAATCCAGGCTGTGCAGGCCTTCCAGACGTTTGTAGTCCTTGCCGGCCAGGCCTTTGACGTGGTTGCGCAAGGACAGTACGTGCTGCTTGAGGGCTGCCTGGCCGATCGCCTGGTCGTCCTCGGCGACGTACTGTTGATAGGCGGTCAGGCTGACCTTGGAGTCCACCACTACCTGCTTGTCCCCCGGCAGCATGATCAACACGTCGGGCTGGAAGCGTTCGCCGTCCGGGCCCTTGAGGTTGACCTGGGTCTGGTACTCGCGGCCCTTTTCCAGACCGGCATGTTCCAGCACCCGCTCCAGGATCAACTCGCCCCAGTTGCCCTGGGTTTTCTGGCCCTTGAGGGCGCGGGTCAGGTTGGTGGCTTCATCGGACAGGCGCAGGTTCAGCTGTTGCAGGCGCTCCAGCTCCTTGGCCAGGGAGAACCGCTCGCGGGCTTCGCTCTGGTAGCTTTCTTCGACGCGCTTTTCGAACGACTGGATGCGCTCCTTGAGCGGGTCGAGCAATTGGCCGAGGCGCTGCTGGCTGGTTTCGGCGAAGCGTTGCTCGCGCTCGTCGAAGATCTTCCCGGCGAGTTCAGCGAACTGCGCGCGCAGCTCATCACGGGAACCTTGCAGGTCACTGAGGCGTTGCTGATGGCTTTCCTGTTGCTCGCGAAGTTCGGCGCGCAGGGACGCGGACAAGGCATCCAGGCGGCGCAATTCGGTTTCCTTGGCGGAACGGTCGAGGTTCCAGGCGTGGGCGGCGTCGCGGGCGTTGTCACGGTCGATCTGCAGCAGTTCGACTTCCCGGCGCACGGCGGCCAAATCAGCCTGTTTGGCAGCGTTGGCCTGGCTCAGGTCGCTGATTTCGTCACGGCTGGCGTCCAACTGCGCGGCGAGCCCTTCCTGGGCCATTTGTGCGGTGGCCAGGCGCTCTTCGAGCAATTCCCAGCCGGCCATTCGCGCGCTCAGTCGGCGCTGAATCTGCCAGCACAGCCCCAACAGCGGCAACCCAGCAGCGGCGAGACCCAGCACAACACTGGTCCAGTCAAAAGCCATAGCGATTCCTGCCGTCACCCGAAAAGAAGAAGGTTAACCAAGCCAGCGCATTGAGGACAGCTCAGTCTTCGATCTGGCCCAGTTCACGCTGGGCGATGCGGTCACCGGCGCGGGCGGCCTGGCGCAGCAGTTCGTGGCCGATACGGCGGTCGCGGGCATTGCCGCACTCGCGGCACATCAACTGGCCCAGACGGCTTTGCGCCACTACTACGCCAGCACGAGCGGGTTGCTTGAGCAAATGCCCGGCGAAGTGCTTGACGTTGGGGCTGTGGCCCAGGCGCGGGCTGTCGAGCAACCACAAGGCAACTTTCAGGGAAAAACGCTTGGGTGCGGTAACAACCTGAGGGCTGTCGGTAACAGAAGGTGATACTGAGCGAAACTTCATAAAGCACTGTGGGACAGAACGGAAGGCGCGCCACTCTACTCTTTTTTTCGTACAGGTAAAGCTGAAAAAAGCCTGCACGCCCGTTCTAGAGCAAGCGCTTGGGACAATCCACAGAAGCTGTGGATAACTCAGTGGACAACCGTTCTGTAAGTCCCGCAAAGGCCCATGGAACGGGGGCCGCAGTCAAACTGACGATTTTTTCACCAATAAAAAAAAGCTCGATTTTTCATTGACTTAAATTTTAGTTGCAGGCACCCGGGCGCTTTGCGGGGCGTATGTCAGTTCAGTTACACAGGGCGCCACCAATGTGCACAACTACCCACTCGCCGGTTATATCAACCGCGTTTTTTGCTCAGGCAGCGGCTAAGGAATGTTACCGCAGGCCCAGAACCCGAAAAGTTTTTTGCCTATCACACTTCCTTTCATCGTTTCAATCCGTTACTATCCGCGGCGTTAGTACCAAGCTGAAAGTCAATTCTGGTCGAACAACTCCCTCACGGCACCGCCGACAAAAAGGGATCGACCACCTCGATGGTTTCCAGGTATCACTTGCGACGACACGGCCTTTGAACAATGCAAAGGGTGTCGCGAAGTTTCCATACTCTGAAAGAACCAACCTGCAAATTGATCAGGATCTTCACCCCGGGCCCAGAACCTTTGCCCCTGTTGTGTTGCCTGCCCTCCTAAGTACCTACCTGCCAGCCCAAGCGCGCCAACTTAATAGCGCTTCAAACTGGCTGCTTTGTTCCAGTCGGGTTCTTCGTTCGATCAATGGTGATCAACGTCACTGGAACGTTTTAACGTTGCACGGTTCTTAACCGTGTCATTTGTAGGAACACCAATAATATGTCCACTCAAATCCACACTCAGGATGCCATTCGCACCCTCACCAACGCTTTTGCACCAATGAACTGCCTGATCATGGCCGCTCGCAAAGGCTGCTTCAGCTTTACCCTGGTCAACGAACACGGCATCGCTCGTCACAGCGAACGCCTGTACCCCGATCAATACTCCAGCGCAGAACCGCTGCAGGCCGTGATCGATCGTACTCGCCAGGCACTGGTTGCCTGATCGACCCGAATCGCTGAAACACAAAAACCCCGGTTAAAACCCGGGGTTTTTTATTGCCTGAAATTCAGGCGCGCTAAGTTTAAATTGATATAAACGATATAACTAAATGATGAAAATATTTTAAAAACAGTCCTTTACATCGTAAATATGACACTACACTTCAACTCAAGCGGCATGATCCGCTTCCGGCGGACCTGAGATCCGATTCACCGCTGCCAAGCCCTCGCTCAGGTATCGCCGATTAATTTCATGGATTGAGGCATTTATGGGCATCGCCGCCAGCGAATTGTGTCGTTATGTGATCCGGCCCACCCTGCTTTACCTGGGTCGCCATAACCAGACGGCTGAATCCCTGCTGCTGGGCATCGCCGCCAGCCAGTCGGCGCTCGGCTCAGCCCTGCACGACCGCCGCGGCCATGGCCTCTACAGCATCACCGAGCCGCGCCATCGCGCGCTGTGGGATAACTACCTGGCGCTGGACCCCGAGCGCGCCAGCCTGGTACGCGGACTCGCCAGCCAGCATGCCTTCCTCAGCGGGCCGCAGCTTGAGCTGACGGTCAACCTGCGTTACGCCACCGCCATTGCCTGGCTGCTGGTGGAACAACACCGCCCAAACCTGCCACCGGCCGACGACGTATTGGCGATGGCACGTATCTGGAAAGAAATATTTCACCCTCAAGGCCGGCTCCGGGATTTCACCCAGGCCTGGCAAACCTGTGTTTCACCCATGAATCACGTCGCCTGTTGACCGGGCGATTTGCAAGATTCGGCTAAAAACGTTGATTTTGGTCGGATTGTCCTACAAAACCGCTCTATCTCCTGTGTTTGAGCCTATAGCGCAAACATAAATTTATTGTTACTTTCCGCAGCGGTGATCACCACGGAGTTCTAATAATGAAAAAAGTAATGCTCAAGACGACACTTAGCCTCGCCGTTGCAATGGCATCCTCCCACGTGTTCGCGAGCGGCTTCGCCCTCAACGAACAAGACGTTGCCGGGATGGGTACCGGTTTTGCGGGACGTTCTTCATCTGCCGATAACGCAAGCACTGTTTATGGCAACCCTGCCGGTATGGCTCGCCTTGAAGGCCAGCAAATCACGGGTGGTGTTGCAGCCATCGATGCCTCGACCGACATCAAAGATGCCGGCGGCCGTTCCAGGGGCACCAACAAAGGCGACATGGTGCCCTTCACCGGCGTACCGTTCGGCTTCTACACCAACAAACTCAACGATCAGTGGGCTGTCGGCTTTGGTGTTTACGCACCGTTCGGCCTGGTGACTGATTACGAACGCGGCTTCCAGGGCAGCGGGTTCGGCAGCTACAGCAAAGTATCTGTAATCACTCTGCAGCCAACGGTCAGCTACGCATTCAACGACCGGGTTTCCATCGGTTTCGGTCCTACCATCAACCGGATCTCCGGCAAGCTGGAGTCCGAACTGACCCTGAACCCTGCCGTGCCTTCGACCAACGTCACGATCAAGGGCGACGATACCGCCATTGGTTTCAACGTCGGCGTACTGGTACAGGCCACCGATACCACGCGCGTCGGCCTGACCTACCACTCCAAGGTCAGCTACAAGCTTGACGGCCACACCGAGGTGACAGCGCCTGCCCCGACTGCCGGTGCCATTGGCAGTGGCCGCTACGACGCCTCGCTGAGCATCGACACGCCAGAGTCTTACGACCTGTCGGTAACCCAGGACCTGACTGACGCCTGGAAACTCTATGGCGGTGCTACCTGGACCCGCTGGAGCCGCCTGAAAGACATCACTGTCAAGAACCAGGGTGTAACGGGCGCCAACGGCTTCCTCGCACCGTCGGTCATCGGCACTATCACTGAACCTCAGAACTGGCACGACACCTGGGCCTACGCCCTTGGTACTTCGTACCAGGTCACCAAGCAAGTGGTACTGCGTACCGGCCTGACTTTCGACCAGTCGCCAACCAACAACACTGACCGTTCCCCACGTATTCCTACTGGCGACCGGACCATCTTCAGTGTGGGCCTGGGTTATGCCGTGATGGATAACATGACTGTTGACCTGGCTTATTCCTACCTGAAGGAAGAGCCGGTAAAAGTTAACAAGTCCAACGCACTGGGTTCCTACAGCGCCAAGTACGAAAACAGCGCCAACGGTTTCGGCCTGGGCGTGACGTACAAGTTCTGATGTAAAGCGGCACAAAAAAGCCCCGCACTCTTGCAAAAGAGGCGGGGCTTTTTAGTGGGCGGTGATCAGGGTTTGGAGGCCAACGCGTCTTCCACCGCCTTGACCAGGTCCGGGCTATCCGGCTTGGTCAGGCTGGAGAAGTTGGCGATCACCTTGCCCTGGCGGTCCACCACGTACTTGTAGAAATTCCACTTCGGCGCACTGCTCTGCTGCGCCAGGATCTTGAACAGATGCACCGCGTCCGGGCCCTTGACCTTCTGTGGTTCGGTCATGGTGAAGGTCACGCCGTAATTAACGTAACAAACCTTGGCAGTTTCCTCCCCGGTCTTGGCTTCCTGCTTGAAGTCATCGGACGGCACGCCAATCACTTCCAGCCCCTGGCCCTTGTAGCGCTGGTACAACGCTTCAAGCCCTTTGAACTGCGGCGCAAACCCGCAGAAGCTGGCGGTGTTGACGATCAGCAGCGGCTTGCCGGCAAAGCGCTGGCACAGGTCGATGGATTCCTTGGCGCGCAGCTTGGGCAACTGGCCTTCAAGCAACGGCGGGCAATCGGCAGCCATGGCGACACCGCCAAAAGCCACCATCAGAGCGGGTACTGCGAACCAGCGCATCTGCATGTGAGGTGTCCTTGAAAAGTCTCAGACACAGAACTTAACAGATCGCCATGCCCAACTGCATCAATGCCAGGCCGCCCTGTTGCCAGCCCCACCACGCCAGCAGCAGCAAGAGTCCTGCTCCTGCTGCGCCGAGCCAATGCCAGGTCGAATTCATGCCACCCCCATTTTCGCCTGCAAACGTGCCACCGGGCGCTCGCGCACCGGCCAGTTCAGCGCCGCTGCCACCAGGCTCAGGACGATTGCCACCTGCCAGATCAAATCGTAGCTGCCGGTTCGATCATAGACCACCCCGCCCAACCAGCCGCCGAGGAACGAGCCCAGTTGATGGAACAGGAACACGATCCCACCGAGCATGGAAAGGTTTCTGACACCAAACAAGGTCGCGACCGTGCCGTTGGTCAGTGGCACCGTGGACAGCCACAGGAAGCCCATCGCCATGCCGAACAGGTAGGCGCTGGTCTGCGTCACCGGCGCCCACAGGAAGATCACGATCACCACCGCCCGCAGCAGGTACAAACCGGTCAACAAACGGGGTTTGGACATGCGCCCGCCGAGCCATCCGGCGGTATAGGTGCCAAAGATATTGAACAGGCCGATCAATGCCAGCACGGTCGTCCCCACCGAGGCCGGCAAGTGCTGGTCCACCAGGTACGATGGCAAGTGCACGCCGATAAACACCACCTGGAAACCGCAGACAAAAAAGCCGAACGCCAGCAGCCAGAACCCTGAATGGGAGCAGGCCTCACCCAAGGCTTCGCGCAAGGTCTGCTGGCCAGCCACCGCAGGCAACGGTCGGTCCTTGAGCATGGTCACCAACGGCACGATCAGCGCCACCATCAGGCCCAGCACCAGCAACGCGGCGGACCAGCCAAGCCAGCCGATCAAACCGAGGGTGCCCGGCAACATGGCGAACTGGCCGAACGAGCCGGCGGCGCTGGCGATACCCATGGCCATGCTGCGTTTTTCCGGCGCCACGGCACGCCCCACCACCCCGAGGATCACCGAGAACGAAGTACCCGACAGGCCAATGCCGATCAGCAACCCGGCACTCAGGGACAACGACCACGCTGAATCCGAAAGGCCCATGAACACCAGGCCCAGCGCGTAAAGCACGCCACCGATCATCACCACCTTGGCGGCGCCGAAGCGGTCGGCCAAGGCGCCGGTAAACGGCTGTGCCAGGCCCCAGATCAGGTTTTGCAGGGCGATGGCAAAGGCAAAGGTTTCACGGCCCCAGCCGAATTCGGCACTCATGGGCGCCAGGAACAGGCCAAAGCCATGCCGCACGCCGAGGGACAACGCGAGGATCAGCGCACTCCCCACAAGGATCCAGCCGCTGGTGCGCCACATCGAGGTCATTTCTTATTCTCCGTTCGCGGGTATATACCCGCTTATCATCGAACAAACTCGCGTCAAGCGAGTTCATCCAGCAAGGCCAACAGGGTTTCGCGCTTTTCGGCGCCCAACTTATCAATCAATTTCTGCTGCGCCGCTTCCCAGGCCGGCAATGCGGCGGCGAGCCGTTCGATACCCGCCTCGGTCAGCAAGACCAGGCGGTTGCGCAAGTCATCGCCCTCCACCAACTGCACCAGGCCCTCGCCTTCCAGCACCCGCAGGTTGCGCCCCAGCGTGCTGCGATCCAGGCCCATGGCGTCGGCCAGGCTGGAAATGCTCGGTTGATCGAGGCGCTGCAGATTACACAGCAAAGAATACTGGGCAACGTTGATCCCGAAGCCGTCGAGAGCGCCGTCGTAATGCCTGCTGACGCCACGAGCGGCGCGACGCAGGTTTGTGCATAAACATTGGGAGGCAATCATGGAGCGTGTATATACCCGGGATTAATGAAATGCAAGAAAGTGTTACAGCACCAGACTGATCAACACCGCCACTTCCAGCAGCTCCAACAGCGCGCCGGCGGTGTCGCCGGTGGTGCCGCCGAGGCGATTGACCATCAATTGGCGCAAGCCGATAAAACAAAGGGCAGCCACCAGCACGGCAATCCCGCCACTGAAACCGCCGATCAAGATACACGCCAGACCACTGAGGATCAGCACCTGTTGGCCGACGATCCGTGGCAAATGATCCGCCAGGGCCTGCCCCAGACCACCGGCGCGCACATAGCGCGTGGTAAGAAACAGCGCCAGCATTGAAGCGCGGCCAATCAACGGTGCAAGGATCAGCGCAGCGCCGTTGTGCTGCTCGATCAATGCCACCAGCGCGGTGAATTTGAGCAGCAACACCAGGCCCAGGGTGACCACCGCGATCGGGCCGCTGCGCGGGTCTTTCATGATGGTCAGGGTGCGCTCGCGGTCACCGAAGCCACCGAGCCAGGCGTCGGCGCTGTCGGCCAGGCCGTCCAGGTGCAGGCCGCCACTGAGCAACACCCACGCGGTCAAGAGCAGCGCGGCGTGCAGCAGCAATGGCGCGCCCATCAACACGGCGTTCAAGCCCCACAGCAGTAGCCCGAACAGCAGCCCCACCACCGGATAAAACAGCAACGAACGCCCCAGTTCCTGGGGTTGCGGCATGCCCGGCAAGCGAATCGGCAGGCTGCTGAGAAACTGCAAGGCGATCCAGAACGGCAACATGCTCAGCGTCCTTCCCTTAATACGCCATCCGCCTCGACCTGCAGGCTGAACAGGCCACCATGGCCGACTTCGACATTCAACAGTTGCTCACGCGGCAGACCACGCGCCTGGGCCAGCAGCAAACGCATGACTCCACCATGGCTGATCAGCAGCACTCGCTGGCCGGCATAGGCTTGATGCAAGCGGCCGACAGCCCCCAAAACACGCGCGGAGAACTGCGAAACCGGCTCGCCCTGCGGCGGCGTAAAACTGTAGGGATCAGCCCAGAACAGGCCCAGCGCGTCGGCGTCGGTTTCCATCAAGGCTGCAGCGCTCTGCCCTTCCCAGGCGCCGAAGTGCAGTTCCTGCAGATCCTTTTCGAGGGTGACCGGCAGGTTCAGGCGCGTGCCCAACTCCTCGGCAAACCGCGCACAACGTTGCAGCGGCGAACTGACCAGACGCTCCCAAGGGCCCTGCGCCACCACCGCCTCACGCATCTGCTCCCAGCCCTTGGCCGTGAGCGCATCGTCCAGGCTGCCGCGCAAGCCGCCGCCCAGTTCGGTTTCGCCGTGGCGCAGCAGGTCCAGGCGCAAAGTCATGCCGGGCGATCCGCTACGGCTGCTTCGGCGAAGGTCGCCATCTGCCCGTGCAGCGCGCAGGCCAGGCGCAGCAACGGCACAGCGAGCGCGGCGCCACTGCCTTCACCCAGGCGCAGCCCGAGTTCCAGCAAAGGCTCGGCGTTGAGGCTTTGCAGCACGTGACGATGGCCGGGCTCGGCACCGCGGTGGCCGAACAGCAGCCATTCACGACAGCCGGGGTTCAGGCGCGTCGCGACCAAGGCGGCGACGGTGCAGATAAAACCGTCCACCAGCACCACGACACCTTCTTGGGCACAGGCCAGATAGGCACCGACCAGTGCGGCAATCTCAAAGCCGCCGAGGTTGAACAGGGTTTTCAGTGCGTCGTCGCGGTCGCTGGCGTGCAGCGCAAGGGCGCGCTCGATGACGGCGACCTTATGGCTGACACCCTGGGCGTTCAGGCCGGTGCCGGGGCCGGTCAAGTCACTGACCTGGCAATCCAGCAGCGCGCAGGCCAGGGCACTGGCGGCGGTGGTGTTGCCAATGCCCATTTCGCCGCCGATAAACAGTTGCGCACCGCTGGTGATAGCGCGGTGCACGCTGTCGCGGCCGGCTTGCAGCGCCAGTTGGCCCTGGGCTTCGGTCATTGCCGGGCCGTTGACGAAGTTGGCGGTGCCGAGACCGATATTCAGGTGGCGGACGCCCGGCAGGTTCAACGTCGGGGTGATGGTGCCGAGGTCGACCACTTCCAGCTTGGCGTCGAGTTGGCGCGCAAGCACGCTGATGGCGGCGCCACCGGTGACGAAGTTGTGAAGCATCTGGCCAGTGACTTCCTGGGGGAAGGCGGAGACACCTTCGGCGACGACGCCGTGGTCGCCGGCAAAGATCGCGATCCACAGGTGGTCGACGCTGGGTTTGACCTGGCCCTGGAGGCCGGCCAGTTGGACGGCCACGGCTTCCAACTGGCCGAGGGAGCCGGCGGGTTTGGTCAGTTGCTGCTGACGGGCCAGGGCTTGTTCGTGGGCTTGGGGGTCGATCGCCTTGCAGGGGTTGAGCCACCAGGTGTCGGTCATTACGCAGTACCTTTCAAAGTCAGGGGCAGGCCGGCGACGGTCAGGACAACGCGCTGACAACGTTCGGCCAAGGCTTGATGCAGCCAACCGGCTTCATCGACATAGCGGCGAGTCAATTCGCCCAGCGGGACGACACCCATTCCGGTCTCGTTGCTGACAAAAATGATTTCTCCCGGGAGGGTGGCCAGGGTTTGTAGCAGGGCCTCGCGCTCGTGGTTGAGACGGTCGGGGTCTTCGAGCATCAGCAGGTTGGTGAGCCATAAGGTCAGGCAGTCGACCAGCAGGCAATGGTTCGGGGTGGCGTTTTCCTTGAGGACACGGGCCAGTTCGATGGGCTCTTCGATCAGGCCCCATTCGGTCGGGCGCCGCTCGCGGTGGTGGGCGACGCGTGCGGTCATTTCGCCGTCCAGGGGTTGGCTGGTCGCTATGTAGGTGACGCTTAGGCCGCTGTCGGTGGCGAGTTTTTCAGCCAGGCGGCTTTTGCCGGAGCGGGCGCCGCCGAGGATCAACTGGAGCATGGGGTGTGCCTCTGTTTTGACGGTGTGTATATCCGTTATTTCGGTAACGGCATCTATTGGTTCCGCTCTTACAGCGGCTCACTTTTGAACAGCGCAAAAGTAAGCAAAACGCTCTTGCCCCACAACACGACA